>CAZXHG010000065.1:0-9868 GCA_964639985.1 uncultured Rickettsiales bacterium
CCGCCCCCGACCTACCCCCACCTGGGCGCTCGTGGATCACTCGCTCTGCAGTTCGATGGTGCCTTCCCCGATCACGTGGGTCGGGAAACGAGCGCCCTCCTGCTGCAGCACGTACTCGGTGAACTCCGCGGACGCGTGCCGCAGGTTCCAGCGCACCGCCACGCGCAGGGGGAACGCCGCGTCGTCCGGGATGGTCAGCGAGTAGCGGTCCTCCACCTCGCCCACCGGTGGGATCACCCTCACGTCGTGGATGCCGGCCACCTCCCACACCCGGTGCCGGGCCAGCGGTTCGCCGCGCACGTCCAGCACCGTGCCACCCAGCCGGTGCGCGTCCGCGGGCAGCCGCTCGTCCTCGTCCAGCGCCCCGTGGGACGCCACCAGCGCGCCCGACGCGTCGTGCACCTGCACCTCCAGCCACACCTGGCGGAAGTCCTTGGAGCCGCTGGGGAAGGTGTGCGCGCTGCGGTGGTTGCGCGTGGTGACCAACAGGTCGAGCCCATCGTCGGTCACGAACGCAACGGGCGTGACCTCCAGCAGGGGCCCGGCCGCCACCAGGCCGAACGCGTCCAGGGCCTCGTCCCGGCCCTCGGCCCGCTCATCCACACCCGACGCCACGAGTTCGAGCAGATCCCCGGACAGCGTCGTGCGGCCGTGCAGGTAGTCCAGGGTGCAGGCCGACGCATCGGCCAGGGCCTGGTCGTCGGCAGCCGCACTGATCGCGTACTGGTGCATGTCCGGGTTCACGGCTGGCATCTCGTGGTCGTACAGGTACCTGCCGCCCTCCCGCCGGCTCGTGCCCGCCACCAGCAGGTGGCAGTCCCCGCAGGTCAGGCCCGCGCCCGGGTTGTCCGGGGCATACGGCTGCTCCGGGTCCGACGGGATGGCGATACGCAGGCGCGACACCATCCACAGCTCCGGGCCGATGTCGAGGAAGTGGCAGGACACGCAGGGATCGTCCGCCAGCAGCTGCCGCTCCGGGAAGAAGTCGCGCGCGTGCTGCCGTGGATCGAGGCGGATGTTGCGTTCCTGCGCCTCGAGATCCCGCCCCGGGTAGGGCGGGGGCACCCGCACGGTGAACACGCCGTTGGCTGGCGGCTGGGGCACGTCCACCACCAGGTGACAGACCGCGCAGGACACCCCCTCCCCCATGGGGGCGGGAGCACCGTCGGTCCATGCCTCGACCGCGGTGCCGGCGAGCACGCGCACCGGGTCGTGGCAGTTCAGGCACGCGCTGGCCGACTCCGGTCCGAGCTCGCCGATCATCTCGCCCACCACCCGCTGGAACGCGAGGTTGTCCGCGGAGAAGCGGTGGTTGGACCCGGCCCACTGGTGGGTCTGCCGGGGGTGGCAGTTGGGCTGACCACAGCGCAGGGAGCCGGCCAGCCACGCCTCGGGAATCCGCGGGCGGCCGGTGTCGGCCATCTGCTCGCGCGTGGCGGGCGTGCTCTGCACCGCCACGCCGCGACCGCCGGTGCGCGGCGGATCGTGCACGCCGTAGCTGCGGCCGTGTTCGACCCGGTACCACGCGCTCCACGCCACCCCCACCAGCGCCAGGGCGAAGACCGTGACCAGCGGCACGGCGAACGCGGCCACCCGCCGTGTCCGCCAGCGCTGCGCGGCCAGCCAGGCCGCGGCCAGCACGGCCCCGCCCACGCCCGCGGCCGAGTGCACCGGATCCATGCCTGCCACTCGCGGTGAGCTGTGCAGCAGCACCGCCCCGCTGGCCCAGCACAGGCCCACGATCCAGGTCATGGCCGCGCTGCGCACGAGCACGCTCCCGGTTCCATCGCGCCAGGCGAGCGCGACCACGCCACCCACGGTGGCGAGCAGCAGGACCCGCGTTCCCCAGCCCGCCTCCCTGTCGCCGTCCGTGGTCCCGAGCCAGCTGGACAGGGAGATTTCCCCGGCGAGCCAGCCCACGTCGGCCAGCGCCCGCACGGCCAGTGAGGCCAGCACGAAGCCGGCCACGGTCGGGAGCACGGCCTGCCAGCCCGACCGGCGGTAGGCAACGGCAAAGCCCACGCCCGCCGCCACGACCACCGCGGGCAGCAGCAGGTGCCCGGCGGCCACGTGCAGCCGGACGACCCCGAAGTAGGCGGGAGTGCACACGGTCCCGGGCACGAGGACCAGCCCGCTGGCCCCAGCGAGCACCGCCAGCGCGATCGCGATCGCCACGGTCGAGCGGGCCAGCCGATCCATCAGTCCTGTCCCCGCCCGGCGCCGGGTACGCCCTCGACCCCGTGCTCGTCGGTCAGCGCCGACTCCCGGCGCTCCGGCGCGTCCTCCTTCAACTGCTCGAGGAAGGCCTCCCAGCGGGGATCGCCGCCGAACGCCCGGTAGGGCGGATCGGTTCCCACGAACTCACGCCCCGCGTAGACCGGATCGCGCTCGCCAGCCGCCTGGATCAGCTCGATGGTCCGCTCCACGTCACCCCGCGCGGCCCACACCCAGCTCTCGTCGTACCAGGCCTCGGCGTTGTCCGGGTCCATCTGGCGGCAGCGCTGGAAATCCTGCTCGGCCCCATCGAGGTCGCCCCGCTTGACCCGCACCAGGCCCCGCTCCAGCACCATCATGTACGGGGGTTCGGGCTCGGACTGGGCGATGGCCTCGGTGCACAGCGCCTCGGCCACGTCGAAGCGGTGCTGGTGGTAGCGCAGCGAGCAGCGGGTGAACAGGGCGGCTGGATCGTGGGGCGCGAGCTGCATGGCGCGGGCCAGCAGCGCCTCGGAGCGCGCCACCTCGCCGGCGTCCATGGCCTGCACGGCCGACTGGACGAGATCGACCGGTGCCAGGGGACCCTGGACTCCCTCCCAGGGGTCGTCGTTGCAGCCGACGACCTGGCCCAGCAGGCCCACCAGTACGGCGAACACGAAGATGGCCTTGGGCGAGGACGAGCGTACCCGCAGGGGAACCTCCCCTTACCCGGCCAGGAGACGCGAATCTCCGCCGGCAGGGTTCCACTCCTGCTCGCTCACCTCCTACATACAACGGATCGACCGCTCCGGGCGAGCATGAACAGCCCGGCTGCGATAGTCTGACCGAGGGAGGCCCCATGTCCCGCTGGACCACGATCCCGGCCCTGCTGCTGTTCCTCGCCGGCCTGGCCTGCCCGGCCGACCTGTTCGGGCCGGCCGGGGGCGACAACGACGACGACAGCGCCACGCCACCCGACGACGACGACGATCAGGACGACGACGACTCGGCCGAGCCCGATCCCTGCGCGGGCGCGGACCCCTCCGATCCCTGCTGCGTGGACGCCCTGCCCGCCGTGTACCTCGGCGCCTGCGACCTCGCGTCCGGCACCACGATCACGGGCTCGTTCTCGATGTGGACCCTGGGCGCCCTGGAATTCGTCACCGACGACGGCCAGACCGTGGAGTTCGTGCTCAGCGGCACGCCCCAGTCGTTCGTGCTGCTGCCCGACCTGGCCGCCATGGGCACGCTGACCATCACCCAGGTGGGCAGCTGCGATGGTGAGAGCGGCTACGACAACGCCTTGCTCGTCAAGGACGCGGCCGACGACACGGTGCTGATCACGGGCAACACCAGCGTCACGGACCTGGACGGCTGGAGCCTGGACAACCCATCGGACACCTCCTGCATCGCGCGGCCGTCCGAGGGGTGCAACGAGTACGTACACAACCGGCCGGTGACCGTGGACTTCGACATCGAGCACCACGTGCTGTGGCAGGGCACCGAGGCCATCATCGCCGGCTTCGACGTGCTGATCGCGCAGGCGCAGAGCGGGTCGGGCAGCTACGACTGCACGGACGGCCCGGGCACCGAGCTGGACAGCTGGGTGATCGTGCCCCACGAGGAGTGACCATGGACGAGCACGCGCTCAAGCACACCATCCGGCGCCGCTTCTTCGACCAGGTGGAGGCCACGGGCCCGTTCACGCCCGAAGAGGCCGCGGTCCGTGAGCAGCTCGAGGAGCTGCTGCAGGGGCTCGAGGAGCAGGGCCTGGCCCTCGAGCCCGACCAGCGGCGACGGCTGATGGAGGATCTGCTCGACGACATCCTCGGCTTCGGTCCCCTCGAAGAGCTGATGGCCGACCAGGACGTGACCGAGATCATGGTCAACGGCCCCCGCTCGATCTTCGTGGAGTGGAAGGGCGCCAACGCCCTGGCCGAGGTGGCGTTCGACGACGAGGGCCACCTGCGCCACACCATCGAGAAGATGCTGCTGTTCACGGGCAAACGACTGGACGAGTCCCGGCCGTTCGTGGACCTGTCCCTCCCCGACGGCTCCCGCATCAACGTGGTCATCCCGCCGGTGGTGGAGGAAGGGCCGCACGTCACCATCCGCAAGTACGGCCACTCCTTCGGCTCGCTGGAGGACCTGGTGGCCATGGGTACGATGGACACCCGCATGGCCGCCCTGCTGCTGGGCTGCGTGCGGGCGGGCACGAACATGCTGCTGTCCGGCGCGTCCGGCTCCGGCAAGACCACCCTGGTGGAGGTGCTGTCCACCTACATCGACAGCGACGAACGGCTGGTGGTGATCGAGGACACGCCCGAGCTGCGCTTCCGCCAGGCCAACGTGGTGCGCATGGTCACCCGCCCCCCCAACATCGACGGCCTGGGCGAGGTCTCCACCCGCGACCTGTTCCGCAACTCCCTGCGCATGCGGCCCGACCGGATCATCCTGGGCGAGCTGCGCGGGGCCGAGGCCCTGGAGTACCTGCAGGCGCTCAACAGCGGCCATCGCGGCTCCCTGGGCGTGATCCACGCCTCCACGCCCGAGGAGGCGCTGATCCGCGTGGAGAACCTGGTGCCCCACGCGGGCCTGCCCGTGCCGGTCGAGGTCACTCGCCGCCAGCTGATGCACGGCCTGGACCTGGTCGTACAGCTCGAGCAGGGTCCGGACGGAGTCCGCCGCGTGACCCGCATCTCCGAGGTGGTGATGGCCGACGACGACGCCCCGGTGGGAGTACGCGACCTGTTCTGGTACCAGCAGCAACACCGCAAGGAGGACGGCACCGTGGTGGGCTCGTACCTCCCCACCGGCTTCATCCCCGAGTTCTTCCCGCAGCTGAAGCTGGCCGGCGTGAAGCTCGGAGAGGAGATCTTCACGCCCTAGCGAAGCGCTGGCATTCCTGGCTTTCTCTTCGATCTCCTGGTAGGCAAGGCCCGAGTGAAGTTCATCAGCCCCCAGATCCTGGCGATCCTGCAGCAGCGGGAGATGCGCATCAACCTGCGCCTCCTGCTCAAGCAGGTGCTGGTGCTGCTGATCGTCGTGGTCGTGTTCTCGGTCAGCTTCCATGCGCTGATGGCGCTGGAGGGCCAGGACCACACCTGGATGACCGGGGTGTACTGGACCCTGACGGTGATGAGCACGCTGGGCTTCGGTGACATCACCTTCGAGACGGACGTGGGCCGCGTGTTCAGCCTGGTGGTGCTGTTGACCGGGCTGATCATGCTGATGATCGTGCTGCCGTTCGCCTTCATCCGCTACTTCTACGCCCCGTGGGTCGAGGCCCAGTTGCGGCTCAAGGCACCGCGGGAGATCGGCCCCGATACCCGCGGCCACGTGATCATCTGCCGCTACGACGCCGTGGCCGAGGCGCTCATCCCCCGCTTGACGGCCCAGGGATTCCCGTACGTGGTGCTGGAACCCGAACCCACCCAGGCGCGGGTCCTGCACGAGGACGGGCTGGAGGTCGTACTGGGGGCCCCCGACGCCCTGGAGACATGGAAGGCGGCGGGCGCGGATCGCGCCGCGTACGTGGTGGCCAACCTCTCGGACCGGGACAACACCATCGCCACGCTCACCTGCCGGGAACACGCCCCGGACGTGCCCATCGTGGCCTGGGTCGACGACATGGACGCCATGGACGTGCTGGAGCTGTCCGGCGCCCAGCACGCCATCGCGCTGAAGCACACCCTCGGTGAGCACCTCGCCGCGCACACCGGCACCGGCGCTGTGCAGGCCCACCGCGTGGGCAACATCGACACGCTGGTGATCGCCGAGTTCTCCGTGCGCCGCACCGGCCTGTCCGGCACCACGATTCGCGAGAGCGGGCTGCGCGCCGCCACCGGCCTGAGCGTGGTGGCCGTGCGCGAGGCTGGCCAGTTCTTCCCGGCCCGCCCGGACATCGTGCTGACCAGCGACACCATCATCGTGGTGGTGGGCACCGACGAGCAGCTCGAGCGGCTCGCCGACGTGTGCGTGCACGCCGAGCCGACCGACGTCCCGGTGCTCGTGATCGGCGGCGGTCGCGTCGGCCAGGCCGCCACCCGAGCGCTCAAGGAGCAGGGCCTGCTCGTGCACGTGGTCGAGCGGGATCCTTCGCTGAAGGACCACCTCGAGGCCATCGCCGACCGCGTGGTCATCGGCAACGCCGCCAACCTCGACGTGATGAAGGACGCGGGCATCGAGCGGACCCCCTCGGTGCTGCTGACGACGCGCGAGGATGCCACCAACATCTTCCTGTCCATCTACGCCCGCCGCCTCAACCCGGACTGCCACATCGTCAGCCGCGTGACCCATGAACGAAACCTGCCGTCCATGCGGAGGGCGGGCGCGAACTTCGTGCTCTCGGAGAGCTCCCTTGGCGCCAAGCTGCTGCTGAGCGTGCTGCAGGACCGCGAGCTGATCGTGCTCGGCGAGCACGAGGAGGTGTTCGTCACGCCGCTGCCGGCGAGCCTGGAGAACGTCTCCCTGGCGGCCAGCGGCATCGGCGCGCGCACCGGCCTGATCGTGATCGGCGTGCAGCGCGACGGCCTGACCGCGGGCACGCCCCCGCCGACCGCCCCCCTCGAACCAGGGACGGGCCTGTTGATGCTCGGCACCCGCGCCGAGCGCCAGGAATTCCGCCGCCTCTTCGAGGGTTGAGAGCACCATCATGGCCCCCCCCGCCCCCCCCCGCAGCCATGCAATCGCCGTGGGACTGCTGATGATGACCTTGCTGTTCCTGCCCGGCCCGGCCACGGCGGACGAGCCGGCCATCGAGGACTCGGTGGTGCGCATCGTCAACCACTCGCAGCGGGGCGACTGGTACCACCCCTGGAACTCCGGCTCGGCCCGCCAGGGCACGGGCAGCGGGTTCGTGGTCGAGGGCGGGCTGGTGATGACCAACGCGCACGTGGCCAGCGACAGCCGCATGCTGCTGATCTACCTGCACGGCGACCCCGAGCCCCACGAGGCCCGCGTGCACGCCATCGCCCACGACTGCGACCTGGCCCTGCTCGCGCCCACCGAGCCGGATCTGCTCGCCGAACTGGCCCCGCTGCCCCTGGCCGAGGCCCTGCCCGCGCTGTTGTCCACGGTCGAGACGTACGGCTACCCCGCGGGCGGCAAGCGCCTGTCCATCACCGCGGGCGTGGTCTCTCGCATCGAGGTGTCGTCCTACGCCCACTCGTCCGTGGACGCGCACCTCACCGTGCAGACCGACGCGGCCATCAACCCGGGCAACTCGGGCGGGCCGGTGGTGCAGGACGGCGCCGTGATGGGCGTGGCCTTCCAGGGCATCTCCGGTCTGGACAACGTGGGCTTCTTCATTCCCGCGGAGGTGGTGCACCACTTCCTCGACGACGTGGCCGACGGCCATGTGGACGGCTACCCCGAGCTCGGCGCGCTCACGGCCAACATGGAGAACGGCGCGGCGCGCGCTCGCGCGGGCATGGGCTCGGACGACCGGGGCGTGCGCGTGGAGTTCATCTATCCCGGTTCCAGCGCAGACGGCGCCCTGCAGCTCGGCGACGTGATCCTGGCGATCGAGGGCCGCGACGTGGCCAACGACGGCACCGTGGAGGTGGACGGTCTGCGACTGAGCGCCATGATGCTGGTAGACCGCCGCCAGAAGGGCGAGTCGGCCCGCTTCAGCGTGCTGCGGGACGGCGAACGGACCGATGTCGACGTGCCCCTGGTGGACCACGTGCCGCAGCGGGCCATGGCCAACGTGTACGATCGCCTGCCCCGCTACTACGTGTACGCCGGGCTGGTGTTCGTTGAGCTGGACCGGGAGGTGATGGAGACCTTCGGCGGCAACTGGTACCGCAAGGGCGACCGCAGGCTGCTGTACGAGTTCCTCTACCGACCGGTGGAGGCACCCCCGAACCCCGACCAGCGCCGCGTGATCCTGCTGCGCCGGCTGGACCACGCGGTCAACGCGGACATGGCCTGGTACCGCAACCGGATCGTCACCGCGGTCAACGGCCAGCCCGTACACCGGCTCGAGGACCTCGTCGAGCAGGTGGAGGGCCACGACGGCCCCCACCAGGTGTTCGAGTTCGACCACTTCGGCTGCTTCGCCGTGATCGAACGGGCCGCGGCCGACGAGGCCCACACCACGATCCTGGAGCAGTACGGGATCCCGGAGGACCGCCGACTATGAGGCTCCTCCCCGTCATCGCGTCTCTGGTGGCCGTGCTGGCGATCGCGCCGGCGACCGCCGGCCGCGCCGACCTGCACGGCGACCAAGTGGTCTCCCTGACCGTCACCTGGCAGACCCACGACGAGTACCGGCCCTGGTCCAAGACCAAGCCCCAGACCCGCACCGGCTTCGCGGTCGCGGTCGAGGGGCCGTACCTGCTGGCCGAGGCCGAGCTGGTGGAGAACGCCACCCTGGTCCAGGTGGACAAGTTCGGCCGCCCGCCCAAGGTGGCTGCACGGGTGGTGCACCTCGACCGCCACGTCAACCTGGCCCTGCTGGCCGTGGACGAGCCTGGGTTCTTCGACGACCTCGCGCCCGCGCGCCTGGCCCGCGCCGCCCCCACCCGCGCCGACCTGCAGACCGTGCGCTGGAAGGAGGGCCAGCTCGAATCCGGCGCCACCCGGTTCGCACGCATGGAGGTGTTCCACGTGCGCGGCTACGAGGCCCAGTACGCCCTGGTCGTGGTCAACACCGACCTGGCCGACCCGGGCCGGGGCGAGCCGGTCTTCGCTGGCCGTGACCTCGTCGGCCTCACCGAGTGGGGCAAGGACGACGCCGCCCACGTCATCCCCCCGGAGGTGATCCGCGCCTACCTGGCCGACGCCCTGTCCGGCGAGCCCTACCGCGGCGCGCCCGACCTGGGCCTGTACTGGCAGGAGAACCGGGACCGCGCCCTGGCCGCCTGGCTGGGCCTGGAGGGCGACCCCCGCGGCGTGATCGTACGGCAGGTCCACCAGGGCGGCTCGGCCTGGGGTGTGATCGAGCCGCGGGACGTGCTGCTGTCCCTGGACGGCCATGACATCGACGCGGACGGGTACGTGGAACACGCCCACTACGGCCGGCTGAAGTACCACCACCTGCTGGTGGAGCAGACCAGGGCTGGCGACGTGATCCCGGTGCAGGTGCTACGGGACGGCGAGCTGCTGGACCTGCAACTGACCCTGCGCAGCTACGACGCCTCCGATCCCTTGCTGCCCTGGCGCCGCAGCGACACCGCGCCCGCCTACCTGGTCGCGGGCGGCCTGGTGTTCCGTCCCCTGGACCTCAACTACCTGCAGGCCTGGGGCGACTGGAAGAACAAAGCCCCGGTCCGCCTGCTCACTGCCTGGGACCTGCAGCGCCACGGCCAGACCGACGACCGCGAGGGCGTCGTGCTGCTGGCCTACGTGCTGCCCGACCCGTACAACCAGGGCTACCACTCCCTGAGCAACCTGGCCGTGGAGCAGGTCAACGGCCTCCCCGTGGACTCGGTGGCCGACATCCACGAGGCCCTGCAGCACCCCCAGGACGGCTTCCACGTCATCACCCTGCAGCCCAACTCGATCCGCCGCCAGATCGTGCTCGACGCCACCACCCTGGACGCGGCCACGGCCACCATCCTGGCCAACTACGACATCCCCACCCCCGCCCGCCTCACTCCCTGACCCCCGTTCACCCCCGGACAAACACCTGTCAGCCCCCGAACAGGCCCCACACGCCTGTTCGCGCCCG
>CAZXHG010000065.1:9968-10044 GCA_964639985.1 uncultured Rickettsiales bacterium
CCCGGACAAACACCTGTCAGCCCCCGAACAGGCCCCACACGCCTGTTCGCGCCCGAGGAGGTGTTTGTCGAGCGGT
>CAZXHG010000065.1:10144-16271 GCA_964639985.1 uncultured Rickettsiales bacterium
GAACCGGGGCCAGGGGCCGGTTCGCGCCCGAGGAGGTGTTTGTCGAGCGGTGAACCGGGGCCAGGGGCCGGTTCGCGCCCGAGGAGGTGTTTGTCGAGCGGTGAACAGTCGAGCGAAAGGGGGCTCAGTGGGTGGTCTTGCGTTGTAGCCAGGGCTCGACGTCCGTGTCGTCGATGCGCTGCACCTCGAACAGGGTGGCGATGTACTCGTCGTGGTCGCCGGCGCGTTCGGGGGTGTAGAACTCCCAGACCTTGGTGCCATCGGGGGTGACCTCGAGGGCGCGACCATTGTCCGACTCGGTGATCAGGGTGTTGCCGTTGGCCAGGCGCTGGCTGGTGCCGCAGGTGTGGGAGTAGAAGGGGTCGCCGTCCGTGCCGTCGTATTGCCAGGCGCGGCGCATCTTCGGCAGGGTGTACTCCTCGACCGCGGAGCGGCCGCGGGAGTCGCGGTTGTCGAACAGCAGCATGCGGGCCGGCCCGACGATCTCCGCGTCGTGCTGCCGCCTCGAGCCCTTGGTGTGGGCCCACACCACCTGAACGGCGTCGAGGTCGACCACGGCCACGGCGTCGAGCTCGTAGATCGAGATCAACACGCGGCCGGCGGTGAATTCGGGAGCGGCGGCCGCGGCTATGCCGTCGAGCACCTCGATGGAGTTGGTGTGGAAGATGTCACCGGTCTGCTTGCGGGCGCCGGTCCACAGCTTGCGGATCGAGGGTTCGGCGTTCTCGAAGCACTCGAGCAGGGAGACGTGGCGCAGCTCGTTGCCGTCGAGGTCGAACACGGACACGAAGTCCTCGACGATGGGCTCGTCCGGGTGGACCCGCTCGACCACGTGGGCCACGCGGGTCAGCACGTACAGCTGGCCGTCATCGGTTACCTGCAGATCGTGGTGGGCGCGCTGCGTGCTGGTCCACAGGATCGTCGAGTCCCGGTCGAGCCGCACCAAGGCCAGGCCGCCGTGGATCGCCAGCAGGCCGCCGTCAGGTAGCAGTTGGACCCGGCGCCAGAACTCGGTGCCGCTGTGGCCCTTGTGGATCGGGTAGTCGGGGAACACCTCCCAGAAGTCGTCGGCCCAGCGGTGCAGGACGTGGCCGTCCATGTCCATGAGCACGGCCTCGGTGGCCTGGCCGGAGTTGACCAGGTTGTAGCCGGGCTGCGCCCGCGCGGGGTCGTGCACGGTCACACCGGCCAGGGTGGGCACGAGCTGGGAGCCCTGGGCGTAGCCGATGGCCTCCAGCCGGTCGATCATGGCCTGCTGGTCCTCGGAGAGCTCCGGGCCTGCGTCCACGGTGCGGGCGCGGCGATATCGGCCGTCGCCCCGCATCTTGTCCTTCTGCTGCTCGACGAATTCTGCGCGATCCGCGCGGGAGAGCGAGACGGCCTGCTCGGACTCGGCAGGCGCTGTCGCCTCGGCGCCGCCGCGGCAACCGAGCAACAGGACGAAGGCGAGCGCGGCGAGCAGTCCCCGGTGCACCAGTGGCTCCCCTCGAGGCAGGTGGATCTGACAAACGTAGCAGACACGATCCCTCGTGCGGGCACACGGGCATTGAAGGACACGACGTAGTCGTGACACTGTAGTGGGTAGAAGGGGGAGATCATGCGCCGAGGGATGATCACACTCGCGCTGTTCACCGCGCTCGCCTGGGCGACCGCCTGCCCGGGGCCACTGGAAGAGATGCCGGACGACGGCCCCACCCTGGCCCGCATCGAGGCTCATGTCGACGAGATGGACTTCGGCGACGTGCTGGCCGGCGACCTCGTGGAACGCACGCTGGCCGTGGACAGCGCGGGCGAGGCACCCCTGTACCTGGAGCAGGTGGTCGTGCAGGGTTCGACCTCGTTCTCGGTCGACACGTCCGAGCTGCAGCGCGAGCTGCCTCCGGGGACCGGCACCACGGTGATCGTGCGGTACGCGCCGGACCGCCACGAACCGGACGAGGCCGCACTCCACCTGCACAGCAACGATCCGTTCGAACCCGACCTGCAGGTGCAGCTGGCCGGCAACGGGAACGCAGCGCGTATCGAGCTGTCCCCGACCTCGGTGGAGTTCGACGACGTCGCGGTCGGGTGCGGTGCCGAACAGGAGATCCAGATCCGGAACACCGGCGCGCTGCCGCTGGAGCTCGTCGAGCTCGTCTTCGAGGCGACCAGCGACGAGCTGAGCCTGGGCGAGGGCTTCGGACCGGGCGCCATCCTGGAACCCGAGGACTGGACCTCGATCACGGTCCACTACCAGGCGACGGATACGTACCCGGATACCGCCGTCCTGGACGTGATCAGCTCGGATCCGGCGCGGCCCGAAGCGCGGGCCATGGTCCTGGCCGACGCACACCTGGGAGAGCGCTGGACCGAGCAGTTCGAGGGCCGCGCCGAGCGGGGCGCCGACGTGCTGTGGGTGGTGGACAACTCCGCGTCGATGTACGACGAGCAGTCCATGCTGGCGCTGAACTTCGCGTCGTTCCTCGGTACCTTCGAGGCGACCGCGGACGTGGACTGGCGCATGGCCGTGGCGACCACGGACAGTCCCTACTACCAGGGCGCCGTCCCGATCATGGATCCTAGCACCCCGGATCTGGCCGCCATGTTCGCCGACGCCGTGAACCTGGGCACGTCCGGCTCGGGCACCGAACAGGGCATGGCCAACGCCCTCGAGGCGCTCACGCCTCCGCTGGCCTCGCCCGGCGGTCCCAACGACGGCTTCCTGCGCGACGACGCCACCCTGCACGTGATCTTCGTCAGCGACGAGGAGGACCAGTCCCCGGACACGGTGACCGCGTACGTGCAGGGGCTGCAGGCGGTCAAGGACGATCCGGACCAGGTCGTCATCAGCGGCATCACCGGTGGCCCCACCGGGTGTTCGGGTGCGGGGGGCAACGCCTACCAGACCGATCGATACGTGCAGGCGATCGCCATGACCGGCGGCCACTCGGGGTTGATCTGCGACGCCAACTGGGGCTCCACCATGACCGAGCTGGCCTGGACCTCGGGCCTGCTCTACGACACCTTCGAGCTCGACCTCGACCCGGTCACCACCACCATCGAGGTGACCCAGGACGGCGACCCGATCCCGTACGGATGGGCCTACGACCCGGAGCTCAACGCCGTGGTGTTCGAACCCTACGCGGTGCCCGGGGATGGGGTCACGGTGACGATCACCTACGCCCGCTGGGGTGTGTGCGACGACTGAGAAGAAGCGGTGTGCCGCCCGTTGAAGGTCCTGGGAGGATCGTGACACCAACGCGGGTGGAATGAGATGACCGGACACCGCACGATCGTCGCGCTGGGCTGGATGTTGTTGGTGCTGTGCCTCGCCTGCGAGGACACGGACACGCCAGCCGAGGACGCACCCGGCTCTTCACCCCTCGTCGAGGTCAGCGAGACCGCGCTCGACTTCGGCTCGCTCGAGCCTGGCACCACGCTCACGCAGCAGGTGGTGGTGGTGAACGTGGGGGAGGGTCCGCTGTACCTGTACGACCTGTGGCTCGAGGGCTCGGCCTCGTTCGACGTAGGCGGCGGGGGACTGGACGAGCCGATCGTGCAGCATGGCTCGGTGGCGCTACAGGTGACGTTCGCGCCCACGGCCTTCGAGGAGGCCGAGGGGGTGCTGCGCGCGTCCACCAACGACCCGGAGCTGACCGTGATCGAGGTGCAGCTCACCGGGATCGGCGAGGGCCCCAGCCTGATGCTCGATCCGGCCGTGTGGGACTTCGGCGACCTGGCCGTGGGGTGCAGTGCGGAGCAGGCGATCTCGGTGATGAGCGTGGGCACGGCACCGGTGTCCATGCAGGACGTGGTGTTCGCGCCCACCAGCGAGGAGCTGGAGTTCAGCTACTACTTCGGCCCCGGCACGCTGCTCAACCCCGGCGAGATGGAGACGATCACCATCTACTACACGCCTTGCGACGAGCTGCCGGACACCGGTTACCTCAACGTGTACTCCAACGACCCGGCCCAGCCCGATGCCCTGGCCACCCAGACTGGCACCGGTCACTACGCCGAGCAGGTGTGCGACGAGTTCGTGCAGACCGGGGAAGGCCTCGTGGACCTGCTGTGGGTGGTGGACGGCTCGAACACCCTGTTGGACCTGGGCACGTCTCTGGCCCTCAATCTCAGCTCAGTTCTCGACATCCTCGAGGTCGTTGACCTCGACTGGCAGATGGCCATCATCTCGACCGACGATCCCGTCTTCCACGGCTCCACGCCTGTCATCACGCCGAGCACACCGGACCCCCATGCGGCGATCAGCGACGCCCTGGCCGCCCTGGACGACGACGCCATCGACGACGCGTTCGACAACGTCTACGCCGCACTCACCACTCCTCTCGCCGATCCCGGCGGCCCCAACGAGGGCTTCCTGCGCGCGGGCTCGCACCTGCACGTGGTCGTGGTGTCCGACCGGGACGACGCGTCCCAGTACGACGTGGCCACACACGTCGGCATGCTGCAGGGCCTGCTCTCCACGCCGGACCTGCTCACGATCAGCGGGTACACCGGCGAGGCGGTGGGCTGCTCCTGTGCCATGGGCACGGCCGATCCCGCGCCCCGCTATGCCGAGGCGATCATCACCACGGGCGGGCTGTCCGAGTCGGTGTGCGGCTTCACGACGTTCAATTCGCTGACCAGCCTGATGTGGTCCATGGGCGGGTGGCAGGATGCGTTCGCACTCAGCCAGGACCCGGTCGAGGAGACCATCGAGGTCTCCATCGACGGCGTCCCCCTGACCATGGGCTGGGACTACGACCACGTGCTCAACGCCGTGGTCTTCCAACCCGACCACGTGCCCGACACCGGCACGGCCATCGAGATCTGCTACCAGCGCATCGGCACCTGCGGCGACTGATCCTTACCGCTGCAGCACCCCCGGCACCTGCCGCAGCGGCTTCTTCGCGACAGTCACGGCCCGCACCGCGCCGCTGCGCGCGCGGGACTTCGAGCGCCGGCCGCCGTCGCCCAGCTCGCGCTGCGCAGGCCCCACCGGCTCGACCATGACCAGCTTCTCGCCGTCCACGCGTACGCACACCTCGCCGGACTCCGCGGGCAGACCGACCGCGCCGAAGGTGTGGCGCGGGATGTACACCACGGCCGCGTCCAGCCGCGGCATGGCCGCGCGCAGGATGGCCAGGTACAGCACGGTCTTGGAGTCGCAGTCGCCGCGATTCTTCGCCAGCACGGCCAGGGGCCGGCGGTAGCCCTTGTCGCCCCCGCCCTTGCGCTTCTCGTAGGGGATCCCCTGCACCATGGACAGGGTCCGGTCGGCGAACGCGCGGCGGTCCGCGTCATCGGTCAGGTCCAGGCCCTGGGACAGGGCCTCGGCCACGGGCCGCACGTCGTCGCTGTAGTCCTCGACCAGGCCCGCGTGGTCCGGCAGCAGCTTGCGCTTGTGCCGGGTCCAGCCGTTGTCCGCCATCCACGCGTCCAGCGCCTCGTCCGCCGCGGCCTGCGTGTCACGCATGGCTTGCCTCATGGCCGCGCGGTCCCGGCCCGACACCCCGATCGCGATGCCCTTGCTGCGGCCCTGGACCTTGATCTCCACCCCGTCCACGGTGCGCGCGAACCGCCGGGCAGCCTTCACCTGCGCATCCACCGCGTCGTCGTACGGGAAGCCCAGCGGGGTATCCAGGTCCCGCTGCACCGCGGACGACGGCAGCGAGAACCGCGCGGTGCGCGACTTCCCCCGCTCGTCCGTGTACTCGAGCCGGAACTCCCGCTCGGACGACGCCCTCTTCGCGGCCGCGGGCACGGCCACGGCCAGGCACACGATCAACACCCACGCTGTACGGAACATGCGCACTTGGACTCCCCCTCCCCCCCGGCTATTCGACGGCCACCCCGTCCACCCACAGCTGGTCGCCGTCCGTGGTCACCAGGGTATCGCCGTGCACGTCGGTGCGGTAGATGTCGGCGCCCACGTCCTCCAGCCTATTCAGCACGGTGGTGTGGGGGTGGCCGTAGCTGTTGTTCGAACCCACCGGGATCAGGGCCACCCGCGGCTGCATCTGCTGCAGCAGGGCCGTGGGCGACGAGTCGGCCGCGCCGTGGGGGGGCCCCGTGTACACGGCGATCGGGCCGGGGGCGGAGTGGGGCGCCCCCCCCGCGCACGACTCTCACGTCGCGGCGTCCGTTCGGC
>CAZXHG010000065.1:16281-38602 GCA_964639985.1 uncultured Rickettsiales bacterium
TGGAACAGCTGCTTCCCGTCGAAAGGGAACTGCCCGGGGACGACGAGTCGTCCGAGCCGTGGTGGTGCACCTTGTACACGTCGATCGGCCCGGGGTCGAAGTGGTCCTCACACCCGTCGCTCTCGCAGTCCCCGCCCAGCAGCACGGACACGTCGCCGTACGCCAGCCGTACGACCACGGAGTTGAGGTTCTCGTTGTCCATGCCGGTCCACGAATGCAGCACGTCCACCTGCACCGCCGGCCCGAGATCGAGCTCGTCGTCGAAGTTCACGGTCCAGCGGCACTCGCCCGCCTCGTACGCATAGGACTGGTAGGCGTTGGTGTCGTAGTAGCGGCCGTGGTCGAACCGGGCCACGGCCTCGGGGTGATCCTCGAGCAGCTCGTCCATGCCGCCGAGGTGGTCCTCGTGCATGTGCGAGACTAGCGTGTAGTCCAGCTCGTCGATGCCCGCGGCGTCGAGGTAGGCCTGCAGCTCGTCGAACTGGGAGTCCTTGCCCGCGTCCACGGCCATGACGAAGCCGTCCGGGCTGACCACCACGAAGGCGTCCCCCTGGTCCACGTCCACAGCGTGGATCTCCAGGGTGCCCGGGCTGGCCGCCGGGCAGGCGCAGTGGGCCGAGCACAGGCCCGGGCAGGCGCCGTCGTCCGCGCCGTCGCACTCCTCGCACGGCCCCGCCCAAAGCCCGTCTCCGCACTCGCCGCCGCAGCCCTCGTCCACGTCGCCGTCGCAGTCGTCGTCCACGCCGTCGCAGTCCTCGCCCGCGCCCGGGTGGATGTCCGCGTCTGCGTCGTCGCAGTCCCCCTGCTCGACCGTGAACCCGTCCCCGTCGAGGTCGTCCTCGGGTGCAGACGCCACGACCACCGCGTGACCGGCGGCCGGACCCTCGTGCACGCCGTCCGTGGGCACAACCCGCACGCTCCACAGCTCGCCGGCCGAGGCCGTGCCTGCAGCCACCTCCTGGCCCGTGCCCTGGGGTGCGCCGTCGCGGGACCACGTGATCTCGTAGTCCACGTCGTCCCCGTCCGCGTCCCACGACGCGGCCAGCAGCTGCACGGCGAGGGCGTCGCCGGAGATGGGCGCGGCCGGCACGATCTCCACCTGCGGACGGGTGGGCGGGGTATTGCCGGACACGGCCGGGCTGCCCAGCACGTCCACCGACGGCTGGCACCCCGATCCGAGGACCGACAGCAACGGGATCATCAGCGTGATCGGAACTCGCAGCCGCATCCGGTCCTTCCGTGGACGTAGCAGCCTACCACTGCGGCCGCGATCGCGCGCGGTCAAGCACGGGTGCGACGCGGCCGGCCCCGCCGCGACAGCTTCTGCCGCTTGCGGCCGAACAACCCGTCTCCCCCGCGCAGGTAGCCCAGGTCGACGAGCATCGGCTCGAGCTCCTCGGTCGTGCAGCCGAGCCAGGAGGCGGCCGCGTCGGGCAGCTCGAACCGCTTGTGCTCCCGCACCGTGGACCGCAGCTCCACGGCCAGGCGCTCCACGAGGTCCACGCGCACGGCCCTCTCCCCCAGCACCGGGTAGCCCATCACCCGGTACAGATCCGCGGACACGTCCCGGTCCACGGGCGCGGACGCCGCGCCCGCTGGCGGTGGGGACGGCAGCGGCCGCCGGGTCTGGCGCAGCCCGCCCAGCACGCTGCGCAGGGCCACGTGCCACGGCTCGAGCAGGGACGCCACGTACAGGTAGCGCGTGCCCAGGCGCACGTCCAGCCGGGCCAGGGAGCGCCGGTCCTTGCGCGACAGCGCGCGCAGCTGCTCGCGCCCCGACTCGCGGGTGGCCGTGCCCAGCTCCTGCTCCAGCAGGTACACCAGGCCCCGGGCCGGGGGCGACAGGGCCGCGGCCCCCGTGCCGCGCAGGGGCTGCATCAGCTCCTCCACCTGGTCGCGGCTCCACGCCTGCAGCCGACGCTGCATGCGGGAGCGCGCGCCCGCGCCCACCAGGTCGAGCTGGATCACGCGCACGTACGGGTCGAGCACATCCCTCCCGGGCTCCAGCCGGGCCAGGGGCGCGCCATCCCAGCGGATCGTGCCCTGGTCGTCCAGGGTGAAGGCCTCGTGCTGCGCGGTCACGCAGCGCTCCACGCGCCGCTCCAGTTCCGGACCGAGCAACCTCAGCACCGACCGCCGCAGATCCCCGCCTCCGGGCAGGCCTGCCGCGGGCAGGAACTCGAACCCGTGCAGGTGGCCCAGGGCCTGGCTCCCGGCCGTGACCACGCCGTCCGCCGACACCTCGGGCTCCGGGTCGTCCGGGCCGACGCCCAGCACGACCACGGCCGCGTGATCCACGAACCGCTGGGACAGGCGCTCGTGTAGGGCGTCGGAGAGCCTGTCCTCGATGGCGCGGGTCCGTTGTTGCCACCCGACCGCATCCTCCAGCCAGCCGCTGCGGAAGCTCACGTAGTTCCAGGTGCGCACGCGGGCGATGCGGCTCAGCAGCACGTCGATGTCCCCGTCCACGCGGTCCAGCTGGTGCACTCGCGGCTCGAGCCAGGCGGGGTCCAGGGTCCCGTCCCGGTCCACGAGCTGGGTGAACAGCCGGCCGAGCAGCCGGGCATGCCCGCCTCCCGGGTCGCTCCGGTAGTCGGGGATGCAGCACACGTCCCACAGCAGGCGGACTGCGCCGCGGGAGGTGGCGCGCGCGTGCACGGCCCCGTCGTCGGCCAGCGCCGCGAGGGCGTCGCGGTCATCCGCACCCGGCGGCCGCAGGAACACCGGCGACGGCGGCACCTCGTCCAGGCTCTCCAGCAGCTCGCCTGGCGAGCGGAAGTCCAGGTCTCGGTTGCGCCAGCGAAGCCGTTTCAGCGGCGCGAAGCGGTGCGAGACCACCGCGTCCACCAGCCGGTCGGGCAGCGGCCCGACCGACGACAACGCGCCGAACCTGCCGTCCCGTCGATACCGTCCGGCCCGACCCGCGATCTGTCCCACTTCGGCCGGGTGCAGGTCCCGGTGACGGCGGCCGTCCCACTTGGACAGCGCGGAGAACGCCACCTGGTCCAGGTCCAGGTTGAGGCCCATGCCGATGGCGTCCGTGGCCACGATGTACTGCACCTCACCCGCCTGGTACATGGCCACCTGGGCGTTGCGGGCCCGGGGCGATATCGCGCCGATGACCACGGCCGCGCCGCCGTGGGCGCGCCGCAGGCGGTCGGCCAGGGTGACCACGTCCGCGGCACTGAACGCGATCACGGCCGAGCGCGGCGGGAGGGCCGTGATCCGGCGTGGGCCCGCGTAGGACAGCCGGGAGAAGCGGTCGAACCGCTCCTGCCGCGCCTCGGGCACCAGCCGCCCCAGCAGCGGCGCCATCGTGTCCGCACCCAGGAACATGGTGGTCTGCGTACCCCGGGCGTGCAGCAGCCGATCGGTGAACACGTGCCCCCGCTCCGGGTTGGCGCTCAGCTGCACCTCGTCCACGGCCAGGAACGAGACCTCCCGGTCCACGGGCATCGCCTCCACCGTGCACACGTGGTAGCGCGGGTCGGGCGGTACCCGCTTCTCCTCGCCCGTGACCAGGGCCACCGCACGCTCACCGATGCGGGCGGTGATGCGGTCGTACACCTCCCGGGCCAGCAGGCGCAGGGGCAGCCCGATGATGCCGCTGGGGTGGCGCAGCATCTCCTCGATCGCCCGGTGGGTCTTGCCCGTGTTGGTCGGACCGAGGATCGCGACCACGTCGGCAGGCCGTTCACCGCGGCGGATGGGGTCGAAGCGGACCATCTCGTACCTGACTCCTTACCAGGGATTCCGCACAGCGCACACCTCAACTGTTGTACGATCGCGACAGACCTACGAACAGCGGATGGAGCCATGACCCGTTCCCTGGTGACCTCGATTCCTTTCGCGGCCTTCCTCGCTCTGATGTTGACCGTCGGCGCGGCCTGCCCTCCCGAGTCCCCCTACGACGACGACACGTCGGACGACGACTCGTGGCCCGGACCGGACGACGACGACGACGACTCGTGGCCCGGGCCGGACGACGACGACGACGACGCCACCGACGACGACGACACCTGGCCCGGACCGGACGACGACGACGACGACGCCAGTGACGACTACGACGGAGACGGCTACAGCGTCAGCGACGGCGACTGCAACGACTCCGACCCCGCCATCCACCCGGGCGCGCCCGACGAGTGCGACGACGAGGACAACGACTGCGACACCCTGGTCAACGAGGACTCGCAGGCGTACGACCAGTACGAGCCCAACAACGACAGCAGCGGCTACGACCTGGGCGACATGACCGGGATCAGCGACACCATCAACTCCTTCATCCACGCGCCCGGCGACCAGGACCGCTGGACGATGTACGTGGAGGACGGCTACTGGGACTGGTTCGGCATCGACGTGGAGCTGGTCACCGTGCCGCCGGGCGCGGACCTGGCCATCGAGCTGCTGTGGATCGAGGACATCGACGGCAACAACATCGGCCTCGTGGCCGAGGCGGACGACGGCGGCGAAGGCGTGGGCGAGTTCCTGTCCCTGGAGGGGGACTACTTCGGTGACGACACCGGCACCTACGAGATCCGCATCGTCGCGCCCAGCGGCTACAACTGCTCGGTGCCGTACATCATGGTGATCGATGCGTGATTCCCGGGCGGGGGAGTCCGGAATGCCCCCCCGCGTGTGGCTGCTGCTGCTCGTCGCGGCAGTGCTGTGGTGCGGTTGCCCGGATCCCGGCGACGGCAACGATCCCCCCGACGACGACGACGCCACGGACGACGACGACAACGCCGACGACGACGACGTCAAGCCCCCCTGCTCGGACACCTTCAACCTCGAGGTGATCGGCCTGGACATCTGGGGCCACGACCTGCCCGAGTACGCGGTCGAGGTGCAGGCCGACGGCATGCCCCTGGCCCAGGACGACGCGCTCGTCGGCCCCCTGCAGATCCCGGTCGGCCAGCCGGGCACCTTCCGCGTGGACATCACCGAGTCGGGCGAGTTCGAACCGGCCACGGCCCGGCTGACCTGGAACGGCGGTCCCTTGCCCGACTCCCTGGTGCTGGAGCAGCCGGGGGTCTCGAGCGGCGCCCGCGCCCTGCACGCCTGGGAGGTCCGCACCGACGACGGCGAGACCTGCCCCACGGCCACCCTGTTCCTCGGCCTCGACCACCGCTGGTTCGCGGCCACCGGCCGACCCGCGCGGCACGACAACGACCTGGAGCTGCTGCTCAACGGCGAGGCCTCGTGGGCCGCGCTGTACGACGACCTGGTGGCGTCCGACACCTCCATCCACCACAGCGTGTGGTACTGGATGTCCCACTTCGAGCTGATCCGCGGCGACGACCACGTCACCTCCACGGAGTGGGAGCGCGAGCAATTCACCTCGATGGTCCTGCTGGAACAGCAGAACCAGGCCACCAAGCGGCTGCTGGTCAACCGCTTCTACGACGGCTGGGACTGGATCGACATCCTGTACACCGACGCGGACCTGCGCATGCACGCCGAGACCCCGGGCGACGGATTCGAGGTGATGCTGCACCCCAACGGCACGGACGTGCCGCTGGTGGGCGACTACGAGGGCGAGGCCGCGGACTTCTGCTACCGCGACCGGGTGCTGGCCAACCCGGTCTACGCGGACGCCCCCTTGCTGGACGAACCGTGCCACGACATGACCGCCCGCGACTACGAGGTGCCGGCCGCGTCGTGGCACCAGAAGTTCTGGGTCTTCGACAGCGAAGTCGCCTACGTGGGCGGCATGAACACCAAGACCACGGACTGGGACTCCGAGGACCATCGGGTGTTCGACGCGCGGCGCATGGAGATCGACGCGGCCACCGACGACCGCGTGGCCGTACAGAACCGCGAACAGGAGCCGGACTTCGGACCCCGGCGGGATTACATGATACGCGTCGACGGCCCGTGCGTGACCGACGTGGAGGACGTGTTCCACTCGCGCTGGGAGCACGCCCACCTGACCGACGCGGCCTACGCCGACAACGTCACCACGTTCAACGCGCCCACGTACACGGGCAGCTCACCCGGGGACAGCTTCGCCCAGGTCACGGTGACCATGCCCGAGCCGTGGGCCGAGATGTCGATCTTCGAGTCCTGGGCCAAGGCGGTCAGCCAGGCCGAGGAGTACATCTTCATCGAGGACCAGTACTGGCGCGCGCCCCTGCTCAACGACTTTCTGATCGCCACCCTGCTGGAGAAACCCCAGGTCAAGCTGATCGTGGTCAGCAAGCCCGTGGCCGACTACGACGGCGGCTCCAAGTACTCCTACCTCACCGACCAGCTGTTCCTCGACCTGGTCCCCGACCAGTACCTCCTGCTGCAGCTCAAGACCTTCGACGTCGTGGTCGAGGAGGGCACGTTCTGGGACACCCGGGACCTGTACTTCTCCGAGATCGACACCCACTCCAAGCTGCTGATCGTGGACGACCGCTACATGTCGGTGGGTTCGGCCAACAAGAACAACCGCGGCATCCTGTACGACGGCGAGATGAACGTGGCCGTGCTGGACGAGGTGTGGGTCCGTGACGAGCGCCAGCGCCTGTACGAGAACCTGGTCGGGCCGGACAAGGCCCACCTGGTCTCGGACGACCCGGACGCCAACTTCGCGCTGTTCCGCGACCTCGCCGAGGACAACGATGCCTGGGAGACGACCTGGGAGACCTGGATCGACGAGCTGGACGTGGATGTGCTGGAGGACTACGCCGACCTGTACGCGCCCTACGGCTTCCTCTACACCCTCGAATTCGAGGACAGCTACTGGTTCGACGTGGGTCCGGACATGTTCTGAGCCACGGGTTCGTCGGCCGGCACCACCAGGGCCGTCTCACCGCGCATGGACGAGATCCAGCCCCCGAGCCACTCGAACCCGCCAAGCACGCCGCCGCAGACCAGCATGACGATTATCACCACGAGCGGGATCACCACGCCGGCGATCGCGTAGCAGCCGAAGCTGAAGGTCTTGCGGGGGTCACGGGCCATGGTCGTCGTTCTCCGTACCGAAGCCGCAATCCTGCACCTCTCGCGCGGCTATCGCAACGCAGGCGCAGCCCGGTGCAGCCGGAAAACGAAGCTGTCCAGCCGCCGGGTGTCCAGGGGCGTGCCGTCATCGTAGTAGAAGTATCCGGGCAGCGATCCGGCGTAGCGCAGCAGGTTCTCCTCGATCAGGCCGTTGTCGCAGCCCCAGCAGCTGGTCATCACGTACCCGTCGATGGGCTGCGTGGCCGCGTGGTACAGCACGCTGCCCACGCCCAGCACGGACCCCCCGTTCGTGGCCCGGTCGATCACCGGCCCGGCTGCCTGCAGCGCGGCGCGCACGTCCGGCACCGGCAACCAGGGGTGCAGCCGCCGTACCCGTGCGTACAGCCGGTCGCGCATCCACTTCATGCTCATGCAGTACGTCACCTGGTTGGCCCGGCCGGCGCCCCGGCCGAAGAACAGGTGCGGGTGGTCGATGGCGAGGAACTCCAGGAAGTCGCACGTGGGCTCCTGGATCGCGCGCACGCCCCGGGAGGCGAGGTAGGTGAACATGCCGCCGTTGGCGAAGTCGTTGCCCTTGGTCAGGGCGTCCCCGGACACGAACACCGTGCGCAGCCCGTCCCCGGCCGGCCTCCCACGCTCCAGGGCGGCGAACGCCCCGGAGGCCTCGTCGAGCAGCCGGCCCACGTCTCGCCAGTCCATACCCAGGCCCCAGGCCGTCGTCACCCCGCGCCGCGCCGGCCGCTCCGCCAGCCGCTCGAGCCGCTCCCCGAACCCGGCATACAGGTCCGCCACCGCGTCCGCGCCCCGAGGCTGGTGGTACAGCATCAGCTGCCGCAGGATGTCCGCCGCCACCAGCACGATCCACACCCGCGCGGTCATGGCCACGCCGCCGGCCAGGCGGATGGGCAGCACCTTGACCCGGTCGGCCAGGTCCATGGCGTCCACGGCCAGCTTGTCCTTGATCGGGAACATGGCCCCGCGGCACATCTGGCCCGTGACCTGCATCAGCCGCGTCTCGCCGTCGGTGGGGTGGTCCTCCAGGAACTGCCGGAATGCGCCCCACAGCAGCTGGTACGACAGGCACTCCTTGCCCGAACAGTCCCGCTGGCCCTTGACCAGCGCGCCGTGATCCAGGGGCGCGGCCGCAGCCGCGTCGAAGCCGTGCGCCCGGTATACCGCTGCGAACAGCGGTCCGAGCAGGTCCGGGCCGTTGAGGAACACGTAGCGGGCCTCGCGGTCGAGGTAGGCACCGGTGCGCGGCGTGGGGCCCACGTGGGTGAGCACCGCCGGCTCCTCGGCCGCCGCCTCGCCGCCCGCGCCGCGGAACTGCTCCACCGCGTGCAGGAACGCCTGGATCCGGGTCACGTACCCGGCCGCACCACCATGCCCGTCCGTCTCCAGCAGCGTGTGCGGGTAGCCCTCGAGCAGGCCGCGGAACACGTGCTCGTCGAACGAGGCCGGCCCGCAGCCGAAGGACGACAGCAGCAGGGGGAACACGTCCCCGGCCTGGCGCGCGGCCCAGGCCGTCCGCATGGAGCGGTTGGCGTCCGCCCAGTACACCTTGGCCATCTCCGGAGTGCCATCCGGCACCCGGTACCCGTCCATGGGGATCGCCATCACCCCCTCCTGCCGCAGCAGCCGGGGGATGGATGCGTGGATCGCGGGGTCGTGGATCACGTGTCGGTGACCGCACACCACGACCGCCGGCAGGCCCTCGGCCCGGGCCACGGCCAGGGCCTCGTCACACAGGACCTCGAGCTCCCGCTCGAAAAGCTCCTGGGCCCGATCCGCGGCAGAGACCGCCTGCTCGACCTGCGCAGTGTCGAGCCCGTCGACCACGCCGTCCAGCGCAGCAGCCACCGAGCGCGCGCGAGCGAGCGGTCCGTCCGGCGCGTCCCGGTCGAAGGACATCACGGGCCGCACCACCCGGACGTCCCTGCCCTGGGCCTGCAGCGCGCGCTGCACGATCCCGGGCATGGCCTGCTGGGTGACACAGGTCTCGCCAGCGAATCCCGCACGTTCCCCGACCTCTCGGATGTTGGGAAACACCAGCACGGGTACATCTGCGTCGCACACCGCGTGCGCGATCTTGGTCGGCCCGCACGCGTCGAACGCGTTGCAGAGCCGCTCGCCCCGGGCCAGGGAGTCGCCGTCCGAGGTCAGCACGGTGACGGCGCAGCCCAGCTGTCGCAGGAACGTGGCCAGCCAGGGGATCTTCGCGCCCACGGCACCGGTCATCGGGATGGCCACGGCCGGACCGGTCTGATCCCGGCTGTCGAACGCGGCCAGCGCGTCTGCCCGGTGCTGGAACGGATCCGGCGCCCCCTTGGGCAGCCTCGCCCGCTGCCGCCCCACCAGCTCGTACTTGGCACATGCACCCCCGGACAGGGCCGTGCGCTGCTCGCCGTCCACCTCGATCACGGTACGATCGATGGGACACAGGGTGTCACAGGCCTTGTCGCGACAGGCGAACGAGGATCGGGACACCACGCTCGCCTCCAGGACGCCGACGAGGTCCACCGGCTCGGCCGCGGCCAGTCCGTCGCGGCCGAGCCGCTCGGCGGCCGCCAGCGCGACACCCCACGCGCCCATCACGCCCGGGTTGGGAGGCACGGTGATCTCCCGGCCCGTGACCGTGGCCAGGGTCCAGGCCAGGGACGGACTCGTGGCCGGCTTGCCCTGGAAGAACAGCCGCGGCGCGAGCGCGCGCTGCCCCATCACCCGGTGGAGGTAGTTGTGCACCACCGAGTACTGGTACCCGGCGAACACGTCCTCCAGCGCGAACCCCTCGGTCAGGGCGGCCGCCCCGGCGTCGGCCACGTACACGGTGCACATCTGGCCCAGGTCCGGAGGCCGCGTGGCGCGGGCGGCCATGCGCCCGAACCGCTCGACGTCGTGCACGTCCGCGAGCACGGCCTGCTCCTCCAGGAACGAGCCCGTGCCCGCGCTGCACGCCTGGTTGAGGTCGCTCTCCACCACCCGGCCGTCGACCACCCGGACGTACTTGGCGTCCTGGCCGCCGATCTCGATCACGGACAGGTCGGCGCCGCCGTCCGGATCGACACGAACGGCCGCGGTGGCGTGGGCCGCGATCTCGTTGACCACCACCAGCGCGTCGGTCTCGCCGAGCACGCCCCGCAGCAGCGCGGCCACGGCCTCACGGCCGGAACCTGTCACGCCGATCGCACGCACGTCCGGTGAACGGTCCCCCAGCAGGGTGGCCACCAGCCGCTGCGCTGCCGCCACCGGGTTGCCCCGGGTGCGGTCGTACACGTCCAGCACCAGCTCGCCGTCCGCGGTGACCAGCGCGGCCTTGGCCCCGGTGGAGCCCAGGTCCAGGCCGAGGACCAGCGGCCGTGACGCCCAGTCCGCGGGCGGCTCGCCCGTCGGGAGGACCGTGACCAGGGCGCGGGCGTCGGACGCGGGCGCGAGCGCGGTGAACCGCGGGGGCGGGGTCACCAGCAGCACGGCCCCATCCTCGGGGAGGTCCACGGCCGGGCGGTCCGTGGCCAGCCGGGCTGCGCCCAGGGCCTCGAACACCTCGTGGTCGGACGGGTGGTCCACGTCCCCGCCCACCTGCGCTGCGAATGCGTCGTGGAACGCGCCCAGGGTGGCGCACCCACCGATCAGCAGCACCGGCCCGTCCGCGCGGTTGCGCGCCAGCAGCGCGGCCGTGTTCTGCACCATGGCGTCGAAGTAGCCGCGCATGAGCGCGCCCACCGGCTCGCCCTGGTTGGCGTGGTGGGTCATCTCGCTCTTGGTGAACACCGAGCACCGGGCCGTGATCGGCACGGAATGCTCGGCCGCACGGGCCAGCTCGTCCGCCGCGGGCACGGTCAGACCGAAGCGCCCGACGATGCGCAGCAGGTTCTCTCCGGTCCCGGACGAACACTTGTCGTTCTGCAACAGCTCGTGGCGTGCGCCTGGGCCGTGGCCCGTGCGCGCCAGCACGCTGTACCCGCTGGCCCCCACCCGCACCAGGTTGACGCTGCCCTCGGGTACGCACAGGCCCAGGGCGGCCTGCTGGCAGGCGTCCTCCGGAAACCGGGCCGCGGGTCCGGTCACCTGCACGGCGTGCAGGCCGGTGACGCCCAGCGCGCGGCAGGCAGCCACCTCCTGCTCGACGTACCACGCCCGGAACGCGTCCTGCGGGTCGCCGTCGTGAGGGACGACGCGGCGATCCAGCACCACCAGGCCGCCGTCCGAACCGGCCTCGCAGATCACGAAACGGGCGGTCGCCTTGCCCAGGTCACATCCAGCCACCCTGCCCGTCATGCACACCACTCCAACCCCCTACCCGGCGCGAGGTATTGTAGGTCGGCTCGAGGAGTGTAGCGAGCGCAGCGAGCGAAACGACGGAGCCGACAGCAACCCCCTCAGTCGAAGGAGATCTCCGCGTCCATCAGCGGCAGGTACCCCACCTGGTCGCCGTGGCGGACCGAGTAGAACCCGAAGCTGTCATCGAACCCGTAGTAGGCGATCTCGTCTCCCGGCTTCATCGCCCTCAGCGAGGCGCTGGAGGCGTCGGGCGCCGCATAGACGTGACTGTCGCGGATCAACCGAAGCTCTCCCCACGAGCCCTGCTCACCGCCGCTGGCCTCGCCCCACCCCTCCTGGAGCGACTCCCACTCGTCGGGAGGGGGGAGGGTCGCACCGTCGTGGAGCGTCTTCATGCGCATGGCGCCCATGATGCCCACGACCCCCACGACCAACACGGCCCCGACGAGCAGGGCGGCACAGAGGGCCACCACGATCCCGCAGGCGCATCCCCGCCCCGAGGGCTTTCCCTGGATGATGTGCGTGTCGCCGGTCGGTCGCGCGCTCATGCCTCGTCACACGCGATGACCACCTGCAGGGCCAGGGGATTCTCGTCCGGATCGTCGCTCTCGATGACCAGCGCGCCGTTGTAGCTGTTCTCGGTGGTGCAGGTGGCGGTCACGTCCACGGTCTCCACGTCGCCCGGCGCGATGATGCCGGTGAAGGGCGTGAACGAGATGGGGGGCACCGGGCTGATCATGGAGGTGATGGTCAGGTCCGTGTCGCCCACGTTGCCGATCTGCAGCGTGATCGTCTCGGGGTAGCCCCAGTACACGTCCCCGTAGTTCAGCGCCGCGGGCGTCACCTCGATGTCCGGGCCGCTGCCCGCGGTCGTGTCGTCGTCGTCGTCCGTGGCCGTGTCGTCGTCGTCGGGCGGCACGCCGGTGTCGTCGTCGTCCGGTACCGTGTCGTCGTCGTCCGGTACCGTGTCGTCGTCGTCCGGCACCGTGTCGTCGTCGCCGGCCGTGGTGTCGTCGTCGTCCGTGGCGGTGTCGTCGTCACCCACGGTGGTGTCGTCGTCATCGGTCGGGGTGGTGTCGTCGTCGTCGGTCTCCCCGTCGCACCCCGGACAGGCCAGTACCCACGCCAGGCACAGCATGCCGCTCAGCAACCACGTCCTCATCCTGCCTCCCTCGTGCGTACGGAGCGCTCAGTCGCGCGTGTTCTTCCGTATCTCCAGCACCGCACGGTACAGGCAAAGCGTCTGGTGGTCCATGGTGGCCAGCGCGAACACGCCGACCATGCCGGTCACGGCCATGAAGCAGCCCACGGCCACCAGCTGGTGCAGGTGGCCGATCCCCATCAGCACCGAGCCCAGGATGGTGCACATCATGAACACGGGCGCCTTGCGCCAGTACCCCGCCTTGAGCGCCTCCACCTTGCGCGGGATGTCCTCGAGATCGTCGTTCACCAGCGTCATCCACTTGTCTTCGGCCATGCCACCCTCCTCCCGGACGCTCCCAGGATACACCAGGGCAGTCGCCGGGGAGGGGGGCAGGGTCACCGGGCGCAGCGAAAACCCGCGGTGTAGGTGCCGACATCCGGGTCGGCCGAGGCCCGGTAGGCCGCGCGCAGCACGTGCCCGTCGTCGTCCGCGAAGCTGCCTCCGCGCACGATGCCCGTGTTGCCGTCCGCGGAGTTCCAGGCCGACCCGTCCGTGGGCGCGCCGCTGTAGTTGCCGTGGTACTCGTCGGCCACCCACTCCCACAGGTTGCCGTGCATGTCGCACAGCAGCTGGTCGGAGTTGCCGTCCGGCCGGGAACAGACCTCTCCGGTGTGCCCCTCGCCGCAGCCCGGCCCTCCCTCGTCCATGACCGCGTGGCCGCAGCTGGCCCACTCGTCACCCCAGGCGTAGGCGATGGGCTGGCCGCCGGAGCGGGCTGCGTGCTCCCACTCGGCCTCGCTCGGGAGGCGACCCTCGACGAACTCGCAATAGGCGGCCGCGTGGTGCCAGGTGGCGTAGTTGACCGGGTGCTGCTCGCGGTCGGGCACGTCCCAGTTCTGCACGACCGGCGTGGCGTCGATGTACGGCTCCTCGCACGCACCCGCGCAGAAGCACTGCGCGTACTGCTCGACCGTGACCTCGGTGCGCCACATCAGGAACCCCTCCACGGTCACGAAGTGGGTGGGCTGCTCACGCTCATCCCCGTCCGTGCTGCCCATCTCGAACGTGCCCGGCGGTATCACCTGCCACTCGTCGGGGAGATAGGCATGGGGATCGTAGTCCGCGCAGTAGTCCACGGACGGGCGGCACGCGGACGCGAGCAGGCCCAGGCTGGCCAGCAGGATCACGCTCGTCCGGATCGGTTCAGTCACGTGGGTCCCTCAGGTTCGACGATACCACGCCCCATACGATGGCTCCTCGGCTCCGTAGGTCGGCTCAAGAAGCGTCGCGAGCGCAGCGAGCAAAGCGCCGGAGCCGACACCCGACAATCACCGCGCCGTCGTGCTCCAGATGTTGGATGGGTGTACCTCCAATGGTTGGAGGTCGTCGAAACTCACCGGCGCCCCTCCGCCGACCTGGAGGTCGAGAACCCCTTTCCAGTGGAATCGCCAGTCGAACGTGACCCGCACCTCGGACTCGCCGACGGGGAGGTGATCGAACGTCACGTCACAGTCGGCGTCGACCGTGGCCTCCTCCCAGTGGAAGTCCTGCCTGATCCCCAGGAACACCCGGGCTGGACCGGGGCAGAGGCTCGGCTCGGCGACCACGCCGTGGAGCGAGGCGGCAGGTTCGAGATCGACCACCAGCTCCAGGAGCCCATCGTCGTTGTGCACGTGGGCCTGCAGATGGCCCGGAGCCTTGACACTCAGGTTCGCGCCAGTGGCTGCAACACTGCAGATCTCGGCGACGCCGGTGCCGTTCGTGACCGCCTCGTCGAACGCGAAATGGGTCTGCAGACCGGCAGAGACGAGGACCTCCGCACCGCCGATGGGCTCTCGCGTCTCGTCGTTCACTCGCACCGTCCAGCACCTGGCTGGCTGCAACCGGATCTCCGTGAACCCCGGCGCGGCCTTGCCCAGGTGCTCGAGCTCGACCTTGACCGGTTCGTACCCCTCGGCCTCGGCCGTGAGCGCCCAGGTGTCCAGGGTCAGGGCGCGCAACTCGAACCCGCCGTCCGGGCCCGTGGTGTCCGCGTACGCCATGTTCATGCCCACCATGCCCCAGGCCTCGCGGTCCAGGGCGTTGTTCATGAGGTCCTCCGGATCGTCCAGCCAGGCCCGCGATGCTGACACCATGGCTCCATCGATCGGCCGGTCCTCGTCGTCCACCACGCGACCGGCCACGCTCACGGCGCGCTCCATGATGATGTCGCGCTCCATGTCGTAGGGGACCCGGGCGTTCCTGGGCAACGGATCCGCTTTCTCCTCGCCGCGGCCCCGGCCCGGCAACGTGGCGCCGAGCCTCAACGGGCAGCCTTCCTGGTGCGGCAGTTCGTAGTTTCCGGTGCTGCTGGTGAACACGCCGGTCGGGGTCCACAGGTTGTACTTGCCAAAGTCAGCGCCCTGGTCCAGGACCTCGATCTCCGCGCCCTCGGCCGCGGTGCCATCCTCCCAGGTCACGCGGCCGAACGGGCGGCAGGGGGGACGCTGGACCCGGGGATGGCCCAGCGCGTTGCGCCGCAGGTCCGGGGTACCGGCAGGGAGATCGATCGGCCCCGGCTCCACGATCTCGCCCGGCTCGCTGGCAAGCGCGGGTGTTGGCGAAGCCTCGACAGGATCAGCGGGAGTGGATCGTCGACCCCACAGGACGAGGGCCACCAGGACGACGAACAACACGCTGGCCGCACCGAGGGCGATCCGAGCTCCGCTATCCGACATGCACTCCCTCCCCGGACAGCATACCGAAACCTTCCGCGCGACCGTCCGTTTGGATCCGCATGCGGATCCAAATCACGGTGATGTCGGCTGCTCTGTTCGCGATCCTGAGCCAGACGATTCCGGCCTGGGCCGGAGAAGGCACCAGCTCCGTGCTCGACGACAGCGCGCAACCGGTCCCCGCGAACCAGCTCCACCCCTACCGGGGCGCTCCGAACGGATCCCGGCAGATGCCGGTCACCATCCGAGCGCCCCGACGTCTACGTGCTCCTGGGCGCTCGTGGGTTCCCCTGACCCTGTTCCACGCTCCGAGGCGCTCCTTCAGCCCCCAGATGCTGGACTCCGTGAACCACCTGCGCTGATCCCTCCCCTACCCTGCTCCTGCTCGGCCCGCTACCATCCCCCCATGGCACCGACCTGCCCTTGCGGGACCGGCCGTCCCTACAAGAAATGCTGCCGCGTGTATCACCGCGGCCGGCCCGTGCCCACGCCCGAGGCGTTGATGCGCTCGCGGTTCAGCGCCTACGCCCTGGACCTGCCCGAGTACATCATCGCCACCACACACCCGGACGGCCCCCAGTGGCAGCCCGACCGCGCCGCCTGGCTGGCCTCGATCCGCGAATTCAGTGCGACCACGGCATTCGCGGACCTGCAGGTGCTGGCCGCGAGGACGGCCGGTGATTCAGGGACCGTGGTGTTCCGCTGCGTGCTCACCCAGGGTGAGGCCACACGCATGTTCTCCGAGGAGAGCCTGTTCCAGCGGCAGGGCCGAACCTGGAAGTACCACTCCGGTCAGGTGGGTTGACTCGCCCGTACAGCCTCGTCGGTGCGTCGAGCCGCTGCGACACACCGCTCGAGCACTTCGTCGGGATCATCGCCAGTGAAAGAGACGAGCCGGCCGTATACGTCACTCCCCTCGGCTCGATATCCCCCCCCAGGGCCGATCTCGTCCACACGGAAGAACCAGCCATCGAGCCGGTTGGCGATCGTGAAATCAGCCTGCAGTTCGGCCCGCGATCGACCCTGGACCTGTTGTTTCACCCCAGCACCTCCTCGACATCTCAGAACGGCGAGTTGACCCGGAACGTCACCGAGCTCTGGATCCTCAGCTCCACCGTGGTGCCGCCGATCTCGGCCACCTCCCGCCGGTAGCAGGTGAGCACCGAAGCGGGCCAGTCGTATCCCTGTGCATAGGGATCGTACATGGACCACAGCGGGAATGCCTGCATCACCGGCTGGCTCACGGTCAGGGTGCCCGTGTCCTCGGCCCGGCACTGCAGGATGTCCAGCTCCGGCGTGCCGTGCTCGGCCGTGGGTCCGTACAGCAGCAGCTCGATGCAGTCCGACGGGTCGTCCACCGCGGGCCGTCAACGCGACGTCGTCCTCCGCGTCGATGCCCGGCTCGTCCGCGAACCGGCCCAGCCGCGCGACGCCCCGCGTCTCCAGCGCGAACGCGGGGAACTTGTCAACTTGTGAGCGTCCCCTTTCCCGCCTGATAGACTCGGCCCATGTACGGGAATCTCCGTCGGCGACGGGCGTGGTTCGTAGCCACCATGGTCATCGTTTCCCTGGCAGGCCTCGTCGGCTGCCCTGCCCCGTCCTACGCTCCACAGATCCGAAGCGACGTGACCGGTGCGCCAGGACGGCTGGCGCCCGAACAGGGTGACGTGCACGGGTCGGTTTCGTGGCCCGGGCAGTTCGACGTGCTGGCCCGCGCGTTCACAGGCGGCGGCGGGCTCTCGATTCCGCTGGGCAGGTCGGTTCACCTGGAAGGTGGGGCCGGGATGGCGTCGACCTGGGTCATGGGTCACGTGGGATTCCGTCACACGTACTGGCAGCCACGGGCTGGCGGCAACGGCCTGGCCGCGGATGTTGAGGGCGGCATCGGCGGGGGCGTGGGCGGAGAGAACTGGGAAAGGGACTGCGACGACGGCGACGAGTCCACCTCCGTAGGACCGGACTGGCAGAAACGCGTGGCTGCCGGTGGATACCTGGGCGGTGGCGTGCGGCACCGCTACGCAGATGTGGTCGCGCCGTTCGCGCGGATTCGTTTCCAGGTGTCCGGCGCTCAGCAAGCGCCGGTGACCGTGTGGTGGGATATCCGCGGCGGGGTGGAGTTCTATCCACGGATTTGGGGGGTAGCCCTGTTTCTCGGGACAACGTTGCAGGGGTATTTCAGCGGGCACGACAGCCGGACCTGGCCCACGTTCGATGTCGGGATCTCGATGGCGATCCCGTGGATGCCGCGGGAAGGGTACACGGGACCCGCTGGTCTGAAGGGCTCCACGGAGGTGTCGGGTCCGTCGCCTTTGGCTCCTTGGCCCGACCTACATGAGGAGCAGGGGCAGGTCGTCGGCGATGGCCATGCCTTCGATGGTCGGGGCCAGGCGATCTTCGGTGAGGACCAGCAGGTCATCGTTCACGAGGCGGGCGGCCTTCGCCTCGGCCGCGGGCCAGCGCTGTAGCAGCGAACGGTCGCAGCCATCGGCCGTGCGCAGACCGAGCATCAAGGTCTCGAGGGCGGCCTGGTCGTCGTTCAGCGATTCCTCCTCGGTCACGGCGGTCAGGCCGCGTCCGATCCGCTCCAGGTAGCGGTCGACACCCGCCGTGTTCCACCAGCGCCGCACGCCATCGAACGAGTGGGCCGTGGGGCCGAGACCGAGGTAGGGGTGGCGAGCCCAGTATGCGCTGTTGTGTTGCGAGCGGAGGCCAGTCGAGCGAGCGAAGGTGGAGATCTCGTAGTGCTCGAAACCGCGTTCTCGTAGGAAGGCCGACGCGAACAGGAACAGCTCACGGGAGCGATCCTCGGGCGGCATCACTGCACGACCTGCGATCACGTCGGTCGACAGTGGCGTGCCTTCGGCCACGCTCAGCTCGTAGCACGACACGTGCTCGGGCTGCAGCGCGACGAGCTCGGACAGTTCGTGCTCGAGGACCTCCCCGTCATCCCCGGGCAACCCGTGGATCAGGTCCAGGCTCAAGTTGTCGCACCCGGCCTCTCGGATCACGTGCACGGCCCGTCGCGCAGCCTCCGCGTCGTGCCGCCGCCCCAGGAATGCCAGCCGGTCGTCCCGCAGGGACTGCACCCCCAGGCTGATCCGGTTCACGCCCGCGTCGAACCACGCCCGCGCCCGCCCTGCATCCACGTCGTCCGGGTTCGCCTCCAGGGTCACTTCGGCGTCGTCCAACCGCGGCAGGTAATCAAGCAGTCGTGTGATCGTCTCCGGGTCCAGGCACGACGGAGTACCCCCACCCAGGTACACGGTCGCCAGCTCCCCGAAACGACCACGGTGCGAGGCGAACTCCCGCTCCACCGCCCCCACCCACGCTCCATCCTCCCGACGCACCTCGGAGAAGAAGTCGCAGTAGCCACATTTTCTGTTACAGTACGGAACGTGTACGTAGAGCCCTGACGACTCAGTTGTCATCGGTCTTCAGCACCGACACGAACGCACTCTGTGGGATCACCACCTCGCCCACCATCTTCATGCGCGCCTTGCCCTTGCGCTGCTTCTCCAGCAGCTTCCGCTTGCGGGTGATGTCGCCGCCGTAGCACTTGGCGGTCACGTCCTTGCGGAAGGGCCGCACCGTCGTCCGCGCGATGATCTTGCCGCCGATGGCCCCCTGGATGGCGATGCGGAACTGGTGGCGCGGGATCTCCTGCTGCAATCGCTCACATGCGTGCAGCGCACGCTCCCGCGCCCGTTCCCGGTGCACGACCATGGACAGGGCGTCCACCTTCTCGCTGTTGACCAGGATGTCGATCTTGACCAGGTCCGAGGCGCGGTAGTCGGCCAGGTCGTAGTCGAAGGACCCGTACCCCTGGGTCACGGTCTTCAGCCGGTCGTAGAAGTCGTAGATCGCCTCGGCCAGCGGCATGTCGCAGATCAGCTCGATGCGGCCCGGCATGGGGTAGTCGAAGCGGGTGTTCTCGGCCCGCTTCTCCAGCACCAGCTTCATCACCGCGCCCATGTAGCGGTCCGGGAAGAAGATGTCCGCGCGGATGTACGGCTCCCGCGACTCCTCGATCTGCTCGGGCGCCGGGTAGTAGGCCGGGTTGTCGATGATGACCTCGGATCCGTCCTTGAGCGTGAAGTGGTACTCCACCGAGGGCACGGTCATCAGGATCGACTGGTCGTACTCCCGCTCCAGCCGCTCCTGCACGATCTCCAGGTGCAGCAACCCGAGGAACCCGCAGCGAAAGCCCTGCCCCAGGGCCACGGAGCTGTCGCGGGTATAGACCAGCGAGGCGTCGTTGAGCTCGTACTTCTCCAGCGCGTCACTGAGCGCGCGGAACTCGTCCGACACGATCGGGTAGAGGGAGGAGAACACCACGGGCTTGGCCAGCTGGAAGCCGGCCAGCGGCTCCTCGGCCGGATTGGCGTCGTCGGTGATGGTGTCACCCACACGCGTGTCGCTGACCGTCTTGATACCCGCGATCACGTACCCCACCTGGCCGGCGATCAGCTGCTTGCGCTTCTCCCGCTGCACGAGGAAGTGGCCGACCTCCTCCACGCGATAGGTCTCCCCGTTGGACATGGTGCGGATGGTCGATCCGGCCTTGAGGGTTCCGTCGAATACCCGGATGCTGGCGATGGAGCCGCGGTAGGAGTCGAACTGGGCGTCGAAGATCAGCGCCCGCAGCGGCGCTTCGGGATCCGCGTCTGGCGGCGGTACCCGCTCGGCCACGGCCGCCAGCACCTCGTCGATGCCGATGCCCTTCTTGGCCGAACACAGCACAGCCTCGTCCGCGTCGAGGTCGAGCTCGGTCTCGATCTGTTCCCTGACCCGCTCGACGTCCGCGCTGGGCAGATCGATCTTGTTGATCACCGGGATGATCGCCAGGTCGTGCTCCATGGCCAGGTACAGGTTGGCCAGGGTCTGGGCCTCCACGCCCTGGGCCGCGTCCACCAGCAGCAGCACGCCCTCGCAGGACTCCAGCGCCCGGGAGACCTCGTAGGAGAAGTCCACGTGCCCCGGTGTATCGATCAGGTTGAGCTCGAGCTGCTCGCCGTCGGCCGTGGTGTACGGCAGGCTCACGGTCTGGCTCTTGATGGTGATGCCCCGCTCCCGCTCGATGTCCATGTTGTCGAGGATCTGGTCGCGGAAGTCGCGGTCCGAGACCAGTCCAGCGTGCTGGATCAGGCGGTCGGCGAGCGGGGACTTGCCGTGGTCGATGTGGGCGATGATGCCGAAGTTGCGGATGCCGGTCATGGGTGGGACCCGAGGATGTCGAGCATGCGGTCCAGGGCGTCGGCCGGATCGGCAGCCTGGTTGACGGCCCGCACCGCGCAGAGGTTGGTCGCACCCGCGGACAGCACGTCCGCGGCGTTGTCGTGGTCGATGCTGCCCAGCACCACGGCCGGGACCGTGGTCAGGGCCAGCATGGCGGCCATGCCGTCCAGGCCCAGGGCCGGGTCGGGGGTGGCCTTGGTGGGCGTGGGGAACACCGGGCCCACGCCGATGTAGTCCGGCTCCAGCGCGCACGCCGCGCGGGTCTGGCCGGGATCGTGGGTCGACAGGCCGATGATCGCGTCCGGTCCGACGATGGCCCGCGCCTCGGCGAATGGCATGTCGTCCTGGCCCAGGTGCACGCCGTCCGCGCCCACCTCGGCGGCCACCCCCGGATCGTCGTTGATGATCAGGCGTGACGGCGCGATCACGATCGAGCGCAGCCGGCGGGCCACGGCCAGGACCTCGTCTCGGGACACGCCCTTCATGCGCAGCTGCACGAACGGGATCCGTCGCGAGACCATCACCTCGGCGAGCTGCTCGTACCCCACGAGCGGGTCGGTGAGGATGCCGTAGAAGCCGAACCGGTCGGGGATGCTCATGGGGTCTCTTCTTTGAACGCGCGGGCGCCCGATGCGGCGCGAAGGGTAGGGTCTGTCGAGCAGGCTGTCAATCGCCGTACATCACCACCTGGTTGCGGCCCGACTCCTTGGCCCGGTACAGGGCCATGTCCGCGTGTTCCACGATCAGCTCCTCGGACAGGGCCACGATCTCGTTGGTGGTCTCCGCGCCCATGCTGATCGTCTGCTCGAACTCCTCCTCGCGCCGGTCGAGGGTGGCGATGCCGATGGAGACGGTGATCCGCGCCTCGCCGCGGTCGGTCCTCAGCGAGTAGCGCTCCACGGCCACGCGGATCCGCTCGGCCATGGCGCGCAGGCCGCGCTCGGACTCCCCCCGCACGAGCACGCAGAATTCCTCGCCACCGTAGCGGTACACCGAGTCCTCGGTGCGCACGGTCTCCTTGAGGATCGCGCCCACGTCCCCCAGCACGCGGTCGCCCGAGACGTGGCCGAACTGGTCGTTGACGTTCTTGAAGTGGTCGAGGTCGATCAGCAGCACGGCCACCGGCTCGTGGTGGCGCCAGCCGAAGCTGAGCTCCTCGCGCAGGCGTTGTTCCAGGAAGGAACGGTTGCCCGTGCCGGTCAGCGGGTCGATGAACAGGGCGTGCCGCAGCTGCAGGAACGAGTCGGCGCCCAGCTGATCGACGGCAGTGAACTGGAACACGGTGCGCCGCCCCAGACGCACGCGGCAGCTGGAAGGCAACCGCTTGACGCCCCACAGCCGGTCGTCGTCCACGAACGTGCCGTTCATGCTCTCGAGATCGCGCAGGTAGAAGTGTCCGTTCTGCAGGTCCAGGCGCGCGTGGGCGCGGGAGATGGTGGCGTCGGCGAACACCAGGTCGGCCTCGTCCGCGCGCCCCATGACCACGCCGTGCTCGTCCACGAAGTGCAGGCGTCCGGACTCGGAGCCGTGCAGCACCGAGATGGTCGCCCCGACCACCTGGGTGGTGGTCGTCTCCGGTGGTGGACCGTCGTTGTCCACGCGAGTGATCGCGTCGTCGTCGAGCGTCTCGCGGCTCATCCCACCCTCCGCTTGCCCCGCCACGGGCTGCGTCATTATAGACCGGTCGGTCCGGGGCGCCACCGTCCGGTCAACAGGCCCCGTAGGTCCCGTAGTCGATCACGATCGAGTCCCCGTCCGCGGGGATGAACGCCGGGTCGAAGACCACCGCGTTCTGGCCTGCGTCGTACGTCCAACCGCTGAACATCTGCACGCCGTTGACATACACGTCGATGGTCGAGGGGATGGGGGCGTAGCTCAGCTCGAAGGTGTCGGCGAGGTTGACCGTGATCCAGGCCAGGTTGGTCAGCACCGTGGACCAGTCCGACTCGCAGATGCTGCCCAGCACGCCGCCGGTGGCGTTGGCCACGTCCACGTACCCGGT
>CAZXHG010000066.1:0-38162 GCA_964639985.1 uncultured Rickettsiales bacterium
GTCGTCGTCGCTGGCGGTGTCGTCGTCGTCGCCCAGGCCGAGCGGGCCACAGGCGCCGCACCAGCACAGCCAGGCGGTCATCGCGAGCGCGGTGGACAGGAGCGAGCGGGGGTATGCCATGGTTGCCTCCGGATCGTGCGAGGTTCCGGCATCCGACCCCTCCGGGGCAAGAGGTTTCTTCGGTCCGGTCCGTTGCCCTACAATGCAGGTCTGCCGCGGGGGGAGAACGACGGACGGGCGGAAGGCGCGCGCGGCGGGAGGCGAACGTGCGATGAGTGACCCACTCGACCTGCTCCCCGACGACGAGGAACTCGCCGCCATCCGCGACGAGGCCATCGACCTGGCCGGCGTCGGGCTGTACCGCTTCACCGAGGACGGCACCCTGCTGTTCATGAACGACGTGATCTTGCGCTTCCTCGATCTGCAGGACGATTTCCCGGACGCTCAGGCCCTGGTCGGCCGCGACGTGGGCAGCCTGTTCGAGTACGTGGAGCAGCCGGGCAGCTTTCGCGCGGCCGTGATCGAGCACGGGGTGGTGCGCAACCGCGAGTACCCCCTGCGCACGTTGAGCGGCGAGGACCGCTGGTGCCTGCACACCTCCTATCTGATCGAGGGGCGGACGGGCGGTCAGCGCGTGATCCAGGCGATCGCCATCGACATCACCGCCCAGAAGCGCACCGAGCTGGCGCTGCGGCATAGCGAGCGCAAGACCCGGGCGATCCTGCAGGCCATGCCCGACCTGATGTTCCGGCTGGCGGACGACGGCACCTTCCTGGAGTTCTACGCGTTCCGCGAGGAGGACCTGTTCGTCCCGGCCAGCGAGATCGTGGGCAAGAACATCCGCGACCTCGTGCCCACCGTGGCCGATCGGGCGCTGGAGGCCAACCGGGAGGCGTTGAGGACCGGGCAGCCGCAGGTGTTCGAGTACTCCCTGCCCATGCCGACAGGAGAGCGTCACTTCGAGGCGCGGCACGTGCCCTTCTCGGATGACGGCGCGCTGGCCATCGTGCGGGACCTGACCGAGCAGGTGGAGGCCGCAGGGGAGCGCGAGGCCCTGGAGGCGCGCTTCCAGCTCTCCCAGCGCCTGGAGAGCCTGGGCATGCTCGCCGGGGGCATCGCGCACGACTTCAACAACCTGCTCACCGGGATCCTGGGCAACGTGGGTCTGGCCATCCAGGAGCTGGACGCGGATCACGACGTGCACCGGCGGCTGGCGGACATCGAGCGGGGCGCGCAGCGTGCCGCCGACCTGACCGCCGAGCTGCTGGCCTACTCGGGCAAGGCCGCGTTCGTGGTCGAGCCCATGGATCTGTCCGCGCTGGCCGGGGAGATGGTCCAGCTGCTGCGCACCAACATCAGTGATCGCGCCCGCCTGGAGCTCGACCTGCCCCGGGACCTGCCCGCCGTGGAGGGGGACGCGACCCAGATCCGGCAGGTGGTGATGAACCTGATCACCAACGCCTCGGAGGCCCTGGGCGACGACGAGGGTGTGGTTCGCCTCCGCGCCGGCACCTTGATGGCGGATGACGCCCTGCTGGCCCGCTGTACCCTCAACCCGGGGTTGCCGGCCGGCGAGTACGTGTTCGTCGAGGTGACCGACAGCGGGTGTGGCATGGACCCCGAGACCCAGCAACGGATCTTCGAGCCGTTCTTCACCACCAAGTTCACCGGCCGGGGGCTGGGCCTCGCCGCGGTGCTGGGCATCGTGCGCAGCCACGGCGGGACCCTCCGCATCGACAGCGAGCCGGGCCGGGGTAGCCGGTTCTGCGTGCTGTTGCCGGTGACCGATCGACCCGTGACCGCGTCCGAGGACGACCTCACCCCACCGGAGGATGTGTCCGCGGCCACCATCCTGGTCGTCGACGACCAGGAGTCCGTGCTGCAGGCGGTCGCCTCGATCCTCGAATCGGCAGGTCACCGGGTGTTGACCGCCGGGGGCGGGGCCGAGGCCGTGGAGGTGTTCCAGCGCCGGGGTGACGACGTCGACCTGGTGCTGCTCGACCTGGCCATGCCGCTGATGGACGGCGAGGAGACGTTCCACGTGCTGCGCGCGCTGAAGCCGGACGTGCGGGTGCTGCTCACCAGCGGGTACGTGGAGCAGGACGCGCTGGCACGCCTCGGCAGCGATGGCCCCGTGGGGATCGTGCACAAGCCCTACCAGCCCGCCCGCCTGATGCACGAGGTCGCACGCGCGCTGACCGGAGACTAGAGGCGATCGCGAAGTTCCCCGGGTGGTGGCGCTCGCGCGTCGCTCGTGGGATCATGCTCCGCTCCAGAGGATCCCAGGAGGCTGGACCCATGCTGTTCGGCGTGATCAGCGACATCCACGGCAGGCGGAGCGCGATGCTCCGGGCCCTGGCGCTGGCCCGGGAGTCCGGGGTGGAACGGCTGGTGTTCCTCGGTGACTACGTGGGGTACATGGGATCGGACCCGATCGGCGTGGTCGAGACGGCGATGTACCTCGAGGGCGAGGGCGCGATTTGCCTGCGGGGCAACCACGACCAGGCCCTGGTCGAGGTGGCCGGCAACGGCGAGACCCCCGAGTTCTCGGTGATGAACGTGCTGGCCCAGCAGGGGATCGTGCGGGACTGCCAGGTGCTGGAAAAGGAGCACCTGGAGTGGCTGGCCTCGCGGCCCTACTCCGCCGAGGTCGGCGAGCTGGTGTTCTCCCACGGCGCGATCCCCGACCCGGAGATGTTCCGCTACCCCACCGGCGCGAGGACCGACGTGCTGTTCGAGCCTGCGACCTTCCAGCACGTGGACCAGATCACGGCCGAGCTCAAGCGCAGGGGGGCGCAGGTGCTGTGTCACGGCCACACCCACCGCCCGCTGCTGTTCTTCGCGGACCGGGAGCGGCGCGACACGGTCCGCCAGGTGGTCCCCACGCAGTCGGGCTACGCGCTCGACACCGAGACGCTGGCGATCATCGACGTGGGCAGCGCCGGCGCGATCCGCACGAGCGGTCCGGAGAGCTTCGTGCTGCTGGACCTCGACCGCGGACCGGACGCCATCCGCTACATCCGCTTCTGATCCCGCGCCGGGTCGCCGGTTGCCCGGTTCAGCCCTCCCCGCGTCGGTGGTACCATCGCAGTCGAGAGGGAGGTTCGATGCACCCGCGGTCATCGCTCGTGGTCCTGATCGCCCTGCTGGGGGCGGCGCTGGGTGGGTGCCCCACGGGCGGACCCCAGCCCGCGGAGCCGGCGTGGCTGGCCGTGGACGCCGGGAGCCTGCACACCTGCGCGCTGGCCCCGGACGGCACCGTGCAGTGCTGGGGTTGCGAGGCTCCTGGGGACCTCGACTACAACGACTACGGCCAGTGCGCCGTACCGGGCGGGACCTTCGCCGAGGTGACCGCGGGCGGCGCGCACAGCTGCGCCCTGGCCGACGACGGCCGCGTCACCTGCTGGGGCTGCGCCTCGGACAGCGCCCACTACGACTTCGGCCAGTGTGCCGCGCCCGAGGGCTCGTTCGCCCAGGTCAGCGCCGGTTTCTTCCACTCGTGCGGCGTGCTGGCGGACGGTACGGTGAGCTGCTGGGGTTGCCAGCCCAGCGCCGTGCTGACCACGACCGCGTCGGACTTCGGCCAGTGCACTGCGCCCGCCGGGGAGTTCGTGCAGGTCTCCGCCGGCTACAAGCACAGCTGTGGCGTGCTGGCGGACGGAACGGTGACCTGCTGGGGGTGCGCCAACGGCGCGGACGACTTCGGCCAGTGCCTCGGCTCGGTGGACACCTTCGACCACGTGCAGGCGTGGTCGTCCCACACCTGCGGCGTGCGTACCGACGGCACCCTGGCCTGCTGGGGCTGCCTGGGCCTGGACGAGGGGCACTGCGCCGCGCCCGACGGACCGTTCGAGCAGGTGGCCGTGGGCCGGTACCACTCCTGTGGTGTGGACGGCGCGGGACAGGCCGTGTGCTGGGGGTGCGAATCCGAGGTGGTGGACCGCGCCCAGTGCGACGCTCCGTCGGGTACGTACACGGGGATCACCGCCGACGCGATGCACAGCTGCGCGGTCGACTCCGCCGGCGACATCGTGTGCTGGGGAAGCGACTCGGCCGGGCAGGGCGCGGCGCCCTGACGCCGGCGTGGGGGGATCGGGGTAGGGCGCGCTGAGGGGCGTGCCCGTACGACGGCATCCGGGAGGGGTGTCATGTGGTCGAGGGGACCCGGGATCCGCAGAGCAACGCTCCTGGCGGTGCTCACCGTCTCCTTCGTGGGCGTGCGCACCTTCACGCTGGAGCGGTGTTTCAGCCCGCACACCGCGGAGGTCTGCGACTTCGGCATGTTCGCCGAGCACCTGTCCGCGGGATTGATGGGGCCACCACCGGTGTACACCCCGATGGCACGGGAGGCTGGCAGCCTGGTCTTCGGCGCGTTCTGCAGCCCGCTCTTCGTGGGCGATGCGGGCTCCTTCCACGCGCTGCGGCTGTGCAGCGTGATGTGGCACGCGCTCCTGCTGACGGTGTTCGGGACCCTGGCCTGGCACCTCGGGCGGTGGCCGGGCGCGGTTGCGTTCGGAGCGCTGTGGGCGCTCGCACCGCCCGCGATCGTCAAGCTGCAGCAGATGGGCTGGGCCAGCCACGTCGAGACGACCTTGTTCGGAGGTGTGGCCGTGTGGGCGCTGAGCCGCGCGGTCGTGGTCGCTGGCGGGTGGCGCTCCGCTGCGTGGGCCCTGCTCGCGGGGCTCGCCGCGGGTGGGGCGTGCGCCTTCGCCTATGCTGGCGCGTCCATGGCCGCCGCGGTCGCGGTCACCGCGCTGGCCGTCCGGCTGTGGCGCAAGGGGTGGGGTGCTCCCACGGCCCTGGTCATAGGGATGGCGCTCGGCGTCCTGCCAGCGGTCCTGCTCCGTGTGCTGACCTATGACGCGGCTCTGACCTGGACGAGCGCGCGCGGCGATCCGCTTCACTTCCTGATGGGCTGGCCCGCCGAGTTCTGGGTGCGCGCGCAGGTCGGGTGGTTCAACAGGATGTTGGAAATGGTGTCACGAACCCTGCCCGAGGCGTGGGGGTTCGTCGCGGCTCCCGGAGCGCGGACCACCATTCGCCTGGGCGGACTCTACCTGGTGTCCCTGCTCGTCCTGGCCGGGATCGCGTCGACCCGTGGACGGCGAGCCGTACAGGAGGCCGCCGGCCCTGATCCAGGGCGTCGCGTGATCCGGACCGCTGCGATCTCCTCGGTCCTGCTGCACGTGCTGCTGTGTGTGTGCAGTGGCCTGAGCGGCGAGTTCATGCGTGACCGCTACGTGCTCCCGCTGGCGCCGTACCTGATGCTGCTGGCGAGCGGTGCTGCCGCGGTCGGGTGGCGGCGTGGGCCGTGGGTCGCGAACTGGCCCGTCCCGCTGGTCGTCGCATCGGGCGTGGTGGTGCTCGCCCTCGGTGCCGGTGAGCTGGCCCGGATCGCGGCCTGCGAGCCCGCCGGGTACCGCGAGCGCAACCTGATCGGTCATCGCCATACCGCCTCGCTGTCCACCCACCTGTGGAACATGCAGCCGCACGAGCTGTTGCGGTTGGCCGCCGACCACCCGTGCGATCGCCGTGAACTGGCGACCATCCACGGCGACATCGGCTCCGGGCGGGGGCAGCGGATGGGAGCGATCCCCCAGGCCTGGTGGCACGCGGTGGTGCGCGAGTCCTGGGGCCAGCCTCCAGCCGCGCAGCCGTTCTTCTGGGAGGGTGTGGGCCGCAACGTGCTGCTGCATGGTGCCATCTCCGCGGATCAGCTCCCCCCGGCTTTCCACGCACTGCGCGACAGGTTCTGGGATCCGGCAGATCCGCTGGCTGCGCGTGTGTGCTTCGGGATGGGTACGCGCCACACCAACCGTGGCTCTCCAGGGTTCGAGGTGAGCTGGCGGGATCTGAGGAAGTCGTCGTCGCCCGAGATGCTACCCGCGCTCTGTGCCGGGGTGGCCGCCTCCGAGATGAGGGAACGTTACGGCCTTCGCGTGTCGCCCGCAGACGGGGTGTGGGAGGCGTGGATTCCCGGGTGCCAGGTGTCGTGGCTGGCCATGGGGATCGGGATGCAGCTGGCCCGCGAGACGCGCCCGGGCGCCTCGTGGCCGCCTGGCGAACCGCTGCTGTCGTGGTGGTTCGGCCCGACCCACGTCCACGGCGAGCAGCAGGCGTTCCGCTGCGGCTACGACCTCGAGCTGGATCTGCTGGAACGATTGCAGTCGCCGGACTGGCAATTGGAGCACGACCTGCCCGATCCGTTGCTGGACTGCCTCAGGCGCTGAACCACAGCCGCGCCGGGTCGTCGGACCAGGCCGCCGTGATGCGTGAACGCACGCTTGCCGCCCCGAACACAGCCAGGACCACCTCCGTGGATTCGCATCGGGGCAGGCCGGCTCCCCGTCCGATCGCGGCGGTTCTGACCTCGACGGGGCGCACCTTGCTGCCCCGGCTTCGGAGCAGATCGGTCCACGTGCGCAACGTGCGGCCGACCGACCACAGCGCCACGGGCCGGCCGCGCAGAGGGCCACGCGCCAGGTAGTGCACCTTGCACGCCCGCATCTGCGCTGCCGAGCAGCGCTCGTCCACCCGGGTCGCCTGCCTGTCGTGCATGCGCCAGCGGTACAGCACCCGGGGCACCTTGGCGAAGCGCGCCCCCGCCTCGGCCAGTCGGTACCACAGGTCCACGTCCTCGGACCACGGCGCGCTGGCGTCCCACCCCCCGACCCGGACCAGCGCGTCGGCCCGGATCATGGCGGTGGCGTGGGCCAGCGGGGACTCCACGAAGCGGGCGCGCACGATTGCGTCGTGGTCCGCCAGCGCGTTCTGCCAGGTGAGGTAGTCCTGCATCGCCGCGCTGACCTCGGTCTCGCCGAACGCCTCGAGCCGGCTGCCGACCACGTCAGCCGTGGGATCGATCCGCGTGGCGTGGTCGAGGAGCGCCGCGAAGCGGTCCGGAGCGCAGGTGTCGTCCGCGTCCATGCGGCCGAGCCACGGGGCCGTGGCCGCGGCCCGGGCGCGCTCGAGGGCCGCGGGCACCCCTTCGCGTGGCCCCTCGACCACGGTCAACGCTGGCCACTCGCGAGAGGCCCGGTGGAGGATCGACGCGCTGTCGTCCACGGAGCCGTCGTCCACGGCCACCACCTGCAATCGCACGCTGCGCTGCGCGCGCAGGCACGCCAGCGCATCGGGCAGGAACGCCTCGGCGTCTCGTACCGGCAGCAGTACGCTGATGTCCGGGCGCTCGCTCAGTCCTGCTCCAGGATCACGAACTGCACGCGGCGGTTGGTCTCCCACGCGGCCTCGTTGCCGGCCCCGTCGATGGGCTGGGACTCGCCGTAGCCCTTGGCCACCAGACGGGAGGGGTCCACGCCCATGGCGACGAGGTAGGCCTTGACCGCCTGCGCGCGCGCGCCGCTGAGCCGCAGGTTGTAGTCGTCGTCGCCCCGCTCGTCGGTGTGCCCCTGCACCTCGACCAGCCGGATGCGGCCGAAGCGGTTGAGCACGGCGGCGACGTCGGTCAGCAGCGGCTGGCTCTCGGCGCGGATCAGCGCCTTGTTGGTGTCGAACTGGACCTTCTCCAGGATCACGATCTCCTCGGCCTCGACCACCACGCGGCCCTCGTCCGGGCAGCCGTCCTCGTCGTCGACGTTGTTGTAGACCTCGGCCTCGTCGGGGCAGGCGTCGTCCTCGTCCGCGATGTAGTCGCCGTCGTTGTCCGGGTCCGGGCAGCCGTCCTCGTCCGCCCAGCCGTCCTCGTCCTCGGCCTGCTGCGGGCAGCTGTCGCGGGGGTCGACCAGGCCGTCGCCGTCGCTGTCAGGCGCCTCCTCCGGGCAGCCGTCGGCGTCGTTGTACCCGTCGATGTTCTCGGGCTGGTCCGGGCAGTCGTCGCTCGTGTCGGGGATCCCGTCCCCGTCGTTGTCGGGTTCGGGGCAGCCGTCCGCGTCCTCGAACCCATCGGGATCCTCGGCGACGTCCGGGCACGCATCCGCGCTGTCGACGATGCCGTCGCCGTCGCGGTCGCGGCGGGGCACCGGCGCCCCACCCACGCCGAGGAACACGCGCCCGGCCGGCGCGGAGACGCCGCCACCCAGGGCCGTGCCGCCGCCGACCACCACGTCGAGCCCCTCGATCGGGTGCAGGGTGACTCCGGCCAGCCACTCTACCGGGTTGCTGCGCGCGTGGCCGTGCACGTCGCCGAACAGCTCCAGGCCCACGTCGATCGCGTCGTGCGGGTGCACGCTGGCCGCCGCGCGGAACAGGAAGGCCGAGCCCATGGTGCGGTCGCCGATCGGCTCGCTGCCGGTGAGGCGTACGCCGAGGTTGGTGCCCACGCGGACGATGCCGAACCGCTTGGAGGCCAGCAGGGTGGGGCTGAACGACACCGTGCGCAGGCCCACGAAGCGATCGGAGTCGCCAGTGGGCAGCGACAGGGGCGCGGCCAGGCCCAGGCCGATGCCCCGCTGCTCCTCGTCGAGCAGCCGCACCTTGGGGATCAGGCGCATGTCCCCGAGCGCCGTGCCTTGCACCGCCCCGCCCCAGGCGGAGCGGCCGTCGCCCGCGACCAGCAGGTGGATCGGTACGTCCAGGGCCACGTCCACCGGCCCGAAGCCGATGGCGGCCTGCAGGTCCAGGGTGGCCAGGTCGCTGACCACGGCCTCGCGGCGCTCGCCGTCGGCGTCGTAGAACCCCAGCGGGTGACGCCCGTAGTTGAACCACACGCCGAACGCCGGCTGCCACAGCTGCAACGTGTCCGCCGAGTCGGTGACGAACCATCCCTGTCGATCGCCGTGGGGCTGGAAGTGCTGGACGTCGAGGGCGGGTGGCGTGTCCTGGGCGGTAGCCGTACCAGCGCCGAGGAGCAGCAGCAGGGTCGCGATGACCCCGAACGAGCGGTGCGAACGTGCTTTCGTGTGCATGACCATCCCCTGTTCCCGAGGAAACCTGCGTCGTCCGCGCGTTTTGGTCAATGGCCAATCGATCCATGTGTGGTATATGGCCGCGCGGCCCTCGGGCCCCGGACCACCCATGTCGTGCACCGCCCCGCCCCCCAGCATCGAGGACCTGCCCACCGATCCCGTGCGCGGTCTGACCGCGGACCAGGTGGCCGAGAGCGTCCGCGGCTGGGGCGCCAACCGGCTGACCGAGGCGCGCAGGGTGACCTTCGCCCAGCGGCTGGTCGAGGCGCTGGCCGACAAGACCCTGATCGTGCTGATGGTCGCGGCCGGCATCTCCATTGGGCTCGGCTTCGTCACCGGTGACTTCCTCGAGGGGATCGCCATCCTGGCCGCCGTGGCCATCGCCTCGCTGGTCGCCGCGGCCAACGAGCACCAGAAGGACCGGGAGTTCGCCGCGCTGAACCGCGTCAAGGAGGACGTGCCGGTCAAGGTGATCCGGGACGGTGGGTTCCGGCGCATCTCCGTGTACGAGCTGGTGGTGGGAGACCTCGTCGAGCTGCAGACCGGCGATCTCGTGCCCGCGGACGGCGTGCTGATCCGGGGTGTGGACGTGCGCGTCAACCAGTCCAGCCTCACGGGCGAGGCCGCGTCCGTGCGCCGGGATCGCGACCGGCCCGAGCTGCTGTGCGGGTCCCTGGTCACCGACGGTCACGGCATGATGGTGGCCACGGCCGTGGGGGACCGCACGGAGTACGGCCGCCTGCGGCTGGCCGTGCAGACCGAGGAGGGGGCCACCCCGCTGCAGGAGCGGCTCGGACGGCTCGCGGACCTGATCGGCGTGGCCGGCTCGGTGGCCGCGGCCGCCACGTTCGCGGCGCTGGTGCTGCAGGGCGTGCTGCGCGGCGACCTGTCGTGGCCGGCCACGGCGGCCACGTTCCAGGCGCTGGTCGGCTACGGCATCATCGCGGTGACCATCGTGGTGGTGGCCGTACCCGAGGGGCTGCCGCTGGCCGTGACCGCGTCGCTGGCGTGGTCGGTGCGCCGGATGATGGCCGACAACAACCTGGTGCGGCGGCTGATGGCCTGCGAGACCATGGGCGCGGCCACGGTCATCTGCACCGACAAGACCGGCACGCTGACTCACAACCGCATGAGCGTGGCCCAGGCCTGGCTGGGCTCCCGCGACTACGCCGAGCCGCCCCGCGCCGGTGACCTGCCGCCGGCGGTGTACCACGCCTTCTGCGAGGTGGCGTCGGTCGACTCCACGGCGCGGCTGGAGCATCGCGACGGCGTGGTGCACTACGTGGGCAACGTCACCGAGGGCGCGCTGCTGGCGCTGGTGGAGCGCTGGGACGGCGACTACGTGCACCGCAGGGCGAGCGCTCGCATCGCCCACCAGATGAGCTTCTCCTCGGACCGCAAGCGCATGACCACCGTGGTCCGCGATGGCGACATCAGCCGGGTGCTGGTCAAGGGCGCCCCGGAGGTGCTGCTGCCCCGCTGCGACCGGGTGTACGTGGGGGACGACGAAAGGGCGCTCGGCGAGGACCTGCGAGCTGAGGTGGCCGAGGTCACCGAGCGGTTCGGCCGCCGCGCGCTGCGTACCCTGGCGCTGGCCTGGCGGACCGCGCCCGCGGACCAGGGCCTCGACGGTTCGGCCAGCGACCTGGTGCTGATCGGCGTGGTGGGCATCGCCGATCCGGTGCGGGACGACGTACCCCGCGCGCTGGAGCAGTGCCGCTCCGCCGGTGTGGACGTGAAGATGGTCACCGGCGACAACCGGGCTACGGCCGAGGAGGTGGCCTCGCAGCTCGGGCTGGTCGAGCACGACGCCACCGTCATGACCGGCGCCGAGTTCGCTCGCCTGGACGACCTCGAGCTGGCCGAGGTCGCGCCGCGGCTGCGCATCCTGGCGCGCTCCACCCCCCTGGACAAGCACCGGCTGGTGCAGGCGCTGCGGCAACGCGGCGAGGTGGTGGCGGTCACCGGGGACGGCACCAACGACGGTCCGGCCCTGCGCCACGCGGACGTGGGCCTGTCCATGGGCGTCAGCGGCTCGGAGGTGGCCAAGGAGGCCAGCGACATCGTGCTGCTGGACGACAACTTCTCGTCCATCGTGCGTGCCGTGGTGTGGGGCCGGTCGATCTTCGAGAACATCCGCAAGTTCCTGCAGTTCCAGCTCACGGTGAACGTGGCCGCGCTGGCCGTGGCGTTCACCGGTGCACTGCTGGGCTTCGGCACGCCGCTGACCGCGGTGCAGCTGCTGTGGGTCAACCTGATCATGGACACCCTGGCCGCGCTCGCCCTGGGCCTGGAGCCGCCAAGGGACGAGCTGCTCCAGCAGACTCCCCACGGCCGCAGCGCGCCGCTCATCTCGCGATCGATGTGGATCCACGTGGGCGCCATGGCCGCGGTCATGTTCGTCGTGCTGATGGTGGTGCTCTTCGTGCCCCTGGCCGCAGACCGTGGCGACGCGGCGCACCTGACCATGGTGTTCAACATCTTCGTGCTGATGCAGATCTTCAACGAGTTCAACTGCCGCTCGACCCGGTTCGACCGCAGCGCCTGGCGCGGGCTGGGGTCCAGCCGCTGGTTCCTGGCGATCGTGGCGGGCATCACCGTGGTGCAGGTGCTGATCGTGCAGCTCGGCGGGGAGTTCTTCCGCACCACGCCGCTGGACGGCTGGCAGTGGCTGGTGTGCGTGGCCGTGGCCGGGGTGGTGCTGCCCGTGGGCGCGTTGATCCGGCTGGCGGGACGGCGGCTGCCCGGGCGCTGGCGGGGGCTCGAGGCGTGACCGCCCCCCGCTGGCGCAGGGAGCTGGCCGAGGCCTGGGCCTCGCCGGCTGCCGCCGCTGCGCTGGTGCCTGCCGCCGGCCTGGACCCCGCCGGGGTCGAGGAGGCTGCAGCAGCGCTCCCCGTCCGGATCCCGCGCGCCTACGCCGACCTGATCGATCCGGACGACCCCGCGGACCCGATCGCCGCGATGGTGGTGCCCGATCCCCGGGAGCTGCGGCGGTTCGACCACCTGGCGGCCGATCCGCTGGCCGAGGAACGGGACTCGCCCCTGCCCGGCGTGGTGCACCGCTACCCGGACCGGGCCCTGCTCACCGTGACCGGCCGGTGCGCGTCCGTGTGCCGGTTCTGCATGCGGCGCCGGATCGCCGGCCGGGCCCTGCCCGGGCGGGGCAGGCCGTGGATGCAGCAGGTGGTGCGGTGGCTGCAGGGCGAACCCGGCGTGCGCGAGGTGATCCTGTCGGGTGGGGATCCGCTGGTGCTGTCCGACCGGAGGCTGGCCGACATCCTCGAGGCGGTGCGGTCCGTGCCCCACGTGGAGCTGGTGCGGATCGACACCCGCGTTCCGGTGGTGTTGCCCTCCCGCATGACATCGGATCTGGTCGGGCTGCTTCGGGATCACCAGCCCCTGTGGGTCGTCACCCACTTCAACCACCCCCGTGAACTCACCGAGGCTGCGGTCGAGGGCTGCGCGCGGCTGGTCGACGCGGGCCTGCCCCTGCAGAACCAGGCCGTTCTGCTGGCCGGCGTCAACGACGCTCCCGCTGTGCAGGAGGCCCTGTGCCGCGGTCTGTTGCGGGCACGAGTGCGGCCGTACTACCTGCACCAGTGCGACCTGGTGGAGGGCACCGAGCACTTCCGCACGCCGGTCTCGGTGGGCGTGGATCTCGTCCGCCACCTGTGCGGCCGCATCGCCGGCATGGGCATCCCGCGCTTCGTGGTGGACTCTCCCGGTGGCCACGGCAAGGTGCTGCTGGCCCCACAGAACATCGAGGGCCACGAAGGCGCCTGCACGCTACTGCGTGCGCCGGACGGCACCTCCGTGCGATACCCTGGTCCCACCATCAGTTCTTGACCCTTCCTCGACCGACGATTCGCCTCCGCTTGGGCTACACTGTGAATCCCCACCCGGCCCGTGGGCCTTCGGCCCCGTGGCCTCGCGGAAAGAAGGTCCGATGCACGAGCACAGGTTGACCCTCCCTCGCTGGCTGGTCCTGCTGTCCCTTGCCCTGGGCTGCCTCGCGCTGGCGGCCGGCTGCCCCACCGAGGAGCAGGACGACGACGACGACGACACCGCCGATCCCGCCTGGAGCATCGACCTGGACGCGGACAGCGACCGCACCGGCGCGCTCGACGGCTCGACCGACGAGGACGACCTCGAGGGCGGGGCGCCCGGCGCGATCAGCCGGGTCGACGTGGACGACGACAACGTGGACGGCACCCTGGACAACGAGGTGGTCGACATCCACGACGAGGAGAACGACCTCGACGTGGTGGTGATCCAGGCCGACGGCCTGGCCGACCTGCCCGACGACGCCTGGGTGGAGCTGAGCCTCGAGGGCGATGTGGAGATGGTGCTGATCTACCTGGACGGCGAGCCGATCCTGGGCACGCTGGATGACACCACCATCGCGTCCAAGACCCTGACCGGCGTGACCGGCACGGCCCCCGAATTCGAGGTGCGGGCCAACGACTTCTACGGCATGGTCACGCTCAAGGCCGAGCTGTACGACGGCGACGACGAGCTGCGCGACGCCGACGAGGTGGTGCTGCACACCGCGCCGTTCATGATGTTCAACCACCTGGACGAGGCGCGTACGCTGTACGTGCTCACCGACAGCTCCAACCAGTTCATGCGGGACGGGATCCGCGACGCCATCGGCGCCGAGAACATGGTCGAGGTGCCGGCCATGCAGTACGGCTGGGACGTGTGGATGCAGGACGAGATCGAGTTCGGCTACCAGCAGACCCCGTACGGGGCCATGGACCTGGTGCTGGACTCCATCCGCGGTGACGGCTGGGGCGGCCTGGACGACCTGCCCGAGGACCTGCTGGTCGGCCCGGACTTCGGCATGCTGGTGCGCGGGTCGGGCTACGCCCAGTCCGTGGACTCGTTCGGCAACCTGGAGTGCTCGCCGCCGGTGACGGTGGACGGGGTGGAGTACCCGTTCGGTCGCATCTACTACGGCGGCAGGATGGGCAACCGCCAGGTCACCGCCGGCCTGCGGGAGTTCCTCGACGCGCAGGAGGTGCAGGCCCCGGTGGAGATCGACTCCACCTGGCTGGCCGTGGGGCACGTGGACGAGTTCATGCTGTTCCTGCCCGACCCGGACTCGGACAAGGGCTTCAAGCTGGGCTGGACCGACACCCGTATCGCCATGGACATCCTGGAGATGGTGGACCCCAACATGCAGCTGACGCGCTTCCCCGACCACCACTTCGACACCGTCGGCGAGATCCTCGACAGCAGCCTGCCGGACTACAACGAGGATCTGCAGGTGCAGTACATGGATCCGATCCTCGATATCGTGAAGGCGGAGTTCGGCCTCGACGACTCCGACATCGTGATGATCCCGGGCATCTGGGAGCAGACGTCGTGGGGCGGCCTGGCCATGGTGCCGGGCATGACCAACCTCGCGGTGTGGGACCACGAGCTGCTCATCGCCGATCCCTTCTTCCGGACCGCGGACGAGGACGTCGACGGCGACGACAACCTGGACTTCGGCGAGGACCTCAACGGCAACAACGAGCTGGACACGGACGAGGACGCCAACGGCAACCGCGAGCTCGACGAGGGCGAGGACCTCAACAACAACGGCGTGCTCGACACCGAGGAGGACGCCAACGCCAACTGGCGGCTCGACGAGGGTGAGGACCTCAACGGCAACGGCATGCTCAACACGTACCGTGACCCGTTCATCGAGGCCTTCAATGAAGTGCTGCCCGCCGCGCTCAACCCCCACTACCTGGACAACTGGAACACGTACCACCTGATGTGGGGCGAGGTGCACTGCGGCACCAACATCCTGCGCGAGCCGCGCGCCGACCTGTACTGGTGGGAGGTGGAGTGATGGTCAGCAAGCTATCCCTGGTGTTGCTCCCGGCGCTGCTGCTGGTCGCCGCGATCGCCGCGGCCGAGACCCCGCTCGCCGACACGGTCGCGGCCATGGCGGCCACGTCCGACGCGGGCGAGTACGCTGTTCAGCGGGACCTGGCCGTGGCGCAGGGCGACGCTGCCCTGGGTGATCTGCTGCGTCTGCAGCAGGACGCGACCGACTGGCGCGCGCGCGCGGCAGCAGCCGCCTGCGAGGGCTGGATCGTGCACGCCGACCTGTACCTGCAGTTCGACGCGGCGGCCCCGGCCCCCACGGCTGCAGGCACGATGCGATTCCGTCCGTCCGACGTGGCCACGGACGTACGCCTGGCCCCGTTGCTGGTCGAGCGGCTGGTGTGGACCGAGACCGATCCCGCGGCCCGCGCGGCCGTGGCCGACCTGATGCAGCGCATCCGCGACCCCCGGTCCGTGCACGCCCTGGGCCACGCCCTGCTGCACGACACCGACCTGGTCGTGCGCATGGCCGCGGCGGACGCCCTGGCCCGGATCCCCTCGGACGAGGCAACCTCCGAGCTCGCCGCGGCCCTGGCGACCGTGCAGGACGCGGACGTGCGCACGGCCGCTGCCGGCGCCCTGGGCTGGCGCAAGGACCCCGCGGCCGCGCCCTCGCTGCTGGCCGCGCTCACCGGGGACGACGCGGCGACCTGCCGCGCCCGCGCCGCCCAGTCCCTGGGCTGGCTGCGCGACCCGGCCCTGGCGCCGCCCCTGTCCACGGCCCTGCTGGGCGATCCGGACCCGGCCGTGCGCGGCCAGGCCGCCCTGGCCCTGGGCAAGGTTGGCGGCGACCACGCCGAGTCCGCTCTGCGCCACGCGGTCGGGTCCGATCCCGACGCCGAGGTCGTGCGCCTCGCGACCGCCGCCCTCGACAGGCTCTGAGTCCCTCGCACCCCGTCCCATTTCACCATGCACTTCACTGCTCAGATTTGAGCACGCGCGTGCAGTTGGTAAGCTGACGGTAGGGGACTAGGAGGCGAACCATGCGCGGGGTCATCTTCAGCCTGCTCGCGATCGCAGCGGGGGCGTGCAGCACGGCGTGCAGCGACCACGACCTGCACGCCCAGCCACAACCGGACTACCCGGCCATCGAGGTGGAGCCCGCCTCCATCGACTTCGGCCTGATGGAGACCGGCTCGTTCCTGCTGCAGGAGGTCACCGTCCGCTCGGTCGGCGAGATCGACCTCGACCTGACGGACATGCAGATCAACGGCCCGGAGAACTTCGAGTTCGGCTTCGACTGGGACTTCGGCGCCGAGTCGTTCGTGCTCACCCCGGGTGAGGAGACCACCGTACGGGTCTACTTCACCGCCCTGGGCGACGGCGAGGACGACGCCACGCTGGAGATCTACAACACCGATCCCGAGGATCCGGTCGCCGAGGTGGAGCTGCACGGCGCGGGCCTGGCCCCGGCCATCTTCATCGATCCGCCGGTATGGGACTTCGGCGGCCACGACGTGGGCTGCGAGGTCACGGCCGACGTGTGGGTGCAGTCCGTGGGCACCTACCCGCTGACCATCAACGACTACTCGTTCGTGTCGTCCCCGTCGTTCACCGCCATCACCGCCTACAGCGACGAGGTCTTCCCCGGCCTGGTGCTCGCCCCGGGTGAGGAGGCGCTCGTCCGGTTGACCTTCATCCCCGAGGACATCGTGACGTACGAGGGGATCCTCAGCGTGTCCAGCGACGACCCCGAGGACGCCAACGCCGAGGCCACCCAGACCGGCCTGGGCTCGGCCGGCGCGTGGTTCCACGACCACTTCGTGCAGGAAGGCAACAACTGGACCGACATCCTGTGGGTGATCGACAACTCGTGCTCCATGGAGGACGAGCAGGGCAAGCTCGGCGACGACTTCGTGTACTTCCACAGCATCATCGGGACCGCGGGCGTGGACTACCGCATCGCCACGGTCACCACGGACAACGCCAGCTTCAACTGCCCGGGCTGCGCCCACGGCTACATCGACCACAGCACGCCCAACGGCGCGCAGGTGTTCGAGAACAACTGCGCGGTGGGCACCAACGGCAGCGGCACCGAGCGCGGCCTGAAGTTCGGCTACGACGCCCTGGTCAACGCCATCAACCAGGTGCCGCCCAACGACTACTACTGGCGTGACGACGCCGGCCTGCGCGTGGTGTTCGTCTCCGACGAGCCCGACCAGAGCGGCTCGTGGTCGTCGTACCTGTCCAACTACCAGGGCATGAAGATGAACCCCGACCATGTGATCCTGTCGGCCATCTGCGGCACGGACGGGGCCACGGCCCAGAACTGCTCCGGCGGCGGCGGCAGCGCCTCCGCGGGCACGGGCTACGTGGACGCGGTCAACCAGACGGGCGGGATCCTGGCCAGCATCTGCGACTCGGACTGGTCGGCCTCCCTGACCAACCTCGGCTGGCTGTCGATCAGCCTGGCCGACACCTTCCCGCTCAGCGAGCAGCCCGTGATCGCGTCCACGATCACCGTGCAGGTCAACGGCGTGGAGGTGACCAACGGCTGGTACTACGACGCGGCCCTGCAGGCGGTCGTGTTCGAGCCCGACTACGTGCCCGACGACGGCGACACCATCGACGTGGACTACGGCATCCCCGGCAACTGCGACGGTTGATCCCCCTCCTCCTGCTCGTGTCGGCGCTGGCCGTGGGGCCGGCGTCCGCGGCCGATCCGCCTGAACCCACCGGCTGGATGGGCGTCGTGTACAACGTGCGCGACGCCGGCGCCCGCGTGAAGATGGTGCTGCCCGGCACGCCGGCCGAGGAGGTGGGGCTGCGGCCAGGGGACGTGATGCTGAGCGTGGACGGTGTCGACCTGGCCGGCCTGGACATGGAGGGCATGCGCGTGGCCCTGTCCGGGGAGGTGGGCAGCACGGCGCTGCTGCGGGTGCGGCGGGGGGAGGGGGAGATCGAGCTGTCGCTGGTGCGCATGGACCGGCCGACCGACGAGCGGGTGGCCGAGATGCGCATGGAGGCCGAACTGGCGAATGCGCCGCCGCAGAGGCGGGCCGCGGTGATGCTGGGTGCGTTGCCGGACGACGCGGGCGTGGACCGGGTGGTGGGCATCTGGCAGCGGTTCCTCGACGAGCGGGGCGAGGTCCCGGTGCCGGACTCCCTGGTCAACAGCGTGCTGCGGCGGCTGGCCGGGATCGGGTCGGAGGCAGCAATCGCCGCCGGCGACGAGGTGGTGGACCTCGCGGACGGCCACCTGGGGGGCGTGCCGCGCTACCAGCGGCTGGTGGCCGAGTACTACGCATCCCTGGAACCCGCGCGGCATGACCAGGCAGTCCGGAGGATCCGGCGCGCGCTGGTGCGCGCGGACGCGGACCACCCCGAGCACCCGCGGCTGCAGCGGTCGCTGGCGCGGTCGCTGCTGGCGATGGGGGAGGTCGACGGGGCCGTGGCCGCGTCGGAAGCGGCGCTGCAGACCTGGAATGCACCCACGCTGATCTGGGTGGGGCTCGATGGCGTGGAGCAGGCGCGGCTGGTGGTGGACGGCAGCTCGCCGCTGGCGCGACTGGCCGCGGACTGCCGGGTGGCGGTCGGTGACGAGGCAGGGGCGCGGGAGGTGCTCGTGCAGATGCTGGCGCATCGCCACGAGCCGCTGGCGGCCGAGCAGCTTGTGGGGCTGGGTGGGGAGGCGCCTCCGCCGCCTCGCCCCCTCGGGGAGCTTCGGGCCGAGCCCTTCCCGGCGTTCGACCTGCCGTCGTTGACCGATGACAGCCGGGTCGGGCTGGGTGATCTCGCAGGCCGGCCGACCCTGATCGCCATGTGGGCCTCGTGGTGTGCCCCGTGCAAGTCCGAGCTGGCCCACCTGGCCGAGCACCACGCGGCGTTCGGGGCCGCGGGCGTCAACGTGGTGGCCATCGCCGCGCTGGACAAGGGCCCGGCCGCGCGTAGCGCGGCCCAGGCGGGCGGGTGGCCGTTCCCCGCCCTGTTCGACGAGGGCCGGGTGCTGACCGACGCGCTGGTCATCGGATCGGTGCCGCGCACCTACCTGCTCGACCGCGACGGCATGCTGGTCGCGTCCTACCAGGGCTGGTCCGAGACATCGGCGCGGGAGCAGGTGGCCATCCTGCAGGGCCTGGCCCGGGGCGAGCAGCACGCGCCCCACCTGCTGGAGGTGGAGTCCGGCGACGAACACCTGGCGCTGGAGGCCTTCTTTCCCTTGCCGCAGGCGCGCGCGTTGGCGTGGGACGGCGAGCAGGTGCTGGTGGCGACCCGGTCGGGGCGGGTGATGCCGATAGGAGAGGACGGCCCGGACGAGGGTGCGGTGCGCGAGTCGCCAATCCGTCTGCAGGGGCTGGACGTGCTGGACGGCGCCTGGCTGGGCCTGGGCAAGAAGCGAGCCGTGATGCTGCCCGCGGACGGGGAGGCGGTCCTGCTGGGCACGGACCGGCCGCTGCTGGCCGCGGCCGCCGTCGGGGATCGGGTCGTGGTCGCGCCTGGCGGTCGCGCACGACTGGAGGCCCGCGACCTGGACGGCAACCCCCTGTGGAAGGCGGGCGACCTGGCCGTGACCTGGGCCCTGGTGCCCCTGGACGACGGGCGCCTGGCGCGGGTCATGCCCGGCCAGCTGCAGGTGCTGGATCCTGATGGCCTGGCGTCCGCCCCGGTCTCATTGCCGGCCAAGGCGTCCGGCGCGGCCGCCGTGCACGGCGGCCTGGTGATCTCGTCGAGCCTCGAACAGCTCACCCAGGCCGACCTCGACGGTGACGGCACCCCCGAGACCGTGGTCCTGCTCGACAGCCGCCACGTGCTCGGCCTGTCCATCGACCGCGAGATCCTGTTCCGCTTCTCCCTGCCCGTGGACGGCGACGTGCTGTGCGCGGACACGGATGGGGACGGGCGCGCGGAGATCTGGGTGGCGTCGCCGCCGGCGGGAGTGGGGCGGCTGGGCTGGTTTTCAGCCAACTAGGGTCGATTTCGTATGTAGTTGGCTGGATATCTACGAGCGAACTACGGCCAGTCCAGCTGGGATCCAACTGGCGAAACCCCAGGCAGCGGCTGAATCACTCCTCGGCCAGGCCGAGCGCCAGCAGCGTGCGGCCGCCGAGGGCGAAGTACTGGCTCCTCCCCTCCTGGCGGGTTGGCACGATGGCCTGGGCCCGGTCCAGGGCGCTGAACAGCGTGCTCATACGTCCAACGGATAGCCCGAGGGAGTCGATCACGTCAGCCTGGCGGAATTCGTCCAGGCCGAGCCGGGCGATGTGGGCCAGGTGAGCCGCTTCGGCCTCGGACAGTACAGAGAACAGCTGCTGGCGGTACAGGGTCGCCAGGACTGCGCGCGCCTCGGTGGTATCGAGGGGGTCCGGGCGCAGGGAGCCGAGCGCCTGCAGGCATGCTTCCTCCAGGGCGCTGAACATCCCGCGCAAGTCTCCGCGAAACAGGTCGAACATCTCCTTCAGCAGTTCGGAAGTCACGGGCAGCTGGGGATCCATGTCGTCGATGCGGAGGTGGGCTACACGCCTGTCCAGCAGTAGCTGGAGATCGTCGAAGCCGAGGGGTAGCAACCGCGTCGGCGGCGGAAAGATGCTGCGTACCTGCGCGTGGGTGGCCAGCACGTCGCGGGAGAACCCGTCGGTGGCGCCCAGCAGGACCTGGAGCCCGGGGACCAGGAAGTAGTCGCGGACGTCGCGGAACAGCAGGGCCGCGTCCGCAGGGGTTCCGTCCAGGTTCTCGAGGTTGTTGAGGTGCACCACGATGCCTGCGATGCCTTCGCCCAGTGCACCGGTGGCCAGCTGGCCGAGCGCGTAGTGGAACTGTCCGGGCAGGAACGCCGGGCGGTCGGTGCGCCGATCGCCTCCCAGACCGCCACCGCTGCCGAGGATCGAGACATTCCACTGCAGGGCCAGGCGCTCGGTCTCCTCGACGAGGCGGCGTGCCTCCTCGAACCCGGGAACAGACTCCGGCCGCCCGGCGGGCAGGGCCATGCGCAGGCTGCGCAGGACCGAGCGGAGAAGCTCCACGCCCAGGGACGTGGCATCGAGATCGTGGGGGACCCGGCAACGCTCGGACGTCACCGCGTAGCCGTACTCGGTGGCCAACGTGGCCTTGAGGTGCTGGATGAAGGTGGTCTTGCCCACCCCGGGAGGTCCCTCGATCACGATGCGGTTCGAATCGCTGCCGAGAACGCGCCGCAGCACGGCCTCGGTCTCGTCGGTCCGGCCCACGAACAGGTCGATGGGGCGCTGGCTGGCCAGTGAGATGTCGAGCGCCTCCTGGAAGAAGGGGCTGGTGCGGATCCCGAACGTGTTCCAGATGTTGACCGCCATCATCACCTCCTGGGGTCGATGGGTAATATTACCAGATCGGGTAATATTTGCTGGTTTTCATGGGCACGTAAAGATAGCTCCGACGCTCGTTCCCGATATCGGGAATCACGCACGCAACCGCGAGATCCTCATCACCGGAAACAGGAATCGGTGAAGTCGTAACCATTTGATATTGTTTTCTTTTTACGATCACCCTACCCTTGCGGTGGGGGGTTCGATGTCAGGAGACAAGCGGAGCAACTACGAGGCCACGTTGATCGCCATTCGCGAGGCGACTGCCGAATCCGACGAATCCCAGCTCTTCCTCGTGGACCGTCTCGAAAAAGAGAAGGCCAGGGAGGAACAGGCCACAGCGGAGCGGATGGGGCGCCTGGCCGACGCGGCGCGGGACTACAAGGCGGAACGCGAGCTGCTCGGCCAGCTCCTGCGGGTTGCCAGTCCCGACCTGCCAGACTCCGACCACCCGCGCCGCGCGTTGCTCGACCATGCCCTCGAGGCCCTGGGCAACCTGCCCCGCGCGGTGCGCTCCAGGTGGAGAACCGCTCGCTGCGCAACGCCTTCTCCGCGGTCACCCACGAGGCGGTCCGTTTGCTGGCCCGCCAGCTCGCGGCCGGGCTGGACGACCTCGTCTTCGACGCCGCGGCGGACGATTCGACCGCACCGTACCGGATCCACGGGCGGTTCCACGGCGTGGTCGGCGTCAGCCCGGCCCTGGCCACGGTGTTGCGGGCCTGTGAGCGCATCGTGTCTGCCGATCCGCTGCCCTGCCTGCTGATCAGCGGCGAGACCGGCGTGGGCAAGTCGCTGCTGGCCCGGTCCCTGCAGTCCATCTCACCGAGGGCGGACCAGCCGTTCGTGCGGGAGAGCGCGGCCTCGGTCGACGAGGCCGTGTTCGAGCGGGCCGCGGGTGGCACGCTGTTGCTGGACGAGGTCACGGCGGCACCGGCCGAGGTGCAGGGCAGGTTGGCCAGGCTGCTGGAGCGGCACGAGGTCCACAACCGGCGCAGTCGCCGGGACTGGGGTCACGACGTGTGGACCCTGGCCACCACCAACGTGGACCTGGACGAAGCCTGCCGCGACGGGGCTCTGCGCCCCGACCTCTACCACCGGCTTGCCGAGCACCACCTGGTGATCCCGCCGCTGCGCGCGCGGCCCGAGGACGTCGAGCCGCTCGCCAGGCACTTCGTGGCCGAGGCGTGCAACGGTGGGCGAAGGCCACCGGTGATCGGTCCCGACCTGCTGTTCTACCTGCGCACGCGGAGCTGGCCGGGCAACGTACGGGAGCTGCGCAACACGGTGCAGTCCCTGGTCCGCCTGACCGATCACGCCGTGCTGACCCTGGACGACCTGCGCCGGTGTCAGCTCAACGAGATCCTTGTCGACTCGACGGCCGATCTGGACATGCACGAGGCCGTGCTGAGGTGCCGCAGGCAGGTGCTGCTGGCCGCGAGAGAGGTGTGCGGCGGCGATACGAAAGCGATGGCCCGCGAGATGAACATCGGCCGCTCGCGGGTCTACCACTGGCTGCGGGTTTGTGGGGTCGATCCGAAACAGGAGGGCTACTGGGATGACGGCGCCTACGACACCGAGGACTGCAACCCGGCAACCCTCTACACGACCGCGTGCAGCTGCGGCCCGTGGTAGCGCCTGAGATCAGCCTGTCACCCCACACCGCGTCTGCATCCGGGGTTGTCCCGGCGTCCATGTCGCTGCAATCGTCCCCACACCTGGGTGGTTGTCACTCCATGGGCTTCTTGGGATGGAGCTGCAGGGATTTCTGCTGATAATCCAGGCGACGATCCCCGCGGCAGCGGCTACCGATCAGGATCAGAAACAGCTTTCCGGCCCGGACCCATCGCACGTGAAGCTGGTGACCGCGCCTACATCGTGGTGGAAGCACCCGCCGGAGGGATCGAGCCAAGACAGATCCCCGGGGCTGTTGTCCTCTGCTCCCTCACCCCAGTCGCGTCGCCGACATGCGCGGCGGCCTCACCGATGACCTGGAGCTTCTGGAGGATCGCGCTGCGAACGAGGTCGTTTCCGACGAAGCTGTCGCGGTCCTGGCCCTGGATGAAAGACGCTATCGCCTCGGCGGCCTCCACGATGTCGGTGAGGTAGAGCAGCTCACGCCGCGTAGAGTGCACGTGATTCTCCAAGCACCTGCTCGCGGATGAGCGGCTTCAGACCGCGACGCGGAACCAGATCGACGTCGTGCCCCAGTAGAGACTGCAGTTCGATCTGGAGCCTCGCGAGGCGGATGAGACCGATCCGCTCTCCCGGGAGGAACTCGACGAGCAGATCCACGTCACTCTCAGGATGGAAATCACCACGAGCGCTGGAGCCGAACACCTCGAGCCGGGCGACTCCGAATCGCCGGCACAACGCGAACAGCTCCTCCTCGGGGACTTCGATATCGGATCGAATGCGCATCATCCCGAGAATAGCAGCGGTCACCACCCCCCGCCGACAAAGAACCGAACCCTCCCCCCTCCCCGGGCACACAACAGTGCAACCGAGGTGATAGCCTCGCGCGACAGCCCGAGAGGTGACCGATGAAGTTCTACTGGTCCGTGGCCTGGCGGAACCTGTGGCGGCACAAGCGGCGCTCGCTGATCACCGCGTTCGCCATGGCCATCGCCGTGGCCATGTGCATGTCCATGATCTGCTGGTCGGACGGCATGTACGAGGAGATGTTCAAGGTGATGGTCGAGCAGCAGCTCGGCCACGTGCAGGTGCACCACCCCGAGTACCCGACCAAGGGGCTGATCTTCGACGCGCTGCCCGAGCGCGAGACCCTGCTCGAGAAGATCGACGCGGTCGAGGGCACCGTGGCAGCCTCCCCACGCATCGACGGGTTCGCCCTGCTCGGCGGCGAGGTCAAGTCCGCCGGGGGCCAGATCGTGGGCATCGATCCCGCGCGCCACCGCCAGGTCAGCAACGTGCACGAGCGGATCACGGAAGGCACGTTCCTCTCCGACGCCTCCGCCCGCGAGATCATCATCGGGCACGGCCTGGCCGAGGACATCGAGGTCGGCCTCGGCGACGAGGTCGTGGCCGTCACCCAGGCCACGGACGGGTCCACCGGGAACGACCTGTACACCGTGGTCGGTGTCTTCAAGACCGGCGACGTGGGCATGGACCAGGCGGGCGGGTTCATCCACATCGCCGACGCCGAGAACCTGCTGATGATGTTCGACCAGGCCCACGGCATCACCGTGCTGACCGATCATCCCGACAGCGTGGAGGCATTCGCCACCTCCCTCGGAGACGCCATCGCCGTGGAGGAGAAGGTCCAGGTCCAGCCCTGGTGGGAGGCCTCGCCCGCCATCGCGCAGATCATGAGCATGCAGGACGGCATCGCCGTGTTCCTGCTGCTGATCGTGTTCACGGTCGCCGCGTTCGGCGTGGTCAACACCATGATGATGTCCGTGTTCGAGCGCACCCGCGAGATGGGGGTGCTGCGGGCCCTGGGGCTGCGCAAGGGCAAGCTGGTGTGGCTGGTGGTGTTCGAGAGCTTCTTCCTGGCGGGGCTGGCCGCCACCATCGGCCTGACCATCGGCGGGCTGCTGGACTGGTACATCGTCGCGTACGGCATCGACTTCTCCGGGTCCATGCCCGAGGGGTTCTCCTTCGAGGGGGTGATGCTGGACCCGGTGATGAAGGGCGCGTTCCGCGTCCAGCCGATCGTGTCCACCGTGACCTCGGTGTTCATCGTGTCGATCCTGGCCTCGCTGTACCCCGCCTGGCGGGCCACGAGGCTGCAACCTGTCACCGCGATCCGGGAGGAGTAGACGATGCGCATGTTCAAGCTCGCGCTCCGCAACCTGATGCGCAACAAGCGCCGCACCGCGCTGACGCTGGCGGCCATCGCCTTCGGCCTGGCGCTGATGGTCTGGACGGTCAACTTCCAGAACGGCAGCTACGACATGATGATCAAGGAGGCCATCTGCTCCATGGCCGGCCACGTGGTGGTGCAGGCCGAGGGCTTCCAGGACGACAAGGAGGTCACCCTGGTCGTCGAGGACGCAGGCGGCGTGGCCGAGGCCCTGCAGGCCGAATTCCCCGACGCGGTGATCGCCCCGCGCATCACCATGGGCGGCATGGTGATGTCCACCTCGACCGGGGTGGGCGTGGCGCTCAACGGGCTGATCCCGGAGGCCGAACAGCAGGTGCAGACCCTGCACGACAAGGTGGTCGAGGGCGAGTGGCTGACCGGGGACGACCGGGAGATCCTGATCGGCCAGGGCATGGCCGACGCCCTGGACGCGGACCTGGGCGACAAGCTGGTGTTCATGGGCCAGAACGGCACCGACGAGGTGCAGTCCCGCATGTTCCGGGTCAAGGGCATCTACCGCACGGGCTCGGCGCAGATCGACGGCCGGCTGGCGTTCGTGCACCTGGACGCGGCCCAGGAGCTGCTGGACCGCGGTGACGTGGCCCACATGGTGACCATGCACCTGCCCGATCCCCAGCAGGCGTTCCCCGCGGCCGAGCGGGCCGAGGAGCTGCTGGCGCGGCCGGAGCTGGACGTGCGCAACTGGCGGGAGGCGCTGCCCGAGATCGCTGGCATGATCGAGATGGACCGCGCCAGCGGCGACGTGATGATGGCCATCATCGGCATGATCGTGGCCTTCGGCGTGCTCAACACGCTGCTGATGAGCGTGCTGGAGCGGACCCGCGAGTTCGGGGTGATGGTGTCCCTGGGCATGAAGCCGCGGCAGGTGTTCGGCCTGGTGCTGACCGAGGGGCTGGTGCTGGGCGGTATCGGCGCGGTGCTGGGCCTGTGCCTGGGTCTCCTGTTGTCCCTGCACGCGGTGTACGTGGGCATCGACTACGCGGCATTCACCGGCAGCGAGACCATGGAGATGGAGGGGCTGGTGATGGACACGCTGCTCAAGGGCAGCTGGGATCCGTCCCGCATGGCCGGGTACGTGTTCGCGGCCATCGTCTTCTGCGTGGGCGCGGCCATCTACCCCGCCTGGAGCATCAGCCGGCTGCAACCCGTCAAGGCCATGCGCCACCACTAGCAAGAGGACAGAAGGGACCACCGATGCCGACCGTGAGCGTGAGGGGCCTGACCAAGCAGTACACCCAGGGCGACCACGTGGTGCACGCGCTGCGGGGCGTGGACCTGGACATCGAGCCCGGCGAGTTCACCGTGCTGATGGGGCCGTCCGGCTCGGGCAAGACCACCTTGCTGAACCTGGTGGGTGCGCTGGACCTGCCCACGGCCGGGACCGTGACCATCGACGGCCAGGCGCTGGCCGAGCTGAAGTCGGGCAAGCGCTCCGACCTGCGGCTGGACAAGCTGGGCTTCGTGTTCCAGTCGTACAACCTCGTGCCGGTGTTGACCGCGTACGAGAACGTGGACTTCCCGCTGATGATGCGGGGCGTGCCCGCGGCCGAGCGCAAGCAGCGGGTGATGGAGACCCTGGCCGCCGTGGGCCTCGACGGACTGGAGAGGCGGCGACCCAGCGAGCTGTCCGGTGGCCAGCAGCAGCGGGTGGCCGTGGCCCGGGCCATCGCGGGTCGGCCGGCGCTGGTGCTGGCCGACGAGCCCACGGCCAACCTCGATACGGCCACCTCGGCCGAGCTGATCGAGCTGATGAAGACGCTGAACGAGGAGTTCGGCGTGACGTTCCTGTTCGCCACCCATGATCCGGCCGTGATGGCCGCGGCCCGGCGGGTGGTCAAGCTGGTGGACGGGCGGATCGCGGAGGACGAGAAGAGGTAGGGGACGAAAGGGGCGATCAGGGACTTCGGGGCGGTTTCTGCGGACCCTAGATGTCCAGGAACTTGTAGAGCCAGCCTTCGGGTCGAATCTTGAGGGTGGACGCGGGCATGAGGATGCGGGTGACGCCCGCGCGGCGGGGCCGCGCCACGGTCGGGGGGGAGTCCGTGCGCTCGTCGAACCACTGCCGCAGGCGGTGCAGCAGCCGGTTGATGTCGCCGCTGAGCTGCAGCTTGGTGTCACCGCGCCACACGATGGCGCGCAGGTCCGCGTCCGGGACCGGGCCGAGCCGGTCCGCGCCGTACAGGGCGAGCACGGACAGGGCCAGGCCGAGCTGGTAGGGGATGTTGTCCCGCATGATCCGGCCGCGGGCCATGTACTCCACGATGAAGCTGTCGCCGCGGAGCTCGACCAGTAGCCGGCGGGCGTCCTTGCCGCAGACCGTGGTCGGCATGCTGGCGCGGCGCTCGTGCTGGGAGATGACCTCGATCACGAGTTCGTCGCCGATGCCGATCTGGTCGCCCTCGGCGATGCCGGCGCCGCCGTCGCCCACGAGCTCGCCGTTGACCGTGGTGCCGTTCTGCGATCCCAGGTCCCAGACCCGGTAGCCGGCCTCCTCGGGCACGATCTCCATGTGCCGGCGGCTGACGAAGGCGCGCTCCAGGGGCAGATCGGCCCACACCGGGTCGCGGCCCACGCGCAGGCCGTGTTCGACCTCGACGATCTGCTGTCGTTCGATCCGCAGTACGAGCATGGAGGCACTCCCGCCTCAGGGGGCGATCGCAGCGACCATGGTCGCACCGATGGGGGCGCAGGGAAACCCCCCTCTGCGCGCGCGAGGCGCGGGCGCCCCCACGTGCACAGCTGGCGAGCAGCGCCGGGTTCCCTACGGGCGGGCGTGGATCCTGCGCTCCAGCACCTCGCCCGGAGCCAGCTCGACGGTCTCGCTGTCGGACCAGCCGTTCTCGCTGTTGACGTATCTCAGCGTGTGGCTGCCCGACGGGATCGCCCGGTCGCGGATCGGGGTGCGGCCGATGCGCTCGCCGTCCAGGTACACGTCGGCCCAGGGCGAGGACTGGATGTCGAGGAAGGCGTCGGGTCCATCGCCGATCGTGCGGCCGGAATCGCCGGTCCCGGTGGTCCGGTCATCGGTGCGGCCCGCGCCGTCGCCCGCGCCGCCGCTGGACCGGTCCTCGGCCAACGAACCGTGCCTGCCGTGGTCGGCGTCCTGACCCCGATCGATCGACCCGGCAGCGCCGCCGGTCACGTTCCCCGACGTGCCCGTGCCCTCGTGCCCGCCCGCTGCCGCATCGCCCGTGTCGGGGTCCTCGTGCCCGTCGACGCCCTCGCCGACCAGGTCCCCGTTGCGCTCGGCCACGACTCGCCCCGTGCCGCCGGTGCTACTGCCCGCGCCCCGCAACAGCGGCACGACCACCACCCCGACCAGCAGCAGCAGCAGGGCCGCGACCGAGGTCCCGGCCCCGATCACGAGCCAGCGTCGGCGGTGGCGCGTCCACTCGGCCACGTCGTCGTCGAGCGATGGCTCTTCGTCCAGGGAGATGGGGCCGGACGTCGCCGGTGCCGGCTCCGACTCGGGTCGCGTGGGCGCCGCCACCGGGGCCGGCTCGTCGTCCACGGTCTCCTCGAGGGTCTCGGCCTCCTCGTCCTCGTCCGGCTCGTCGTCCCGGGAGGGGCGGGGCAGGGCCTCGGTCCTCACGTCCCGCGGCGGCATCTCGTACCGGGGCATGCCCACCTGGGTGACCCGGTCCTCCTCGTCCACGGATGGCTCGTCCCGGTCGCGCTCGTGGGTCTTGAGGCTCGACGAGTCGGGCGGCCTGGACAGCTTCGCGACCTTGGGGGACGGCTCTCGTACCCCGGTGGGCGGAGGCTTGAGGGGCATGGTCGAGGTGTCCCGCCCCACGGGGACGCGACCCAGGTCTCCGCTCTTCTTGGCCTCGATCCAGCGCTCCTCCAGTTGCTCCAGGAACCGGGTGGTGAGCAGGGGCAGCGGCTGCTCCACCTCGGCGTGCATGTAGTTGTACAGCTGCTGCACCGCCTCCCGGGGGTGGGGGTAGCGGTCGGCCGGGTCCTTGGCCAGGCAGCGGGCCACCAGGTCGGCCAGCAACGGGTGGGCGTCGGGGCGCAGGTCGAGCAGCGGCCTGGGATCCACGTTGAGGATCCGGTCGCAGGTCTCGAACTCGGACGCACCCGCGAACGCGCGCTCGCCGGCCAGCAGCTCGTAGGCCACCGCGCCGAGCGCGAACAGGTCGGACCGGGTGTCCAGATCCTGGCCCTGGATCAGCTCGGGCGACATGTACATGTACTTGCCCACCAGCGCGCCGGTCTCGGTGCGCGCCTCCCGCTCGGCGGCGCGGGCGACGCCGAAGTCGATGAGCTTGACCGTGCCGGTGTCCGTGACCAGCACGTTGGAGGGCTTGAGGTCGCGGTGGACCAGGTTCAATGGCTGGCCCTCGGCGTCGCGCGCGTCGGCCAGGTAGTTGAGGGCCGAGGCCATGCCGAAGAGGAACGACGCCACCACGGCCTGGGGCAGCCGCTCCCCCAGCAGGTTGCAGCGCCGCAGGATCTCGGCCAGGTCCACCCCCTCGAGGTACTCCATCACCATGTAGTGGTGGTCGTCGACGAGGTGGTACTCCAGCGTGGTCACCACGTTGCTGTGCCGCAGCTGCAGGCCGAGCCGCGCCTCGTCGCGGAAGCGCGCCACCAGCGTGGGGTCGTCGTTGTAGTCCGCGAACATGTGCTTGACGACCAGGTCGGCCTTGCCGCCGTGGAAGTAGTGGCGGTGGGCCCGGTACAGCTCGGCCATGCCGCCGGTGGCGAAGCGGATAGGCTGCTCCACAGCGAGCTGCTCGGGGAGCTGGACGACGATGGTCAACGGTCCCGGTCGCCTCCGGCGGGCCGCGCCGAGCGTGCGGCGCCGATGCGCAGCGCGATCTCGACGTGACGCAGCGCCTGGCTCGATGCGGTCCCATCCATGACCTGCTCGCCCGCGGCCAGCGGCACGAACGCGTGCACGTATCGCACCACCGGGCCCACGGTCACGTGGGGCGCGGCCCGCAGCTCCAGCCCGACCTCCGGGGCGAACCAGGCGCCCAGCCCCCGCTCGACCTGCCGTGCGTCCCCGACCGCCACGGCCAGGCCGCCGAAGGCGAGGCCGCCGCTGCCGCCGATGCGCAGCCACGCCCGCCCGCCGACCGGCAGCCGCGGAGCGGCCTCGAGGCCGACGCGGACCAGGTCCGTGCGCTGGGTCACCAGCGCGGGCACCCGCTCGACCATGGCCACGGTCGCGGCCGGACCGGCCAGATCCAGGCCAGCGACGATTGCCAGGTCGAACCGCTGTGCGACGCGGATGCCGACCTCGCCGGACACGTGCAGCCCCCCGCCGCCCGCGACGCCGAGGTCTTCGGGGACCACCACCCGGGCGGCGCCGCCCAGGGACAGGGCGGCGAGCGGGACCACACCCGGGGCGACACGCGCGTCGGGCGCTGCGATGAGCGCGGCGGTCCGCGACACGGCAGCCTCCACCGCCTCGGCGCCCGGCGCCGGCGTCCACACCCCGGTGCGCGGGTCGAACACGGCCACCCGCGCCGTGTCGGACGGATCACCAGCGCGCGCATCGGCGACCAGCACCAGCGTCGCGTCCGCATGTCTCGCTGCCTGCACCAGGATCGTCTCCAGGTCGCCAGGCACGCTCCCAGAGATCGATGTGCGCATGCGCGCGCGTGGCCCCTCGCGCAGGTCGAGCTGGTCCGCGACGGGCACGGCCCACTCCTGGCCGCTCATCACCGCCGGCCGCAGCACGCGGGGCAGGAAGCCCGGCCGCTGGACCACGACCAGGTGGTCGCCGGCGATCACCCACACCGCGTCCGCGTCGGGCTCGAGGTCGAACCCGTCCACCCGCACCTGCGTCCCCTCGGGGAGATGGGCCAGCTGCAGCTGGGCTCCCTCGCGCGCCACCGCGGTCGCGGTCTGCTCGAGCAGCGCGGTCGCCTCCGGCGTGAGCAGGCCGCGGGGGACCCGCCACCACGGTGCCAGCGCGGCGATCGCGGCCACGTGAGGCGGCCAGGCGTCGTCCTCGCCTCGGGCGATCGCGAGGGCCGCGCCCAGCTCGTGGGCACGGACCCGCAGGGGTCCGATCTGGGGATCGTGCACGTCGGCCAGCTGGTCCTCGGCGCGACGCAGGGTCCGCACGGCCGCGTCGAAGGAGAACCCGTCCAGCTGGCTGGCCACGCTCTCCAGCAGCTGTTCGATGTCCCGGTGGTCCTGCGGTGCGGGTGCGCTGGCCGCGGGATCGGTGGGTACGAGCGGACCTGTCACGCCGTGGTCGAGCTCCACCTGGAGCTGGCGGCCGACCTCGGCCAGCCACGGGGCGGCCTCGCCCGCCCGCTCGCTGGCGTCGATCAGCAGTACCCGGGCCTGGGCCTGGCCGGTGGCCAGGATCAGCACCAGCGCGATGGGCAGGCAGCGAACCATGGCACGGATGTTACCAGCCCGTCGGCCTCGGGTGCCTCCCCGGGGGGAGCTGTTTTGCGTCCGGGAACGGACTATCCTGGGTGGGTGCGTGGTCTCGCCCCCCACCTGCTGACGACCCTGGCCGTGGCCGCGCTGCTGGCCGGGCCGGCCCGTGGCGAGGACGCCACCCTGCCCCTGGACCTGGCCCGCGTGTTGCCCGGGCCCGGTGGCGCGCTGCTCATGCTCGAGCCGGGTGGGGGCACGCTGCCCGTGGCCGCGCCGCGCTTCTCCCTGGCCCTGGTGGGCGCCCACGCGCCCCTGCGGTACGCCGAGGACGACGAGACCCTGCACGCGGTGGACGACGCGGTCGGGCTGGTGGTCGGCGCGGCCATCGGCCTGGGCGTGGGCGACGTGGGCGTGGTGCTGCCCGTGCACCTGGCGCTGATCGGCACGCGGGATGGCTCGCCCTGGGAGGCCAGCGCGCTGGGGGACCTGGTGGTCGTGCCCCGCATGGCCATCCCGCTGGGCCGCGGCAGCCCGGTCGACCTGGTGCTGTCCGTGCCGGTGTCCTTGCCCGCGGGGGACGCAGAGGCGTTCGCCGGTCGGTCTGGCGCCTCGCTGGAACCGCGGCTGCGGATCGGCGTGCGAAACGGCCGGATCGGCGTGGCGCTGCGGCCCGGTGTGCTGCTGCAGGGGGGCAGCGAGCTGCTGTCCCCGGCCCTGGGCAACGCCCTCACCGTGCGGGCGGCCGCGGGCGTGGGGCTGGGCCCGACGCGTGTGCTGCAACCCGAGCTGGGTGTGGATGCGGTCGTGCCCTTCGATCAGCCCGGGGCGACCTCGGCCGAGCTGCTGGCTGGACTCACCGTCCACCCGGGCGCCGGGCTCGCCGTGTCGGTGCACGGGGGCTTCGGCCTGGGATGGCTGCCGGGCGTGCCCGCGGCCCGGCTGGTGGTAGGGGTTGCCTGGGAGGGGGCGGGCAGTCCCCGGCGCACGGACCTGGAGGGCGACGGCGTGGGCGGTCGCCGGGACCGCTGTCCGATCCAGGCCGAGGACCGGGACGGCTGGCAGGACCGGGACGGGTGTCCGGACCTGGACGATGACCGGGACGGGATCCCCGATGCGGTGGACCTGTGCCCGCGGCGTGCTGGGGCGGGGCCGGACGGCTGTCCGCAGTGAGAGCTAGCGTCGGCTGCGTCGACCGAGCAACGCCACGAATCCAGCGACGATGACCCACGACCAGGGTGCGGGCGCGTGCTCGGCTGCGCCGGCCGCGCACCGCAGGCCGCCGCCGGTGTAGATCCCCAGGAACGGTGAGTCCACCAGGTCGCCGCCGCCGCAGTCGGTGTCCGCGTCGTCCGGCGCGCCGTCACAGTCGCCGTCCACGCCGTCGTCACAGTCCTCGGGCGCGCCCGGGTACACGGTCGGGTCGTCGTCGTCGCAGTCGTCGCCGCCGCAGCCTGCGGCCGCGTAGCCGTCGCCGTCCGTGTCCGCGCAGGCGATGCCCAGCAGGTAGACCTGGCCCGCGCCGTCGTCCGGGTCGTCGAGGTCGCCGGCGGCCTCGTCGCTGCCCGGGGCGCCGACGGCCTGGTCGGCGGTGCCGTTGCCGTCCACGTCACCCACGCCGACGACGCACGAACCGGCCACGTCGTGACCGTGCTCGCCGAATCGCCAGCCCGCCGCTCCCTGGAGGTGCGCGTCGCTGGCCCAGCCGTCGGCGCGGCCCAGCACGGTGTACGCCTTGCCCGCGTCCGTGCCGCCCACGTCGTTGCCCGGCGCGCCCACGAACAGGTCGTCGAGACCGTCGCCGTCCGTGTCCCCGGCCGAGGCCACGGACCAACCCGCGGCGTCGCCGCCCGCGTCCCCCCAGAACGAGGCGTCGGCGTGGGCCAGCCCCATGCCCGCGGTCCAACCGGAGGCGCGCCCGAGCACCAGGTACGCCTGGCCCGCCCCCTCGTCTCGCTCGTCGTTGCCCGGCGCGCCGATGATCAGGTCGTCGATGCCGTCGCCGTCCACGTCCCCGGCCCCGGCCACGGCGCTGCCCGCACCATCACCAGCGGCCTCGCCGTCGAGGGAGGCCGCCGCCTCGTCGAGGGATCGCCCCGTGCTCCAGGTCCAGGCCGCGTCCGCGCTGCCCAGCACCAGCAGGGCCTGCCCGGCGCCATCGTCCGCACCCGGCGCGCCGATGATCAGGTCGTCGATGCCGTCACCGTCCACGTCACCCGCCCCGCTGACGTCGGAGCCCGCGGCGTCGTCGGCCGCGGTGCCCACCCAGGAGGCGCCGGCCACGTCGAGCTCGACGCTGGCCGGCCAGCCGTCGGCGCGGCCGAACACGACCCACACCTCGCCGGCGTCCTCCGCGCCGAGGTCGCTGCCCGGCGCGCCTGCCAGCAGGTCCTGCAGGCCGTCGCCGTCGAGGTCGACGGGCCCGGCCACGGCGGTGCCCACCGCGTCGCCCTCGGTGGCGATGAACACGGTGTCGGCCGTGGACAGCTGCGTGTCCGGGGACCATGTCCCGTCGTCCTGGCCCAGCAGCAGGTACAGGGCGCCGGCGTCGGAACCGCCGAGGTCGCTGCCGGGTGCGGCCAGCAGCAGGTCGAGGTCGCCGTCGCCGTCCACGTCGCCAGCCCCGCACAGGGCCTCTCCCGCGCGGTCGCCGGCCGCCTCGCCGAGGAACGACGCGTCGGCCGCGGCCAGGGAGGCGATCTCCCCCCAGCCGTGGGCGCGCCCCAGCACCAGGTAGGCCCGGCCGGTCGCGTCACCGCCGGCTCCCGGCGCGCCGATCAGCACGTCGTCGAAGCCGTCGCCGTCCATGTCCCCGGCCGGCGCCAGGGCCTCGCCCGCCCGGTCCTCGGCGTGCTCACCCTGCAGGGACGCGGCCGTGGCCAGCGTGCCGTTGGCCCGGTCCGCGCGGGCGGAGGGCGCCGCCAGCGTGGTCAGCACCAGCGCGGCAGCCAGCAGGGTGTGGCGGGGTCGGGGGAGCATGGATCGATGTTCCTCGGTGGATCGAGCGGTTGCAAGCCCGGGGCCGGGAAGGGCGGATTCGTAGGATGACCGTGGCAATGACATCACGGCCGGACATGCGTTCAGTCGTGCCTCCGTGGGCTATGGTGACCGCGGACGCGGCCGTTCGCGGGAGCCGAACTGGTCCGCCTGACGTGGAGGGAGCCGATGATGCGACGACTCACCGTGACCGCCACCTGCCTGGTCGCCCTGCTGATCACCAGCGGCTGCAGCGACGTGGACCTCGCCGCCGTGCACGCCGAGATCGAGGTGACCTGGTCGGAGGACTACGGCTACCCGGACGTGCTGGACTTCGGCACGGTCACGGTGGGCGCCTGGGACGAGGTCGCGGTGCACGTCAGCAACCCCGGCGACGGCAACCTGGACGTGGCCAGCGTCGCGCTCGAGGCGCCCACCCCGGAGCTCACCGAGGACGGCGAGCCGGACCGACTCGAGCCCGGGGCGTCCATGGTGGTAATCGTGCGTTTCACCCCGCTGAACGACGCGGGCGGCACCAACACCCTGCTGATCACCAACAGCGTCACGGACGAGCCGGTGGCGGTGCCGATCGTGATCGCGGCGGACGGCGATCCGATCCCGGACATCTATGCCGAGCCCTCCCAGCACGACTTCGGCGAGGTGGAGCTGTACCAGTCTGCCACCCAGCAGTTCACGGTGGGCAACGCCGGGTTCGCGCCGCTGACCGTGGACAGCGTGAGCCTCACGGGCGCGGGCGCGGACGCCTACGTGCTGCTCGACGACCAGGTGAGCGGTGTGACCTTCGACACCGGGCTGCCGCCGTCCACCCTGACGGTGTCGTTCAGCCCCCACGACATCGCCGAGTACCCCGCGTCCATCGAGATCCGCAGCAACGACCCGGACGAGGATCCGCTGGTCGTCTCCCTGCACGGCGAGGGCGTGGACGTGGGCGGGGACGGCCCGGTGGCCGTGTGCGCGGTCACGCCCCAGCTGGTGCACCCGCCCTTCGAGTTCGCCAACTTCGAGGGCCACGACTCCTACGACACGGGCGGCTTCAGCCTCGACGTGTACGACTGGTCGCTGATCGCCAGACCCGCCGGCTCGTCGGTGAGCCTGCCCACCTGCAACAACACCGCGGACTGCGGGCCGTTCTACCCGGACCTGGGCGGCACCTACACCGCGGAGCTGTACGTGGAGAACTCCCAGGCCCAGCACGACACCTGCACGGTCGACCTCGAGGCGGTGCCCTACGAGGACCTGTGGATCGAGATGTACTGGACCGAGTCCCAGGACGACATGGACCTGCACCTGCTGGCCCCGGGCGGCACGCCGCTGTCCAACACCGACTGCTACTACTCCAACTGCGTGTACTCCAGCCCGGACTGGGGTGTGGCCGGTGACCCGTCGGACGACCCCTCCCTGGACCTGGACGACATCCCGGGCACCGGCCCTGAGAACATCAACATCCCCAACCCCGGGTCGGGCGTGTACACGGTGTTCGTGGACGACTACAGCGGTTCGACCCAGGACTACCAGGGCGGCAACGACGTCACGGTCAACGTGTACATCAACGGCGGGTTGATGTGGACCGACACCCGCACCATGAGCGGCGAGGGTCCGGACGAGTACTTCTGCACCGTGGACTGGCCGTCCGGAGCCGTCACCGCGATGTGATCCCCCCGGGGTGTCACCCCCCCCGTCACTCCAGCCCTGGACTCCCTGGTACAGCTTGTACAGGAGACGGAGAAGCCGGCGCGGCTGCTCCAGGAAGGGGCTGGCATGGGTGCGATGAGGGCGAGACGAACCCTGGCCGCGATCGCGGGCCTGGTCCTGTTCGCCGGGTGCACGGGGGATCCGCAGGAGGGGGGGACCACGCTGGTCCTCTCGGATGCGGTCGAGCTGACCCCCGCGGTGAGCTACACCGACCCGGCGTGGTCGCCGGACAGCGCCACGGTCAGCTTCTCCGGCCCCCGCTACCGCGGGCTGTACTCCGTGCCGGCGACCGGTGGCACCACGCACGCGATCGCGCCGCGATCGGTGGTGTCGGGCTTCCGCCACCACTGGCTGGACGAGCCGGCGCGCATCCTCTGTCCCGCGCGTGGTCGCCACGCCGCGGTGGAGGTCGAGGCGAGCGGTCGGGTCCTGCGGGACGTGGCCCAGCCGGTCGAGCTGGCCTACCTGGACGCGGACGAGCAGGTCTGGGTCCGCGGGGAGGCCGAGGACGTGCAGGTCACGTCCGGCGACGACCGCTTCTACGAGGTCGTGCCGTCCCCCGACGGCGCGCGCATCGCGGCCGTTGGCCTGGTCACCGGGATCCAGGTGATCGACGCGGCCGTGGGCAGCACCCCGGTCACGGTCGACGGGACCCACCCGGCGTGGACCCCGGACGGGCGCTTCCTCCTGTTCGAGCGCACCGCGGACGACGGCCACGTGCTCACCGGCTCGGACCTGTGGGCGTTCGACGTGGCGGGCGGCACCCTCATCAACCTCACGCAGACCCTGGACCGCATCGAGGTCCACCCGGCCGTGGCCCCGGACGGGCACAGCCTGGCGTTCGTCCGGGACGGCGCCGTGTGGGTGGCCCGGGTCGAGGAGGTGACGCCATGACGCGCGCGCTGGTGATCGTCGCCCTGCTCGCAGCCTTCGTGGCCCCACCGGCCCTCGCCCAGCACGATGGCGCCATGGACGTTGGCCAGGCGATCAAGTCCAGGCCGGTGCTGTCGGTGGTCCTCGACACCCCCGGGCGCATGCACACCCTGGCCGAGGGCCTGGGCCTGACCGAGGACGAGGTGGACGCGCTGTGGGCCATCGCCACCCGCGAGCGCGAGTTCGACCGCGACCTGCACGCGGTGGACATCGATCCGGACGGCTGGAACGCCCACGTGGCCGCCCAGGCCGCACTCAGCGACCTGGAGCTGGTCGAGCTGATGGGGGATCGCCACGGCGAGCTGCTGGACCTGCTACAGGGCATGTTCGACGAGGACGCGGACCGTTCGGGTGCCAACACCCCGCCGCCGTCGGGCGACGTCCGCAGCTGCCTGTCGTACACGGTGTACGGCACCCAGTACAACGCAGCCACCTCGTGGGAGGCGGCCGTGCCCGACAAGTACGCCAAATTCGCCGCCCTGGGCTGGAGCAACGCGCCGGGCTACCCGGGCAGCGACTACGAGGTGCAGCTCGAGCTCGACGGCGTGACCAACACCGTGCCGGTGTACGACGTCGGGCCGTGGAACATCGACGACAACTTCTGGAACGACCTGTCCGGGGACCGGCCGCGCCGCATGTGGACCGATCTGGCCCAGGGATACCCCGAGGCCGCGGCCGCCTACTACGACAACTACAACGGCGGCCGGGACCAGTACAGCCGCACCGTGACCAATCCCGCGGGCGTGGACCAGTGCCTGACCCTGGCCGACGCCATGGGCCTGGGCTACCTGGAGAACGCCTGGGTCAACGTGACGTACCTGTGGGAGTGCGACGGCAACGACAACAACGGCGGCAGCCCTCCCCAGGACAACGACGGCGACGGCTGGTCCCCGGACGACGGCGACTGCGACGACAACAACCCCCACGTGTACCCCGGCGCGATCGAGGTGGTGGACGGCTACGACAACGACTGCGACAACCACGTGGACAACGTGGGCGGGGGCAACAACGGCAACAACGGCACCCCCGAGCCCGCGATCGCGTCGATCTGCATCGACGCTGGCCACGGCGACTTCGATCCTGGCGCGGTGGGCAACAACCTGCAGGAGAAGGACCTCAACCTCACCACCGCGCGGGCCTTCCGCAGCTGGCTCGAGGCCGACACCCACGACACCTGGGGCGGCGGCTCGTGGGACGTGACCATGACCCGCGAGACCGACGTGTTCGTGTCCCTGACCGGGCGGGCCGACTACGCCAACAGCAAGGGTGTGGACTACTTCATGTCGATCCACGCCAACGCGGGGGGCGGCAACGGCACCGAGACGT
>CAZXHG010000067.1:0-38146 GCA_964639985.1 uncultured Rickettsiales bacterium
GACCTCCCCGGTCTACCCACCGAGGCGATTGGTTTCTGTCCAGGTGCAGAAAGCGGCCCTTCGTAGGTGGCCCTCCGGCAGGTAACGTCGCAGTCATGGGGCGCATTCGAACCCGCGCGACGACGGGTAGACGACCTACATCGCAGGTACTCGCGCTGGTACTCGCGCTGGTGCTCGCGTCTGCGCCTACCCCGGTCTGCGCCGAGCCTACGCTCGGACCGATGTCCGATCTCGCACCACCGGATCCCGTCGCTGGGCCGGTTCACCTCCGGTTGCTCGTGAACGGGCCATGGACCGCGGGGGGCGGCTTCTTCCCCGGCCCTCTCGAATGGTCGGTGAGCGTACGGATCAGACCCTGGGTCCACGTCGACGCCACCATGGCCTGGTGGATGCCACTTCCCGAGTCGGTGCAGTTCGAGGTCGGTCCGACGTTCCTCCTCGGTGATACTGGCGCCGATGGAGCCCGCGCCGTCGTCGGCCTCCGATTCCACGCGTCATGGCCGACGGACTGGCACGTCGGCCTACGCTCGAACGCGCTTTTCGACTGGCCGCTCTCGCCGAGCGGGGCTGCCCGTTCCTGGTTCGGACTCGTCTACGGCGTCCAGAGGAAGGATCTCGACAACTGGTATGGGGAGTCGTACCTCTACGCCGAGCACGTGCTGTTCCTCGCCAGCGGTGTCGAGATGCACGTCGCCCCCCGCGCGGACCTGGGCCTGCTGATGGCGCTCGGCGATGCCGTGGCCACGACCCTCGACCCTGAGATCGCCGATGAGCTGGATGACGAATGGGAGCCCCGTATCCGGTTCGACGTCGCCCTGGGACTGACCCTGCACATCGGTAGGCTCTCCGACGAGAGGAGCGTCGCGAAGGCGGCGCGATCCGCGCGGCGGGGACGGTAGTCGGATCTACTGGGCCACCGTGGTGCGCTCGACCTCCTGGGGGCGGAGCTTCCAGATGCGGATCTGGTCGTAGAGGTCGGAGCCGTCCTCGACGCGCATGAGGGAAATCTGCCGCATGTTCCAGTAGTTGACGATGCGTTCTTCCTTCGTTGCTGCAAGGGATGGGGGCTGACGCAGGGGGAAGCCGCAGACCCCCATGGCGGTGGTGATGTCCATGGGATGGGGCAGCTCGTAGGCGATGTAGAAGATCTCGTCGCGGTACAGCTGGATGGTGCGGTCCTCGAACACGATCTCGACCACGCCCCAGCTGGGCTGGGTCTCCCGGGACTGCTCCGTGCCGAGCTGGTCGGCGACCACCTCGGGATCGAGGGCGTCATAGCGGCGGCCCATGAGGTATTGCGCGTCGACGTGCAGGCCCACGGGCTTGGTGTAGGCCGCGGTGTCGAGGGCGGACTCGCGAGCCTCCACGGCCTCCTCGATCAGCGAGGGACGCTGGTCGTCGCCGTTGCAACCGGCGGCGATCGCCAGCAGGGCGAGGAGGGCAGGGACCATCGCGAGGGATCGAGCGTGCATCATGTCCGTTCCCGGTACTATAACCAGTGCCATGTGTGCTGACGACACCTCCCGTACCGACGACCCGTCCCCCGATCAGATCGTGGGGGGCCGCCGCACGCTGCCGCCGGGGTCGCAGCCGGCGCCCGCGGGGCGGGTGTTCGTCAATCCCTACATCGCCAAGCTGGCCGAGTACCCGTCGCTGATCCTGACCGGCGAGGACGCCGAGGCGTTGCGCGGACGATGGCGCGAGGCCTGGCCGGAGGAGGCGCCCTGCCGGGACGGGTCCCTGTCCCTCGAGATCGGCAGCGGCAACGGCTTCTTCCTGCGCGAGATGTGCCGGCGGCACCCGGATCGGCGCTTCGTGGGCGTGGAGATCCGCTACAAGCGGGTGTGGATGGCCGCCCGCAAGCTCGACCAGGTGGGGCTGATCAACGGACGCGTGGTGTCGCACCACGCAGGCTACCTGGCGCGCCTCTTCGAGCCGGGGGAGCTCGTAGCGGTGTACCTCAACCACCCGGATCCCTGGCCCAAGGATCGGCACGCGGGCAACCGCATCATCACCCCGGCGTTCGCCGAGCTCGTGCAGACGCTGCTGGCCGACGGCGGCCTGTTCCAGCTCAAGAGCGACCACGCGCCCTACGCGGACGAGGCCCGCCGCTGCTTCGGCTCCACCACCCTCGACGAGATCGCCTTCGCCGCCGACCTGCACCGCCCCGGCGAACCCCTGGCCGAGGACAACGTCCTCACCAACTACGAGCGCAAGTTCGTCGAGAAGGGCGAACCGGTCTTCCTGCAGCGGTGGCAGAAACCCTGATCTACAGAACCCCCCGATCGTCGTCCGTATCCGGCACCAGGTACTCGATCCCCTCCAGCCTCACCCGCGACTGGGCGCCCAGGACCTGGATCACGTGGGCGGCGTAGTAGTTGCCGATGCGGGCGCACAGGGGCAGGGGCAGGTCGCGGCACAGGCCGTACAGGAAGCCCGCCTGGAAGGCGTCGCCGGCGCCGTTGGTGTCTCGCGGCCGGTGGATGGGCAGCGTCTTGACCAGCGAGACCTCGCCGTCGTGGCGCAACAGGCAACCCTCCGGTCCAAGCTTGACCACCACCACGTCCGCGCAGTCCTCCAGCAGGTCGCCCAGGTCCATGGGATCGCGGCCGCCGGACGTGAACCGGCTGGCCTCGTCGCGGTTGGCGAACACCACGTGTACACCCTCGGCGAGCAGCTCGTCGACGGCGTCGCGGTACATGTCCACCAGCCGGGCGTCGGCCAGGTCCAGGGAGACCTTGCGGCCGAACTGCAGCGCCTTGCGGTGGGCCCTGAGCGTGGACTCCACCAGGGGCTGCTCCCCACGCAGCTCGTAGGCGCTGTAGTGCAGGAAGCGCGAATCGGCGATGACCTGGTACAGCACCTCGTACTGCATCAGCTGCTTGCACACGCCGAAGTCCACGCCGAAGGTGCGCTCCCCGTCGGGCGTGACCAGGGTGTAGGCGATACCGCTGCGGCCGTCCTTGATCGACACGAACACGTCGATGTCGTCGTCGCGCAGGCGCTTGATGTAGCGGTAGCCGTTGTCGTCGTTGCCCACGCAGCCGATGAACGCGCAGCGCAGGTGCAGCCGCGACGCGCCGTGCACGGTGTTGGCCGGTGAGCCCCCGGCGCTGACGATCACCTCCTCGGGATGCGTGGCGAAGCGCGCCTCGAGGTCGGCCAGCAGCGGCTGCTCCACGGCGAAGCTGCGGCCGCGCAGCAGGCCCAGCCGGGCCACCTCCCCGTCGTCCACGGGCAGGATGTAGTCGGTCAGGGCGTCGGAGATGGCGCAGATGTCGTAGCGCGTCGCGGTCACGGCCGGCTCCTGTGGGTGAGCGTCTCGACCCAGGCATCACCTGCCTGGCGGAAGCTCAGTTCAACGTCCACGCCCGGGGCCACGACGATCTCCATGGTCCGGTCGAGCCCCAGGTGGGGATTGCTCACCCGCACATGCCACGTCCCGGGCGGCACGTCCACCCTGCCGAACGGCGTATCCTTGGACCGCCACCCCGGCGCATCGACCGTGACCGCAGCGGTCGCGCCGATCACGACCACGGACAGGGTGCCGGGCAGGGCCGGTTCGGCGGGAGCGGCAGGGATCGGCTCCGGCGGGGAGGCCTCCCTCCCGGGAGCGGGATGATCGACGACCGGGTGGATCGGCTCGGTCCCGCCGACCACGGGATCCTCGACCTCGGGCTGCGCGACCTCGTGCCCGTCCTGGGCCTGGACCGGGACCTCGGGCGAGGGCCCGGTCTCGTCCGGACCGGACCACAGTGGCCGGAGGAGCCGGGGTGCGAACGCGAGCACCAGGGCCGCGACCACGATCAGCGCGAGGGTCCGCGTCGTGGCGAGCGACCCCGGTCGGGCTCCGCCGCCCGTGGGCAGCGGCCCGCTGCGGGTGACGATCGTCTCCAGGGGCACCGTGGCCGTGGGCGGGGCGTCGGGTGGAGTGGCGGTCTCCAGGTCACCCGAAGCCAGCACGTGGGCCGGGGCCGGGTCGAGCAGCGCGAGGAGCTCGACCAGCTTCCCCCTCCCCTGCTCCAGCTCGTACGCAGCCGGTGCGAGCGCGTCTCGCATCTCCTCGGCGTCCCGGTAGCGGTTCCACGGATCGGGCTGCAGCGCGCGGCGCAGCACGGCGGCGAGCGCCGGTGGGAGCCCGTCCAGAGCCTCGTCGACCCTGTCCAGCGCGCCCTGCTGAGCGGCGCCGAGCACCACCATGTCGTCGTCGCCGCTCAGCGCCCGGTCCCCGGTCAGCAGCTCCAGCAACACCAGCGCGGTGGAGTACAGGTCGGACGCCGGTCCGACCACCCGGCCGTGGGCCTGCTCGGGGCTCATGTACGACAGCTTGCCCTTGAGGCCACCCCTCGTGGCCTCGGCCACGCTGCCGGCGATGCCGAAGTCCGTCAGCCGCACGCGCCCGTCGCGCCCGATCATCACGTTGGACGGGCTCACGTCCCGGTGCACGACGCCGAGCGGCTGTCCGGCCTCGTCCCGGGCCCCGTGGGCGTGCTGCAGGCCAGCCAGCACCTCGCGCACCACGTGCGCGGCCAGCTCGGGTGGCAGCGACGTGCCCGCCTCCTCGGCCGCGACGAGCAGCTGCTGCAGGTCGCAGCCGTCCACCCGCTCGAGCACCACGAAGTACTCGTCCGCGTGACGGCCCAGCTCCAGCACCTGCACGATGTTGGGGTGATCGAGCCTCACCGTGATGCGCGCCTCGCGGATCAACAGCTGGATGACCTCGCGCTGCTGCGTGAGGTGGGTGTGGATGCGCTTGATCACCACCGGCTTGCGGAAGCCGGCCTCGCCCACGGCGTAGCCCGCGTGCACGGTGGCCATGCCACCCCGCCCCAGCACCTCGGCCAGCTCGTATCGGCCGAGGCGTTCCATGCTCAGTCCGCCTCGTCCTCGGACACGGTGCGGGCGAACTGGATGATCTTGGCGAAGGAGATCTGGTCGATCCACAGGAAGGCCAGGCCGATGCCGAAGATGACGATCGTCTGGGTCACGTGGCACACCACCGCATAGGCCGCGGCCTCGTCCTTGCCCACGCCGTACAGGGCCAGCCCGCCGATGACGAACGCCTCGAACACGCCGGCGAACAGGGGCGGCGCGGGGAGCAGCACGCCCACCACCAGCACCACCAGCAGCACCAGGGCCGCCATCAGGCTCAGCTCCAGGTTGAAGGCGACGCACAGCGACCACATGCATACGATGTTGAGCAACCAGATGAACACCGTGCTGGACAGCATGACGGCGCCGAAGCGCAGGTCCTTCATGGTGCGCACGCCGTCGAGGAAGGACTGCATCATGCCCGAGGCCTTGCGCGCCAGGCCCTTGTGCACGCGGCCCACGATGGCCTCGGTCCAGCGCACGGCGCGTTCCTGCAGCACGAGGAAGGCCAGCAGGCAGCCCGCGAACGGCACCATCGAGATGGCGATCGCGGTCCTCCCCTTCTCCACGAAGGCCAGCGGGTAGTCACCGAGGTAGAACACCTCGAGCGGGATGTCCGCGAAGAACACCACGATCGCGAACATCGCGGCCAGCGCGAAGATGTCGATGGTCCGCTCGACCACCACCGAGTACATGGCCGACCCGAACGGGACGTCCTCCCGTTCGTGCAGCAGGTAGGGGCGCGCGAACTCGCCCAGCCGGAACGGCAGCGACTGGATGGCCAGGAATCCCACGGAGTTGATGCTGAGCACCTGGCGGAACGGGACGGGCTGGATCTGGGCGACGATCTTCCCCCACCGCCAGGCGCGGCTCAGGTGAAGTCCGAGGAACGCGGTCAGGCACATGGCCCACCAGCCCAGCCGGGTCGCGGCGATGTAGCCGAGGAACTCGTCGAGGTCGATGTCGTGGAAGATCAGCCACAGCAGCCCGGCGCCCAGGGCCAGGCTGAACAGCAGCTTGAGCCAGCGTTTCCAGGCAGCGCCCCTGCCAGCCATGGTCAGTCCCTCGGCCGTGCGCGGCGCGGGTCACGCCGCAGCAGCCAGCCCAGTACCAGAGCCGCCAGCACTGCCGCGGTCGTGCCGCGGTCCCCGGCCCCGGCCAGGTCGCACCCCCCCTCCACGAGATCCTCCCGTGGATCGGTCCCTTCCAGGTACTCGTCGATATTGAGCACGCCGTCAAGGTCCGGGTCCTCGGTGGAGTCGTCCCGGGTGGGGTCGAGGAAGTGCAGCCACTCCCAGAGGTCGGCCATGGCGTCGCCGTCGAGATCCCGCGGCAACGCCACGTCGTGGATCGTGACCTCGCCCGCGGACACGGTCAGGGTGGCAGCGGTCGTGGGGGTGCGCGCCCCGCCGGAATAGGTGGTGACCCAGCCCGGATCGCCGTGACAGTAGCGGTAGGGCTCGGCCAGCAGGGTGTAGTCGCCGGGCACCAGCGGTGCGAGGCGGAAGCTGCCGTCCTCGTCGCTGATCGCCAGCTTGCTCGAGCCCTGCCCGTCCTCGGGTGTGGCGGTCACGTAGATCCGACCGAGGGACCGCCCGGTCTCGCGCTCGTGGGCCCATCCTTCGATGATCCCGGCGGCTGGCAGCTCAAAGGTGCCGGCGTCGGTGGTCTCCTCCGAGGTCACGGTGAAGGTGTCCCCGTCGGCGCTGCTGGCACACAGCGTATCCCCGCACGGGTAGCCGCTGAGCCAGGTGTCCCCGGACGCCTGCACGTGCAGCACGTGCTCCCCGTCCCCGAGGGTGCCGATGCTGAAGACGCCGCCCGCGTCCGTGGATTCGCTGTCGTCCGGGCCCCCGTCCACCGGGATCGCACGCACGGACACGCCCTCCAGCGGCTCTCCGCCCGCGGTCACCGTGCCGTCCACGCGGCCCTCGGCGGTGAGGGTGTGGTCCACGCCCTCCACGAGCTCGTCCTCGGCCACCTCCACCGGCTCGCTCGCCGACCGCGTGGCCTGGCCGAGGCTGCCCACCTCGAGGTCCCAGCTGCCGGGCGCCAGGCCGGCCAGCTCGTAGCTGCCGTCGTCACGGATGGAGGCCGAGACCTGGATCCACGAGTCGGGATCGTGCCGTGCGTAGACCGTGCCCGAGGCCACGGGCTCACCGTCCGCGCCGATCACCGTGCCGCTCACCGTCGCGCCGGTCGGGATCGCCAGATCCACCCCCTCGTTGACCTCGTTGCGCACCGCCTCGACCGCCTCGGCGTCCTCGTCGGAGTACACACCGGGGTAGTAGATCACCGGCCGACCGGTGACCGTGACCTCGAGCTGGTAGTTGCCCGGCACCGGGACCGGGTCGTCCAGGCTCTCGATGGCCGAGTCGAGGCCCGCGACCTCGTAGATCCCGTCCGCGTCCGTGTACACGGTCGGATCGAGGTTGCCGTTGTAGTAGTCCAGGCCCTGCACGTCGATGCGGGCGTCCTCGATGGGCTCGCCCGTGGCCGCGTCGGTGATCGTGCCCTGGATCGAGCCGCCGTGGGGCAGGCGGAAGTCGACGTCCGCGCTGTGCTCCCCCGTGAGGTCCACCAGCGTGCCCGTGCAGTAGAAGTACGTGTCGTCGAAGTACGCGCCGATCCACGGCTGTCCGTCCAGCGGCCAGGCCTTGAGGCGGTAGAAGTCCGCGACGAGCCCGGCGGCGTGGTACCGGCCGCTCGCGTCCGTGGTGAACACCTCGTAGCGGGCCTGCACGTCGAACACGACCACGGACATGCCCTCGATGGGCTCGCCCTCCGGGTAGGACACCACCTGGCCGGAGACGTGGGCGGCGCCGCGGCGCAGGTCCGGACGCGTGGGCCAGGCCTCGTCGTCGCTCGGATCGTCGTCGGGGGTGCACCCCGCCGTGATCAGCAGCGCCAGCAGCGGCAACCAGCGGATCAAGATCCGTTCTCTCCGTCCAGGGTCCGGGTCGCCAGTTCCCTGCCGAGCTGCTCGTCGATGCGCTCGCACAGGGCGAGCGCGAAGCCGAACGCGGTGGTGATCGAGGAACGCTCCAGCAGCCGGATGCGGTCGCGACGCGTGTGCACCGGCCCGGCGGGCTGGTTGCCGTTCAGCCCCTTGAGCGTGACCGCGGCATAGCCGCGCTGCGTGGCCGCGGCCCCGTCGCCCCGGCCCAGCAGGATCACTGGCCTCACCCCTTCGAACCGCTCCTCGCGGGCCAGCGCGGCGGCCAGCCCCGGCAGCAGCGGGTGGTAGGTCACCATGCCCGGGATCCGCTCCCCGGTGGCGAAGCACAGGTGCCCTGCGCCCACGTCGTCCACGTTGACCACGAAGGTCCGGTCCGGCGGCAGCCGGCGGCCGAAGGTGAACAGGAAGGCGTCCATACCGCCCGCCCCCGCCTCCCGCGCGCCGGTCAGCAGGAAGCAGACCTCGGCGTTCTGCGCTGGCGTGGCCGCGAAGTACTCGGCCAGGGCCGCGAGCACGGCCAGGCCGGAGCCGTTGTCGTTGGCGCCGCCCGCGGCCCGCGGCCGCGACCAGTCCAGGGCGAGCAGCGCGACGAGCGCGAACAGCGCCAGCGGGAACAACGACACGCGGTCCAGCCAGTGCAACAGTTCACCCGGGAGGCGCAGCGCGACCAGCAGCAGCTGCACCCACGCGGCCACGAGCAACACGTTGAGGAAGTGGGTCTTGAAGCGCGTGTGCGCACCCCGGAACGGCCTGCCCAGCAGCCGGCTGTGCAGCGCACCCCTGCGGGCCACGTCGCCGTGGGCCACGAACAGGATGCGCGGCAGGTCCTCGTCGCCCCGCGGCGCGCGGGCGATCATGTTGGAGGAGATGCCCTTGGGCAGCAGCCACCGCAGCCAGCGCAGGCGCCGCGCCCGGGGAGCGGCCTCGCCGAGCAGGGAGACGAGCACCGCCGCGGTCAGCACCAGCCCGCAGTTGGGCCGGGTGACGGCCCACAGCCCCCCCATGACGAGGCCCAGCGCGTGCGCGAACCAGATCAGGGCGGGGTTGGTGTGGCAGACGCAGCCCTCGACTCGTGCCTGGTAGCCCAACCGCTGGAACAGCCCGGCCAGCGCCTCGTGGCTGTTGCGTTCCCCCCGGCTACCCGCCGTGCGGTCGCCGAACTGTCTGAGCTGTTCGATGAAGGGCCGCGGCTCCACGGCGTCACCTCGCGTCGATCCATGCAACTGTAGCACGTGGCGCGGCGGGATTCCGTCTATGCTGTGCGGCCATGGAGCACATCGCCGAGAGCCGGGTGTTCACCACCGCGGGTCGACACTTCCTGTTCCTCGTGGCGAGCTCGGCCCTGTTCGAGGTGGACGGCGACGTGGCGGACGCGGTCTCCCGCGCCCTCCGCGGGGACGGCGAGTTGCCCCCCGGCACCGGCCCGGAGGTGGTGTCCGAGCTGGCCTCGGTGGGGGCGCTCCGCGGCGGCCGCGACCCCCTCCCCCACGATTCCCCGCCGCTGGACGACCGCCTGGCGACGATGGTGTTGATCCTCGACCGCGGCTGCCAGCTCCGCTGCCGCTACTGCTACGGCCGGCCACACGAGCACCGCGGGGGCCCGTCCGCCATGTCCCCCGAGCGAGCGGTGCGGGCCGTCGACCTGCTGTTCGACCACCGCGCACAGCCCGGCCCGCTGGGCATCACCTTCTTCGGCGGCGAGCCGTTGCTGAACCTCCCGGCGCTCCGCGCCGCGGCCGATCACGCGCGGGAGCGGGCCGCCCGCTGCGGTGCGAACGTGCGGTTCGCCATCACCACCAACGGCCTGGCCGTGACCGACGAGGTGGTGGAGCTGCTGGCCGAGCTCGGGGCCCGGGTCACGCTCAGTCTCGATGGCGACCGGGCGACCCACGACGGGATTCGCCGCCTCCCCGGAGGACGGAGCTCGCACGCGGCTGCCGAGACCGCGCTGCAGCGGCTCGCGCCGCGATGTGACGTGGGCGTGCGCGCCACCCTGACCCGGCTGGCGCCCGATCCGGTGCCCATCGCCGAGCACCTGTGGGGGCTGGGCGCGGCCTCGGTCGGCCTGGCCCCGGTCGACGTGGCCGATCCGGAGCTGGCCCTGGGCCCGGCGGAACTCGACGTGCTCGAGCGCGGCCTGTTCGAGCTGTCGCGGCGGTACCTCGACGAGGCGCGTCGCGGCCGACCCAGGCGCCTGAGCAACCTCGAGGGGCTCCTGCGCACGCTGTTCCGGGGCACGTGTCGCGAGCTGCCGTGCGGCGCCGGCGTGAGGCTGCTGAGCTGCGACGCGGACGGGGCCCTGTACACCTGCCACCGCCTCGTGGGCGACGAGGGACACCGGATGGGCCACCTCGACGCCGGCCTCGATCCCGGCCGACCGGCCCGGATCGCCTCGATGTCCCTGGCCGCGCGTAGCGGGTGTCACGGTTGCTGGGCGCGCTACCTGTGCGGTGGGGGCTGCCACCACGCGCGCGCCGTGCACGGTGGGACCGACGAGCCGATGACCTCCTGCCCGTGGCTGCGGCGCTGGCTGCAACGCGGCCTCGAGGTCTACGCGACCCTGGTGACACGGGATTCGTCACGCCTGCGCGAACAGATCGATGATCCGACGGCCGCCTGCCTTGTAGAGTAGGGGCGTGGAGTCGCGATGAGCCATAAGATTCGACCGCTGAACCTCAAGGCGCGGCGCCTGACGAGCAGGGACGAACCCGACGTGAAGGGGTACGGATTCAGCGAGTGTTCCTCGACCTTCGCACCGGGCTGGGAGGTGGGGCAGTTCGGAGATCCCGATCCCTGCCCCTGGAAGTACGACCTGGAGATGTGCTGGGCCACCTGCTACTGGACCGGGCAGGTGCCGGACATGTTCAACTACCCAGAATGGCTGGGCGCGTGCGCGAACATCAACCTGGACTGGCGAAACCTGTGCACGATCCCCGACAACTGATCCCCCTGCTGCTGGTCGCGCTGCTGGCCGCGGCGCCGGCCGCAGCCGAGAACGCCTGGCTGGCGTCCACCTCGATTCGCGTGATCGATCTGGACAGCGGGCGCCTCGTGGGCCAGCTCGACGTGGCCGCCGATCAGGTGGTCCGGGAGATCGTGTTCGACGCGGAGGGGCGACGCGCCTGGGTGGCCTCCATGGGAGGCCTCTTCGAGGTGGATCCCTCGACCCTCGAGATCACCCGCCAGCTCAGCTCGCGACCCACGGCCGCGGTGGCCTGGGCCGCGCTCGCCGATCGACTGGTCGCCATCCACCTCAAGCCCGCGGGAGAGGGGCTGGCCGACCGGGAGCGGAACATCCCGTCCACGGTCACGCTGCAGCTGTACGACGCCAACCGCGCGGCGCCCCTGGCCGCCGCCGAGGTGCACGGCACCCCCGTACGGGTCCGGCTGTCCCCGGCCGCGGACCGGGCCTACGTGCTCGACGCCAAGGACGCAGTCCTGTCCGTGTTCGACGGCGACGTCTCTCGCCTGGGCGAGATCGACCTCGCGCCGGACGTGAGCGACGGCCGCCCGTTGATGTGCTCGGACCTCGGCCAGGCCGCGGACGGGCGCCTGGCCGTGGTACGCAACTCCGGGGACGACACCGCGTTGGTGTTCGTCACCCCCGGCGCCGCGCCGGAACAGGCAGGCGTCTCGGTGGAATCCATGGGATTCGAGCACCGGGCCCGCGGCGCGGCCTGGCTGCCCGACGGCAGCGGCGTGTGGGTCTCTGCCCTGGGGCACGTGGCCCGCTACACCCCGGATCGTCCGGACGTGCGCTGGCAACACGTCGGCCACTCGTTCGCGTCCGTGGCCGCGGCCCCGAGCGGCCGCTACCTGGTGATGGCCACCCCGATCTTCGACGAGGCGCGGGGCAGCGGTGCCCTGCTGGTCGCCGACCCGGAGGGGCACCCGCTGCGCGTGGTGGAGCTCACCGACATCTCGCCGTACACCCTCGCCATCCAACCGTGATCCCGCCCACGCTCTCGATCGATGCGGCGGCCGGGCCGTCGCCGCCGCTGCCATCGTGGCTGGCACGACGCAAGGTGGGTCACCTGCGGATCGGTTCGGAGACCTGTGCCCACCGCCTGCCCTCGGCCGACACGACGCAGGTCCGGGCCGAGGACGCTGCCCGGCGCGGTCTCGGGGTGGAGCTGGTGATCCCGGTCCTGTCCGACGGCGAGCTGGACGGCGCGCTCGACCTGGTCGGCGAGCTCGCCGCGAGCCCGGTGCCGGTGACCGTGGTGGTCAATGACCTGGGGCTCCTGCACAGGCTGACGGGACGGGACGACGTCGCGCTGGCCGCGGGCCGGCTGCTGCACCGACAGCAGCGGGATCCCCGGCTGACCGATCTGGCCGCCGGGCGTCTCGGGGTGGCGACCTGGCCGCGGAGCTGGCTGCTGGGGGCGGCGGTGTCCCCGTCCTGGCGTGCCTGGATCGCCAGCTGCGGGGTGACGCGGCTCGAGGTCGACCTCCCGGTGGTGGGCGAGGCACCGTTCCCCGTTCCCGATGGCCTGGCCCTGACGCTGCACCTGCCGCGGACGCTGGTCGCGGCCGGGAGACGCTGCGTGGACGTGGTGGGCGAGCCCGGGGCGTGCACCGGCCCCTGCCAGGAGCGCGGCGCGGACCTGCGCATCCAGACCGCGGGCGGCGGCGAGGCTCGCCTGTGGCGCGCGGGCCGGGCCGAGTGGGCCATCCCCTCCTCCGCACGCCTCGCCCAGGCCCGCCGCTGGCTGGAGGACGGCCAGGGCCCGGATCGGGTGGCCTGGGGAGCGGGGGTGTGAACGTGCAGCTGTTCGCGCCCCTGTCGAGGCCCGAAGAGGTGGAACCCCTGGTGGGCGGCGGCGCCACGGAACTGTACTGCGGTGTGTATGACGAGGGCTGGGCGCGGCGCTGGGGGCTCGGCGCCTGGCCCAACCGCCGCGGCCCCGGGCCCGGCAACCTCGGCTCCCTGGACGAGCTGGCCGAGGCCGGCCGGGCCGCGCACCACCACGGCGTGCCCCTGTACCTGGTGCTCAACGCGCCCCTGCTGGATCCCGAGCAGGAGGATGCGCTCGTGCGCCTCGCGCGCCATGCTGCGCACGACCACGGCGTGGCCGGGATCATCGTGGGCCACCCCGGGCTGCTGCGGCGGCTGGCCGACGAGGGGACCATGGGCCGGCTCGTGGCGTCCACCCTGTGCACGGCGCGCAATACGGACGCGGTCCGGCTGCTGGTCGAGCTGGGCGCGACGCGGGTGATCCTCAGCCGCCAGTCCACCGTGGCCGAGATCCGGGACATCCGCGCGCGGGTCGCCGACGTGGAGCTGGAGGCGTTCGTCCTGGCCGACGCCTGCGCGTTCGAGGAGGGATGCTGCATGTCGGCCCACGCGCTGCCGGGCTGCGCGGGCGTGTACTGCCTGGCCGAGCGCCGGGGCGAGCCCCTCGACACGCCTGCGGCAACGGTGCACCGCGACTGGCTGCGTGCCCTGGGTGAGCAGGGCTACTCCGCCGGGGGCCTGCCCCTGGGCCCGTGTGGACTGTGCGCGCTACCCGCGCTCACGGACGCCGGCGTGGACGCGGTCAAGGTGGTCGGCCGGGAGGCACACCCCTATCGCAAGCTACGCCTGGTGCAGATGGTCCGCCACGTCCTCGACGGGCTGCGCGAGGGGGGACGACCCGAGGCCCGACGCCGGGCCGTGGCGTTGCGGGAGGACCCCGCAGGCTGCGCCGGCGGCCGCCACTGCTACTACCCGGAGGAGCGGCTCCGATGACCGGCGTGCACGTGGCCGTGCTGGACACGGGGGTCACGGTGGACCACCCCCACCTCCGTCACCTGACCATCGACGGCTTCGGGGTCAGCGCGGACGGCTCGTGCCTGCTCGAGGGGTTCACCGATCCCGTGGGTCACGGCACGGCGGTGGCCGCGGCCGTGTTCCGCGACCAGCCACCGGGCAGGTTGACGGCCGCGCGGGTGCTCGATCACCGTCTGACCGGGGACCACCGCGCAGTGGTCCGGGCCATGACCGAGGCCCTCGAACGCGGCGCCCGGGTGATCAACCTATCCCTCGGGACCACCTCGGCGGACGCAGGGCGCGCGCTGGCCGGGGCCGTGACCGACGCCCGCGCTGCAGGGGCGTTCGTGGTGGCTGCCGTGCCGCCGGGCGGTCGGGGGTGGCCTGCGGATCTGCCCGACGTGCTGTCCGCGGTAGGCGACCCGTCGTGCCCGCCGGGTCGCTGCGATCGCCTGCAGGCCTTCGCGCGCTTGCCTGGCGGCGGCGAATGCGCTTTGCTGCGTTTTCGGACCCATGGCCGCGCGATCCCGCCCGGTGGGCGCGCGGCCCGGGGCAACCTGGCAGGGAACAGCCTCGCTGCGGCGCACCTGGCCTCCCGCGTGGTGGCCGCCCTGGCCGAGGATCCCGCGCGGCAGCTGGACGAGCTGGTGGCGTGGCTGGAGCGCCCCGGATACGACCGCTCGAGGGGAGAGGGCCGATGAGACCGTTCGTTCCCGTGGCCGCGCTCGTGCTCGCGCTGGCGACGCCGCCGGCGCACGCCAACCAGGGCGACATCATGGGTATTGGCGCGGCGGCCATGGGCCGCGGCGGGGGCGGCGTGGCGTTGGCCGACGACGTGTTCGCCCTGTACTACAACCCCGCGGGCATGGCCCAGCTGGAGCGGGGCGCGTTCTCCTTTGGTGCGCACGGCGGCCACATGCGCCTGCGTGGCTTCCCGGCCATTGCCTGGGACGCCAACCACGACGGTGTGATCAACGCCGAGAACCCCTATGACCGCTGGTCGGTCACCGAGTACGACTACGACGATCCCAGCGGCTTCCACGCCGGACTGGTCAAGAGCTACACGAAGTGGCTGCGCCTCGGCCTGTGCCTGACCCTGCCGTGGAAGCGGATCATCACCGTGCAGCAGGAGGACCCCTACCTCCCGTACTACGTGCGCTGGAAGAACCGCCCCCAGCGGCTGAGCCTCTACGGCGGGCTCTCCATCCAGCCGGTGGATGGCCTCTCGATCGGTCTGAGCGTGGCCATCCTCGCCCGCTGCAAGCTGGAGCTGGACTTCCAGATCGACGCGGCCATCGACGACGACCAGCTGCAGTCCGGGGATCCCGAGGAGACCCTCACGCTGGACCTGATCGCCAACCCCCAGTACGTGGAGCTGGACGTGCGGCCGGCGTTCGCGCCCATCGTCGGCCTGCACGTGGACATGAAGCTGGTCCACCGCAGCCTGGAGGGGTGGACCTGGGGGGTGACCTACCGCCACCCCCTCGATCTGCTGATCGAGCCGACGATCATGGACGTGGACATCTACGGTCGCGCGGACGACCTCGGCTCCCTCGACGCGATCCTGATCCCCATGCAGGCGCGGGTGTTCTTCTCCATCATCGACTACTTCACGCCCCGCCAGGTGGCGTTCGGCACGGCCTACCGTCACGAGCGCTTCGGCGCGTACCTGGACGTGACCTGGAACCAGTGGTCCGAGGCCGTGCCCAGCGTGGGCCGCATCGACCAGGACGAGACCGAGGTGAAGATCGGGCTGATCGACATCGACCCGCGGGTGGTCAACGCCCGGGAGTACGAACCACTGGACTGGTCCGACACCTGGGTGCTGCGAGCCGGCTTCGAGATCACGCCGCCCACCACGCCGCTGAACAACCGCTTCCGCGAGGTAGGATTCGTGTTCCGCGGCGGCTACGCCTACGACCCGACCTGGATCCCGGAGCAGACCGGCCTGACCAACTTCATGGACGCCGACCACCACCTGGTCTCCATGGGAGTGGGCGCCTACGTGGGCGACCCGTTCGAGGTCATCGAGGGGCCGATCCGGCTCGACGCCTTCCTGCAGCTGCACAAGATGGTGGAGCGCACCCACCACAAGGACGCGTCCATCCTCGCCGAGGATGGCAGCTTGCCTGCAGGCTGCCCGATCGACGGCGAGATCACCATCGACGGGTTGATCGTGGCCGCGGGCGGCACGATGACCTTCGTATACTGAGCGACGGAGGCCCCATGCGCTGGATCCCTGCCCTGCTCGTGCTCGCCCTCCTTGCCCGTCGACGCGAGTTGCTGTAAAAGCCATCCCCCTGCCCCGGGAGGCGCATGACCGAGTACACCATCGACGACGCCGAGGAGGCATTCGCGGACGGCCAGCTGGAGGACGCGCTGGTGATCTGCGAGTGCGTCGTGGAGGTCGACCCGACCCACGCCGGCGCCCTGGCCATGATGGGCGAGTGCCTGCTCGACCTGCAGGAGTTCGAGGGCGCGGCCGAGGTGTTCGCCGACCTGCTCGGGCTGGACGAGTCGATGCCCTCGGCCTGGAACGGGCTGGGAGTGGCCCTGTTCGAGCTGTCGGACTTCGACGGCGCCCGTCGCGCGCTGGAGACCGCCATCGACCTCGACCCACGCATCGCCGAGAGCCGGATGGTGCTGGGGTACCTGCACGAGCGGCGCGGTGACCAGGTGGACGCGCGCAACTGCTTCGAGCGCGCGGTCGAGCTGGCGCCCGACCACTTCCACCTGCCCACCGACATCTCGGCCCAGGAGCTGCGTACCACGGTGCGCGAGGTGATCCGGGCCCTCCCCGGATCCCTGTCCCGGGTCCTGATGGCGGTCGACTGGATCGTGGAGGACCTGCCGTCCACGACGCTGCTGCGGTCGGTGCACGGCCCGATCAGTCCCATGACCCTGTGCCTGTTCAGTGGTCCGCCCCGCGATTCGCAACGCACGCCGGAACCCCTGGAGCACCCGCCCCAGGCGCTGCTGCTGTTCAGGCAGAACTTCGCCAAGACCGTGTTCGACGAGCGCGGCCTGGCCGAGGTCGTGCAGTACGCGCTGCTGAGCGAAGCCGAGCACTTCTGGGCGCTCAGCCGCGAGGAGGTGGAGGCGCTGGGTCTGGACGGCCTGCTGCCGAACTCGCCCCACTGCGGGGCCTGCCGCGCGGCCGAGACCACCGATCCCCTGCTCGAGGCCTTTGCCAACGAGCCCATCCCCCCCAACCGGACCCTGCACTGATGCTGCTGACCGTGCTGGGCAGCGGCACCGTGACCCCGTCGGCCACCCGTCGGCCGCCCGCCTACCTGCTGCAGCAGGACGGCTTCAGCGCCTTGCTGGATGCCGGGCCGGGCACGCTGAGCGAGCTCGCCCGACGGGGCGTGCGGCCGGGGCACCTCGACGCCGTGGTGCTGACCCACCTGCACCCGGACCACGCCCTGGACCTGGTCCACCTGCTGTTCCACCGGGGCATGGCCACCGGCGACGACCGCCGTGACGAGGTCCTGCTGGTGGGGCCGCCAGGGTTCCAGGACGAGATCGAGGGCTGGGTCCGCGCCGTACACCCCGGCACCCTGGACGACAACGACGACGTCGTGTGGCAGGAGATGGTCGGCTTCGCCGCCCAGGTCGGCCCCTGGCAGGCCAACGCCGTGCCCATGGCGCACCGCACGGACGCGCCGTCGAGCGCGGTCGGCTATCACCTCGAGAGCAACAAGGGCGTGGTGTCCTACACCGGCGACTCGGCCCTGTGCGACGGCCTGCCCCGCCTGCTGGATCACCGCGGCTGCATGATCTGCGAGTGCACCGCCCCGGACCGCAGCCCGATGCGCGGCCACCTCACCCCGTCCCAGGTCCGGCGCATGGCTCAGCGCAACCCACCGCAGCTGCTGGTGCTGTCTCACATCGGCCCCGACTTCGCGGACGACGAACTGCCCGGCGAGGCCTTCCAGGGCTACCCGGGGCGGGTCGTCCTGGCCGAGGACGGGATGGAAATCACCTTCGATTCCGGGTACGTACGGTCACACTTCTGATCCGTCACCGCATCCGGCTGAACGCCCCCCCGGTCCACCCGTCCAGCTCCGCCGTGAGCCTCTCGAACTCCAGCTCCAGCCGGACGCGCTCGACCGGATCCGTCGGGGGATCGAACTCGAGCTGTGCCTTCACGGCGAGTCGCTCGTAGTAGCGCCCGGTGACCGACTCCAGCACGCGAGCGCGCAGCTCGGTACGGCGCTGGGTCTCGGCCAGGACGCGGATGCGCTCGTAGCTCATGGCCAGATCGGCCAGGTCCCACTCCAGGTCGAGGGACAGCTGCCAGCCACGGCCGGTGTCCGATCCCTCGACGTTTTCGAACGGATCGAGGTCCTGGCCCTGATCGTGTTCGAGATCTCCGCCCAGGCTCAGCTCGGGGAGGGCGCCGAAGGCGCGTGCGTCGCGGTGCAGGTCGTCGAGGACCTCGGGCGCGCAGCCGGCGTGCTCTACGGCCGCACGCTGCACGCGCTCGATGGGGGGTTCGTCGTGCAGCAGGCGCTCCAGGTCCAGGGGCACGGGCGGGGGACCGGGATCCGGTGGGCGCTCGTGGGCCGGGAGCGGCGTCGCGCAGGCACAGGGCACGGCGCGGCGCCGCGGTCCGCGCAGCGTGACCGTGCCCATCACCGTGGCGCCACGCTCCGGTCCGCCCCAGGTGGAGAGATGCACGCCCACAGCGGGCAGCGGCGGGAGCGTGCGGAACGCCACGCACGTCCTGGACGTGCCGACCGCGGACGTGGGATTCGCGCCGAGTGCGAGGCGCTGCATCGTGGCCTCCTCGTCGAACACCACGCCGAGCTGGTCCTCGACCTCGTCGGCGTCCACGTGCAGCCGCCACCGCAACCAGTCGTCCAGATCGGAGGCCTGCGCCCCGGTCAGGGGGGCCAAGGCGAGAAACCATGCCAGCAGTCGCATGGGGGACCCTTCCCGGGGGGCGCCGGGGGCGCGGTCCGGTGTCAACATCGGCATCGTCGCGGGTCTGTCAAGGGTGTGGCATAGTGCGCCCATGACGATCTTCGAAGAGCTCGCGAACATGCAGAAGCAGGGCCGCGCGTGCGTCCTGTGCACGGTGGTTGAGACGCGGGGCTCCGTGCCCCAGGTGCCCGGTGCCCGCATGCTGGTGCACCCGGACGGCGCCACGGCCGGCACGGTCGGCGGCGGTGCCCTGGAGCACGAGGTGAGGCGCCGAGCGCTCGAGGCGCTGGAGCGCGGGACCGCGGAGCTGTGGACCGCCAACCTGGGCCCGGACCTGGGCATGGCCTGCGGCGGGGGCGTGTCCGTGTTCATCGAGCCGCTGTTCGCAGCTCCCCGCCTGTTGATCTTCGGCGCAGGCCACATCGGCCGTGATCTGTGCGCGATGGCGGCTCGCGCCGGCTTCCGCCCCACGGTGATCGACGAGCGGGATGAGTGGGCCGACGACGCGGCCTTCCCCGACGCGAGCGTGGTGCTGTGCGGCGACCCGGTGGCGCTGTTGCCCGACCTCGCCGTGGACGGCGACACCTACGTGGTGCTCGTCAGCCACTCCCACGCCGTGGACCAGCGGGTGCTGGGCGCGGCGCTGGACCTGCCATGGCGCTACCTGGGCATGATCGCGTCGAAGCGCAAGGTCGAGCAGGTCTTCGGCGAGCTGGAGGCCGAGGGCGCCGACCCGCTGCGGTTGGCGCGGGTGCGCTCCCCCATCGGCCTGAAGATCGGAGGCATGGACCCCGGCGAGATCGCGGTGTCGATCCTGGCGGAGTTGATCCGGATACGGAGGGGGAAGCCGGAGGATCCGGCCACATCGTTCCAGACCTGATCCCTGTCAGCGCTCGCCGAAGAACACTGCCTCGAACCGGAAGATCTTCGCCCCGCGCTGCCACGCGTCCGCGGGCAGCCCGGCCTTGTGGCAGGTGTGCTCCAGGAAGGTCCGGGCGTCCCAGCCCTGCTCGGTCGCGACCTGGGGCAACAGCAGCCCTCGCTGGAATCCCTGCTCCACGACCAGCCCGTGACGGCCGACCTCGACCTGGTCCAGGCCCTCGATCGGCTCCAGCGGTGACAGCACGGTCACCTCGATGGAGAGGCCGTCGAGCTCCTCGGCGCGCAGCGGCGGAAAGCGTGGGTCCTCCCGCGCGGCCGAGCGCGCCAGCCGGGCCACGGACGCCGGCAGGGGCCCATCGCCGACCAGGTGGCCGATGCAGCCGCGGAGGCGGTGCTCGCGCTTCAGCGTGACGAACACGCCGTCACGACGCTCCAGGATCGAGCCATCGGCCGGCTGCGGGGGGCGGTAGTCGCGGCCTTCGACCATCTCGCCCAGCGAGTGGCGGGCGATGTCGAGCAGGTGCTGGCGGTGTTCGTCGTCGAATTCGGGGAGGGAGGAGCTCGCGCTCATCTCATTCGCCGGCGGCGTCGGGTACGTCCAGCGCGAACGTCAGCGCGGTCTCGCCGACCACCAGCTGCTCGCCGCCGACGAGCTGCTTGCGGGAGATGGCGCGGCCGTCGACGATGGTGCCGTTGCTGCTGTTGTTGTCCTCGATGAAGTACTCGGCGTTCTTGAAGATCACACGGCAGTGGTAGCGGGAGACCTTGCCGTCGTTCTTGATCTGCAGGTCGTTGTTCCGGCCACGACCGATGGACAGGGTGGCGCCGGTCACCGCGATCTCCTGGGGCGGACCCTCCTTGGGGTGCATGGTCAACCTCGCCACCGTGGCCGAACCGCTGGCGTCTGCCTCCTCCATGAACGAGCTGTCCCACTCGTCGGCCTCGGCCGGCTCCGGATCGGGCGCGGCCTCGGCCTCCTGGACCGTGTCACCCGGGGTCTCGGCGTCGGGGGTCCCGCCGTCGGGGGTCCCGCCATCGGGGGTCCCGCCATCGGGCGGCGCGGTCTCCTCGAAGAATGCGGCAGCCGGGTCGCCCAGCGCCTCGTCCGGCGCCTCGTCCGGCGCCTCCTCGATGTCCTCCTCGATGTCGACGAGCGGCTTGTCGGCCTCCGCGTCCTCGCCGATGAAGCCATCGCCGGCGGGAGCAGCGTCCTCGAACCAGGCCTCCCCGGCGGAACCCGGCTCCTCGGCGGACTCCTCCGCGGGCTCCTCCGCGGGGGCCTCCTCCTCGGCCGGCTCGTCGATCCAGGCGAACTCGTCCGGCTCCTCCTCCGGTCCGGGCTCTGGCTCGGGCTCGGGTTCGGGCTCCGGTGACGGCTCGTCCTCTTCGCCGGAGTCGTCGGCGACCCAGGCGAACTCGTCCGGCTCCTCCTCAGCCAAGGGCTCTGGCTCTGGCTCTGGCTCTGGCTCCGGCTCGGGCTCGGGCTCCGCCTCGGGCTCCGGCTCCGGCTCTGGCTCCGGCTCGGGCTCGGGCTCCGCAGCGGCCGGCGCCTCGACGCCGACCAGCGCCTCGTAGCGCGCCTTGCAGTCCGCGATCTCGCCGAGGACCGCCTCGAGCGCTCCCTTGCGCTCCGTCACGGCCTCCAGCTGCGTGCTCAACACGCCGATCTCCTCCTGCAGGCCGCTGTCGAGGTCGGTGAACTCGTCGTCGTCGAGCTCGCCGATCATGTTGCGCAGCTTGAGCTCCTCGCGCTCCAGCTCCTTGGCTGCGACCTCCTCGCTGTCCGGGGCAGGCGCGCTGGCCTCCTCCTCGACCAGCTGCTCGACCTCGGCGATCAGCGGTGCCATGTCCTCCAGCTTGGCGGCGAACTTGGCCAGGTAGTCCTGGACCACGCGCTCCACCACGGCGGAATTGAACGCATCCTGCTTGGCTCGCGCCTTGTCGATCCAGTCGGCGAAGGTCCCGCACTCGGCCAGCGCCTTCTGTACCTTTTCGACGGCTTCGGGGAGGGTTTCGTTGGACATCGACACGTGCTCCTGTGAGGAGGAATCGGTTTGTGGGATCACTGCCCGTGAGCGACTTGGAAGTCTATTTCTCGCCCGCGCGGGGGTCAAGACACCCGCGCGGGTCTAGAAGGCGAAGCCGAGGCCGACGGCCACCCCCGGCTCGCCGGGCATGGGTGCGCACCAGGCGTGCATACGGAGCGCACTCTCCCGCGCCAGCGCGGCGGATGTGATGCGGGCCGTGAGGTCGAGGGCGCCCAGCACCGCGGTGAGCACATACTCGCGGTTGACCACGATGTTGAGGATCAGGGTGGCGTCGATCAGCAGCGTGCCGATCAGGTAGGTGGCCCCCAGGCCGGGCTGACCGGTGGCGAACTGCCCGCTGCCTGGCACGAAGAAGCTGCCAGCCGCGAGCGCGTCGGCCCGGCGGCGAGTCCGCTTCAGCGCGGCGATGTCGTCGGCGTCCTGGGGCTCTTCCTCGACCCGGATGCCGGGGAGGGGCAGGTCGCCTCCGGAGTGCACGCGGACCAGCCGCTGGACCAGCACGAGGTCGAGGGTCTCCACGCTGCCCTCGATACGGAGCTGCAGCGCGTCGTCGCTGCAGGCCACGGCCATGCCCTCCAGCATGCCACCGTGGACCAGCTCGGCACGCACGAGGTCGCCATGCCGCAGATCACCGACCGCCACGGCCTCCTCGGCGGTGGCGGGAGGGACGAACAGTGCGGCGACCGCCAGCGCGGCCACGGGCAGCCAGGCGCGGCTCAGTACTCTTCCTTGGCCAGGTTGTGGAAGCGACCCACGGACTTGTTGAAGTACAGCTCCACGCGCCCGGTGGGGCCGTTGCGCTGCTTGGCGATGTCCACCTCGGCGAGGTTGGGTCGTTCGCTCTCGTCCTTGGTGTAGTAGTCGTCGCGGTGGATGAACATCACCACGTCGGCGTCCTGCTCGATGGCGCCCGACTCCCGCAGGTCCGACAGCATGGGGTGCTTGTCCTTGCGGGTCTCGGCGGAACGATTGAGCTGGGACAGGATCAACATCGAGACCTTCAGCTCCTTGGCCAGGCCCTTGAGGCCACGGGCCAGCGCCGAGATCTGCTGTTCGCGGCTCTGGATGCTGGCGTCGGTGCCCATCAGCTGAAGGTAGTCGACCACGATCAGCTCGACGTCGTGCTCGGCCTTGAGCCGGCGGCACTTGGACTGCAGCTCGGAGAGCTGGATGCTAGGCGTGTCGTCGATGTGCAGCGGCACGCCCGACAGGTCGACCTTCGCCTGCACCAGCGCGTCCCAGTCCTCGTCGGTCACCGTACCCTTGCGCAGGCGGTCGGCCGAGACCTGGGCGTGCATGCTGAACAGGCGCATGCCCAGCGACTCCCGGCTCATCTCCAGGGAGAAGAAGGCTGACGAGTGGCCCTGCAGGGCGCCGTTGAGCATGATGTTGAGCGCCAGCGCGGTCTTGCCCATGGAGGGGCGCGCGGCCAGGATGATCAGCTCCTCCGGCTGCAGTCCGGCGGTCATCCTGTCCAGGTCCGCGTACCCCGTATGCACCCCCACCACCTCGCCCTGGCGGGCGGCCCGCTCCTCGATCTGCTCGAAGGTGCTCTCCAGGACCATGCGCAGCGGAGCCACGTCCTGGGTCGTCTGGAACTGGTTCAGGCCGAACGCCTGGGACTCCAGGTCCGACAGCAGCGGCTTGATGTCGTGAGGACTCTGGAACGCGCCCTCGATCGCCTCGGTGCACACCGCGATCAGGGATCGCAGGAGGGACTTGTTCCGTACGATCTCGATGTAGTGATGCAGCGTGACCGAGGCAGGGATGGACGCGGCCAGCTCGGCGATGTAGGGCAGGCCGCCCACGTCCTCCAGTACGCCCTCGGCGCGCAGCGCGTTGGTCAGCGTCACCTCGTCGATGGGAGTGCTGCCCTCGAACAGCTGCAGCATCGAGTGGATGATGCGGCGGTGGGCAGGCCGGTGGAAGTCCGAGTCCGTCAGGACCCCGGTGATGCGCCCGAGGGCGTCGTTGTCGAGCAATACCGCGCCCAGTACGGCGCGCTCAGCCTCGATGGAATACGGTGGGGTCCTGCCGGTCGGGGACTCGTCGTGCACGGGCTCAGCCCTGCTCCGCGACCACCTGCACGACCAGCGGCGCAGGCTCGGCCTCCTTGAGCTTCACGTGCACGATGTGCTCGCCCAGGGCCTTGATCGGCTCGCCCAGCACGATGGTGCGGCGGTCGATCTCGATGCCCTTGGCGGACAGCGCCTCGGCGATGTCCATGTTGGTCACCGACCCGTAGAGCTTGTCCTCCTCGCCGGCGCGGCGGGGGATCTCGAGCTGCGTGGCGACGAGCCGTTCGCGCAGCTCGGCGCTGGTGGCGGCCACCTTGCGACGGTGCACGTCCACCAGGCGGCGGGCGTGCTCCAGCTGCTTGACGTTGCCGGTGCTGGCCGACATCGCGAGCTGCTGGGGGATCAGGTAGTTGCGGGCGTAGCCGTCCTTGACCCTGACGATCTCTCCGGCGCGGCCCAGGTTGGCGACGTCCTCCTTGAGGATGATCTTCATGGTGGCGCCCCCTAGTAGTTCATCGACACGTAAGGCAGCAGCGCGATGTTCCGCGCCCGCTTGATGGCGTGGGACAGCTGTCGCTGGTGCTTCGCGCAGTTACCCGAGATGCGCCGCGGAACGATCTTGCCGCGCTCGGTGACGTAGTTCTTGAGGATCTTGATTTCCTTGTAGTCGATCACGAGGTTCGAATCCGCGCAGAACTTGCAGATCTTGCGCCGCGGCCGCCTCTTCTTGCCGGTCCACATGGTTTGGCTCCTTCGTCGGTGCCGCCGACGTCTCCGTCAGCAGCTGGGGAGGCTCAGGCCTCGCCCTTCGTTTCGGTGGTTTCCTTGTCGGTCTTGGCGGGTGCCTTCTCGGCAGGCGCCTCGGCGGGAGCGGCCTCTGCGGCGCGAGCCTCCTTGGCCTTGCGTTCCCACTCGGCCTTCTCCTCGGCCGCACGGCGCGCCTCCTCCTCATCGCGGGCCTTCTTGGCGGCGATCGCCGCCTCCTCGGCCTCGGCCTGTTCCCTGCGCGGCGCGACCTCGACCCGGTCGGAGAGCTTGGTGGTCATGTAGCGCAGGATGTTCTCGTCGAACTTCAGCTCCTTCTCCACCTCGGTCACCGCCGCGGGCTCGCCCAGGAAGGTGAACAGGTAGAACAAGCCCTTCTGGAAGTCCTCGATCTCGTAGGCCAGCCGCTTCCTGCCCCACAGGTGCAGGTGCAGCCGCACACCGTCCGAGCCCTCGAGCGCCGAGGTCAGGCGGGTGCCGATCGCGTCGATCGTCGCCTCCTCGGTCTCGGGCTTGGCGATGAACATCATCTCGTATTCCCTTAGATACATCGCGTCTCCTTGGCGGGAGCCATGGCCGCCGGCCTCAGCTCCTCGTGTTGTACGTGTTCATCGACGCCTCGATGCCCTGGTCCAGGATCATCTCCACGGCGTCGGTGGCGCGTTCTACGACGCGCTCGACGTCATCCTTCTCGTCCGGTCGGAACCGGGTGAGCACGTGGTCGGTGGTGTCGCCCCGTCCATCGGGGTGACCGATGCCGATACGTACGCGCTGGAAGTCGGGCCCGCCCAGCGCGGTCGTGATGTCCCGCAGTCCGTTGTGGCCACCGTGGCCGCCCCCGGACTTCAGCTTCAGCCGACCGACCTCGAGGTCGAGGTCGTCGTGCACCACGATCACGGACGCGGGGGGGATGCGGTGCCAACCCGCCATCACGCCCACCGACTGGCCGCTCCGGTTCATGTACGTCTGGGGCTTGGACAGCAGCACCGGCGTACCGCCGATGGTCCCGCTGCCGTAGACGGCGCGGAACTTCTTCGTCCGCAGGGTGATGCCGTGGCGCCGGGCGAGCCGGTCCGCCACCTCGAAGCCCAGGTTGTGCCGGGTCCCTCGGTAGGCGGCGCCGGGATTGCCCAGCCCCACGATCAGCCTGCGTTCCGCCATCGTCGTTCCGCCAGGGGACGGCCTACTCGCCGTCCTCCTCCGCAGCGTCCTCGCCCTCTTCGCCCTCTTCGCTCTCCTCGCCTTCCTCGTCTTCGAGCTCGTCCTCCGCCGCGCCCTTGGCGGCGATGGCCATCACCGGGAAGCGCTCCTCGAACACGGCCTCCACGTCCTCGGGCATGGTCAGCTCGTCGATGTACACCTTGTCGCCGAGCTCCAGTTCCGAGATGTCGAAGACGATCTCGGCCGGGATGTTCACCGGCGCGCAGCGGACCTCCACCGAGCGTCGCATCACCTGCAGGCGACCGCCGAACTCCACGCCCGGGGCCTTGCCCACCGTGCGCAGCTCGACCGGCACGACGATGCGGCGGCTGGCGTCGAGGTTGAGGAAGTCCACGTGCAGCAGCTGTCGGCTGATCGGGTGCCGCTGGAGTTCCTTGACCATCACCAGGTGGGTGCCCGGCAGCCCGTCGACGGTCAGGGTCACGGGCGTGTTGAGGCCCAGCGGCTGCCGCCGCAGCTTGACCACGTCCATGGGGTTGATCGCCAGCGAGGTGGTCTCGGCGCCCATGCCGTACAGCACGGCCGGGACCCGCCCCGCGGCGCGCAGCTTGCGGGCCGAGCCCTTGCCGGCGCCCGTCCGCAGCTCGCCTGAAATCTCGAAGGTTTGCATCGCTCTTCCACACCTCCACGGGAGCGAACCACGCTCCCGGGTCATGGGACTCCCGCCCGGGGAGCCCCGTCATTTCCTTGTCGAGGAGAGTTTCTCTCTCCTCCCTTTTCACCGCCGAAGCGGTGCCATCAGGGTGCGCGGCCTACTCGAACAGGGAGGAAACGGACTCACTGTTGTGAATCCTTCGGACTGCCTCGCCGAGTTGCTGGGCCGCCGAAACGACCCGGATCTTGTTGCAGGCGCTGGCCTCGGCACTCAGCGGGATGGAGTCGCTCACGATCAGTTCATCGATCACGGACGACTCGATCCGCTGTACCGCCGGTCCGGAGAGCACCGCGTGGGTACACACGGCGTACACCTTGTTGGCGTCGTTCTCCTTGAGGGCGGCTGCGGCCTTGGTCAGGGTGCCTGCGGTGTCGACGAGATCGTCGAGCAGGACGGCGTCATTTCCCGCGACATCCCCGATGATTCTCATTTCCCCAACGACGTTGGGGGCGTCTCGCCGCTTGTCGATCACGGCGAGTCCACATCCGAATTGCTTGGCGTAGTGACGGGCCCGCTCGACGCCACCGGCGTCGGGCGACACCACCACGCGGTTGTCCCCGCGCATGTACTTGCGCAGCGTGGGCATCACGGCCGCCGTGAAGAACAGGTGGTCGACCGGGATGTTGAAGAAACCCTGGATCTGTCCCGCGTGCAGGTCCATGGTCAGCACCCGCGACGCGCCCGCCGTCTCGATCAGGTCGGCGACCAGCTTGGACGAGATGGGTGTGCGGGGAGCGACCTTGCGGTCCTGGCGCGCGTAGCCGAAGTACGGCAGCACCGCGGTCAGCCGACCGGACGAGGCCCGCTTGACCGCGTCCATGATGATCAGCAGCTCCATCAGGTTCTCGTTGACCGGCGGACAGGTGGACTGCACGACGAACACGTCGCGACCCCGGATGTTGTCCTGGATCTCGACGAACACCTCGCCGTCGGCGAACCGCTTGACGGTCATGGAGCCCACCCGCGCGTCGAGGTACCTCGCCATGGCCTCGGCAAAGGCCATGTTCGAGTTCCCCGTCAGGATGGTCAGCCCGTTGCCGCTCATCGCCGTACGTCCTTCTCCTCGCCTGCTGCCGCCTTGGTCTGGCTGGGGCGGCAGGAATCGAACCTGCGATACACGGGACCAAAACCCGTTGCCTTACCACTTGGCCACGCCCCACCGGGAACCACATCTCCGGTGCCGGACGGCTTCGCGGGGGCGCAACGTAGCACGCACACCCACGGAGTTCAACGGCTGAAGGGGCTGATTCGGCGGCTTTTCAGCGCTGGACCACGAGCTTCTTGACCGCTCGCTCGAGCCCGTCGACCGTGAGGGGGTACATGGGGAACAGCGATGCGATGGCGCGGATGGTGGGGTGGTTCCAGTAGCGTTCGGGCTCGGGGTTGATCCACACCCGGTGGCTGAAGTGGTTACGCACACGGCGCAGCCAGTCGATGCCGGCGGTACGGTTCTGCTCGTAGTAGTAGATGGCGCCGCCGGCCGCCGTCAGCTCCCAGGGGGCCATGCAGGCGTCGCCGACCAGGATCAGCTTGGCGTCGGTGGGGTGGTCGGCGAGGACCCGCTCGGTGGGCATGCGTTCGCGGTTGAAGATGTCGCGGTACACGTTCCCGTAGATGCAGTTGTGGAAGTAGAAGTAGTCGAACTCCTTGAAGTGCCGTGACTCGTGGGCCGCGGTGAACAGCCGGTTCACCAGCTCGGCGTAGGGGCCCATGGAGCCGCCGGCGTCCATCATCAGCACCAGCTTCACACGGTTGCGGCGGCACCGCTCGTAGACCAGCTCGATGTCGCCGGCGTTGCGGCAGGTCTCGTCGATGGTCTGGTCGAGGTCGAGCTCCTCCTCCCCTTCCCTGGCGAGCTGCCGCAGCCCCTTGAGCGCCACCTTGAACTGGCGCACGTCCAGGGTGACGTCCGTGCGGTAGTTGCGGAACCGCCGGTCCTCGGCCACCTGCACCGCGCTGCGGCCCCCTCCCCCGCCGACCCGCACGCCGGTCGGGTGGTAGCCGCCGGTGCCGAACGGGCTGGTCCCGCCCGTGCCGACGAACCGGCTGCCGCCGTCGTGCCGCTCCTGCTGCTCCTTCAGCATCTCCTCGAACCGCTCCCGCAGCTCCTCCATGGTCAGGCCGGTCAGCTTCTCCAGCGCCTCGGGCGTCAGTCCGCTGGCCGCCAGCGGGTCCTTCAGCCACTCGCGGAGGGCGTCCGAGACCTCGATGGGCGTCTCGATACCCCTGAACACCTGCAGGAACGACTGGTCGAAGGCGTCGTAGTGCGCCTCGCTCTTGACCATGGTGGTGCGTGCGATGGCGTACAGCTCGTCGAGGTCGGTCACCAGGCCCCTGGCCAGCGCCTCGTGGAACGTCAGCAGCTCCGTGAGGGTGGCGGGGACGCCACGCAGCCTCAGGTCGATGAACAGCTCGAGGAACATCGCAGATCAGTACCGGCGGCCAGACGTACCGGGGGGCTTGCGCTCCAGGGTCTCCTGGTCCTGCTCCTGCTTGATCAGCGCGCCGAGGAAGGGCAGCGACCGTTCCACCTCCTTGGCGGACACGCCCGAGCGGATCAGCACGTAGATCCAGTCGATGAGTTCGGACGTGGACGGCTGCTTGCGCAGGCCGGACACCGAGCGCACCTGGTAGAAGCGCTTGATCGTGGCGGCCAGCAGCTTGCGGTCCAGGTCCGGGTAGTGCACCCGGATGATGCGCTCCATGAACTCCGGGTCGGGGAACGCGATGTAGTGGAACACGCACCGCCGCAGGAACGCGTCGGGCAGCTCCTTCTCCGCGTTGGAGGTGATGATCACGATGGGCCGGTGGACCGCCTCCACGGTCTCGTCGAGCTCCGGGATGTGGAACGCCATCTCGTCGAGCTCGCGCAGCAGGTCGTTGGGGAACTCGATGTCCGCCTTGTCGATCTCGTCGATCAGCAGCACCACCCGCTCGTCGGCCTCGAAGGACTTGCCGAGCACGCCGAGCTCGATGTAGCGGCGGATGTCGCGGATGTCCACGTCGTCGCCGCCGAACCGGCTGTCGTTGAGGCGCTGCACCACGTCGTAGTGGTACAGGCCCTCGGTGGCCTTGGAGGTGGACTTGATGTGCCAGGTCAGCAGGGGCTTGCCCAGACCCTCCGCGACCGCGTGCGCCAGCAGGGTCTTGCCCGTGCCGGGCTCCCCCTTGACCAGCAGGGGCCGCTGCAGGGCCACGGCCGCGTTGACGTCCGATTGCAGGGAGTCGTCGGCGATGTACGAGTGGGTGCCCGCGAACAGGTCGAAGCGATCCTCGGCCACGGCTACCGTCCTTTCGTCGCCCCGACCGGGCGACAGGGGCCCGATGTAGCACGCCCGAGGGGCGCAGTCCACATCACTGCGGGACCGTGAAGGAGTCCTCCAGCATGTTGGATTCGTTGCCCGCGCGGTCGGCCAGGGTGACCCCGTAGGCGAACGCCTCGCCGGGCGGCACGCCGTCGTCACCGCCGATGTTGGTGTACACCAGCAGGGAGCCGTCCGTGGCGTCCGGTTCGTCCGCCAGGGTCATGTACCCGGCCATGTCCTCCCCGCCCAGGGGGGAGGCGTCGCCGGCGTACAGGCGGATCTGGCCGCCCTGGATGTCGCCCTCGGCGTCGTGGAAGGTGAAGGTGAAGACAAGCATCTCCTCGGTCTCGCCGTCCGGGATCTCCACGGAGATCACCAGGTCGGAGATCACCGGCGGGGTGTCCGCCTCGGCGGTGTCGTCGTCGCCGGCCGCGGAGTCGTCGTCCGAGGACTCGGTGGGGCAGCCGAGGAGCAGGCAGAGGGCGAGCAGCAGGGCGATGCGCAGGGTCATGGCGGTTCTCCAGCGTGGGAAGCATAGCGCGACGGGCCGGGACGCGCGTGGGTGCGATTGGACCCGGTGTGGACGCCCTGGTATGACCGCCGCCACGGAGAGTGCCATGCGCGAGTGGAAGCTGACGTCCCGCCGCATCCTGTTCGAGTCCCGCCCGTTCCGGGTGCGCGAGGACCGGCTGATCAATCCCCGCACCGGGATCGAGGGGCCGGTCTACGTGATGGAGACCTTCGACTGGGTCAACGTGGTGGCCGTGACCACCGACGACCAGCTGGTGCTGGTGCGGCAGTTCCGCTTCGGCCGCGAGAACTTCTCCCTGGAGGTGCCGGGCGGCGTGGTCGAGCCGGGCGAGGACACGGCGGTCGCCGCTGCGCGCGAGCTGCTGGAGGAGACCGGCTACCAGGGGGACTCGATCGAGCTGCTGGGGGTGGTCGAGCCGAACGCGGCCATCCAGTCCAACCGCTGCCACCTGTACCTGGCCCGGGGCTGCCAGCTCGTGTCCGCGCCCGACCTCGACGAGGGCGAGGACGTGGAGGTCGAGCTGATGCCCGTGGCCCGCCTGCCCGAGGCCCTGCGCGACGGCGAGATCCTGCACGCCCTGTCCATGGCCGCGTTCCAGATGTGGTCGGTGCGGGGAGGCTGAGCGAGCGTCGATCCGCGCTTCAGGACCAGGCCTCGGGCCGGTGCGGGACCGGGTCGAGCCGGCGCATCAGCACCACCCACCCGTCCCGCTCGACGGCGGCCTGCAGGTCCTCGCGGCGGCGCGCGTCGTCGAGCCCCACGGCGTCCTCCGGGACGACGGTGATGCCCAGCAGGTCGGTCCCGTCCCAGGCCCCGGGCGGGGTCTCGGCCTCGGCCTCCTCGTCGATGTGCAGGTAGTCGGCCCCCACCGCCCCGCCCAGGCCCACGGCCAGCGTCACCAGCGCGTCCCGCGCCACGGACCGGCCCACGGCGTTCGCGACCCCGTCGTACCGCTCCTCGTCCAGCTCGAGCGCCACCGAGATCCATCCGTCCTCGTCGAAGGCGCGCAGGACGCAGGGCAGCGAGGTCGCGGCCAGGGTCAGTTCACCCTCGACCGAGATCTCGTCCTCGCCGGGCCGCCGTGATCCGAAGCTCGCCCGCGCCGACGACTCCAGGCCGTCGATCACCTCGCCGACGCGGTCGAGGTCGCCGCGCAACGCAAAGGCCAGGGATACGCAAGCAGGCATTCCTCACCTCGCCCGGATGTACTTGTTGCCGGCAGGTGGGGCCAGCCCCGAGATGCCCGCCTTCTTGCCGCCGGCCTTGCCCCAGCCGCTGATGAACTCCCCTGCCGCGTCCGTGATCACGAGCAGGTCTCCCTTGAAGTAGTGGAAGGCGTCCGCGACCCCGTGGTACGGCCCGACGAAGATCTCGCCGGCGCCGGAGATCACCTTGTCCAGCTCGGCCTTGAATGCGGCGTGGGCGGCCGTGTCCGTGCCCTTCCACGACGACGTGATGCCGAAGTCGGCGGCGTGCTTCCACTTCTTCTGCAGCTTCTTGAGGGAGGGCATCACGCAGCTGGACAGGTTCGCGGCCGCGTCCAGGGTCGTCTTGCCGAACTTCTGCAGCCCCTCGGAGCCGTACTTGATCATGGCCTCGGCGCCGTCCCTCGAGACCAGCTGGATGAACTCGTCGATCCCCACCTTGCCGATGGAGTCCTTCAGGCCGAGCTGGTGCAGGGTGCTGGCATCCATCCCCTTGGCCAGCTTACCCAGCACCTCGGCGCCGAGCCCGTCGGCCAGCTTCTTCAAGCTGGCCTCGCCGAGTCCCTCCATCAGCTCCTTGATCGTGCTGCCCGACACCCCCGACCGGACGAGCCCCTCCAGGGTCTCCCTGGACAGGCCCTTGACCACCTGCTCGATGCCCTCCTTGGAGAGGTCCTTGAGCAGGTGCTCGAGGGTCTCCTTGCTCGCGCTCTCGGCCAGCTCCTGGATCGCCTTGCCACCGAAGCCCTTGGCGACCAGCTTCTCCAGCGTCTCCTTGCCCAGGTCCCGGGCCAGCCGCTCCATGGCCTCGCCGCCCAGCTCCCGGCCCAGCCGCTGGACCAGCTCCGGACCCAGCTCCTTGACCAGCTTCTCGGCCGCCTCCGCGCCCAGCTCCTTGAACAGCTTGTTGGCCAGGGTCGGCCCGAGCTCCTTGACCAGCTGCTTGAGGATCGCCTTGACCGTGGCCTTGGTGCCCCCCTTGACGATGGCCATCGCGATGGCGCCCACCGCGGTGATCGTCAGCACGATGCCCAGCACGCTGAGGCCCACGATCAGCCAGTCGACCGCGGTGATCTCCTCGCCGGTGATCAGCTTCCAGATCAGGTGCTTCCAGATGTCCCGCAGGTCACCCCACACGAGGATGCCGGCGATGATGTCCCCGACCAGGACGAACAGCCAGTCACCGGGGACGTCGAAGACCTTCTCGCCCCAGACGAAGCCCCACAGCAGGTTGACCACCTGGGCGAACACCCAGAACACCACCGAGACCACCGCGTCGACGAGCGCGACCACCGCGGCCAGCGCGTAGCCGATGATGTCGCCGACCAGGCCGCCGAAGGTCTGCTGGGCCCAGGTGATGACCGAGGCGCCCAGGTCGGTGAAGAAGTCGCCGATGGCCGACCACACGCTGTGCTGGACCACCTGCCCGCTGCCCCCGCCCTGGGCCTCGGCGTCGGCCTTGACCTGGGCGTACTCGGAGGCCAGCCGGCCGTGCACCGTGGTGAGCTCCTCGCGGGCGGCCTGCACCTGCTGGGCCTCGCGGGCCAGCCCCTCGTCCACCTGGCTGGCCAGGCCGGCCGCGGTCTCCGCCTGGGCCCTGGCCAGCTCCTCGCCGAACGCCTGCTGCGCCGTGTCCAGCTCGGCGACCACGGCGTCCACCTGGGTGGTCAGCTCGCCGCGGGCGGTGGTGCTCGCCTCGGTCAGGCCTGCGGCGCTGGAGTTCGCGTGCTCGGCCAGGCGCGCACTCACCTGGTCGCCGACGCCCTGGGCCTCGGACGTGGCCGCGGCCACGCCCTCGTCCAGCGAGCTGCGGTACGAGCCGGCCACCTCGCGCAGCCCGCCCAGCGAGTCGGTCCGCATCTGCCCCACGGCGGTCACGGCCTGGTCCCGCTGCGCCTGCAGCTCCGCGATCACGGCCTGCTCGGCCTCGGCCAGGGCCTCCGGATCGGCCTCCGGGTTGCTCTGCAGCGCCTCCACCGCCTGTTCGACCTGCTCCGCGAACCGCTGCTCGACCCCTGCCAGCTCGGCCGACACCCGCTCGTCGATGGTGCCGCCGGCCCCCTCGATGTGGCCGGCGCCGGCCTCCACGGTCTGGTCGAGGGTCGCGCGCGCCGCCGATTCTCGCTGCTGCAGGGACGCGAGGGCCTCGCTCCCGAGGGTTCGGGCCGCGTCGGCCGACTCCTCCGCGCTGCGGGTGATGCGCTGGTCGGCCTCGGTCGTGACCCGCTCCAGCAGGCCGTCGACCTGCTGTCCCACGCCGTCGAGCGAGGCCATGTACTCGCCCAGGTAGGTGCCGACGCTCGCGGCCGCCTCCCGGGCCCCCTCACGAGACCGCCTGGCGAACTCGGCGCCCGCCTCCGCGCACATCGACGCTGCCTTGCCGCCCACCTCGACCGACGCCCGGGCCTGGGCCTCCCGCTGGGGCTGGTCGCCCGACCCCGCCACCTCGGACAAGCCGCTCGCCTGCCCGGCCAGTTCGGACGATCCCTCCACGGCCCGCTGGGCCTCGGACTCGCCGAGCTCGAGCATGGCCGTGCGCGACTGCTCGGCGCTGGCCTCGGCCTGGGCCCGGCGGCTGGCCAGGTCCTCGGCGACCCGCGAACGCACGGCGCCCGCGTGCTCGTGCAAGGCCGACAGGGCCTGGTCCCTGGCCCCCGAGATGGTGGTCAGCGCCGTGGTCAGCTCCGCATCGACGCGGGCCCGCTGCTGTTCGAATGCCGCGGCGAGGCGCTCCAGCGCCTGGGCGCCGGCGCCCCGCAGGGACTCCGCCTCGCTGGCGGCCACGTCGATCGCCTCGGCGCCCATGCCCTCGGCCGTCGTCCGCACCTCCGCGACCAGCTGCTCGCCCACGGCCTGTACGCTTCCCACGGCCTGCTGGATGGGCTGTAGATCGGCCCCGACCGCCCCGGCATCCGGGGCCATGGCCTCGGCCGGTGCCTCCGGCACCTGGCCCGCCGCCGGCTCGGGTCCCTCACCCGCGTCGAGCGGCTCGACCGCGGGCAGCGCCGGGGCTTCGCCGTCCGGCTCCCGGTCCTCGCCCTGGGCCTCGCCGCCACCTGGAGGCGCGTCCCCACCGGACCCGCCGTTCCCGGCGCCCGCGGGCTCCTCGCCGCCCTCCTCGAGCCCGGCCGGCTCCTCGCCCTCGACCACGTCGGCTTCGGGCTGGTCCTCGGGGCCCACCTCGGGCTCCTCGTGCACGACGGGCCCGATGAGCTGCTCGTCGCTGACGTCGCCGCCCCCGCCCCCTGTCGGTGCGCCATCGCCCGCCGGCTCGGTCGGTTCGCCGGGTGCGGGCATCATCATGAGGGGATCGCGCAGGACGTGCTGCTGCAGGGGGTCCTCGAGGACGTCGGTCTGCACGCGTCCGCCGGACGCAGCCTCCTCGGTTCCCTGCTTGCGCTGGACCGGTCTACCGGCCCCGATGGTTCCCTGGTCGTCCACCGAACATGTCCCCAGTCAGGTCGCCTCATGGTAACAGCGAAGCTGATCGTGCAACGCACCAACTCGGCGTGCCTCGGCTATCATCGATTCCGAGGGGAGCAGCTCCGATGCGACCGAGCACCATCCTGCCGGCCCTGATCTCGATCCTGCTGATCGTCGGTGGCTGCCCGACCGGTGACGACGACGACACCGTCGCGGGCGACGACGACACCACCGCGGACGACGACGACACCGCGACCGCCGATGACGACAGCGCGACCGACGACGACGACACCGCGGATCCGTGTGAGGAGGCCGCCGCGTGCGAGGGCGGGGACATCTCCGGCGAGGCCGCCCTCGAGGCCCTGGCGCCATGCTCCGAGATCGAGGGCGACCTGGAGATCTCCAACGAGAGCTGGCTCGGGACGGTGGAGCTGCCCTGCCTGGGGGTCGTGTCCGGCTCGGTCATCCTGGAGGGCAACGACAACCTCGTCCGCCCCGGGGGGCTGGGTAACCTCGAGACCGTCGGCCAGCACCTGTTCATCGAGGACAACGCCTCGCTGGCGGACCTGGACGGCATCGGCGCCCTCGCGGCGGTGGGGGGCCTGTCCCTGCAGGACAACCCCATGCTGCTGGACCTGGTCGGGCTGTCGTCCCTGGTCGAGCTCGGCGGTCCCCTCGACGTGGTCGACAACCACGCCCTGCAGGGGCTACACGGCCTGGAGGGGGTGACGACGGTGGGCGGCGGGCTGACCATCAGCCACAACCCGGACCTGAACGACCTCGATGGCCTGGGGGGACTGCTGACCGTCGAGGGCGACCTGGACCTGCAGTCCAACGAGGACCTGGCGGACGTGGATGGGCTGGCCGGCATGACCAGTGTGCAGGGCGACCTGGTGGTGTCGGGGAACACCTCGCTGCACGACGTCGACGGGCTCGGCTCGCTGACCACCGTGGACGGGGATCTGCACGTGTCCAGCAACGACGCGCTCACGAGCCTCGGTGGACTGGCCGGGATGTCGGCCTTCGAGGGCGACGTGGAGCTCTGGTACAACGACAGCCTCGTCACCATCGGGGGGCTGGCCGGCGTGGTGTCCGTGGGCGGTGTGCACGTGTGGGACAACGACGCGTTGGTGGACCTGGCGGGGCTGGACGGGATCACCACGGTCGACGGTGATCTGATCCTCGAACACAACGCGGCGCTCGCCGACGTCAACGGGCTGTCCGGCCTCGAGACGGTGGGCGGCCAGCTGCAGATCTATTACAACAGCGCGCTGTCGAGTCTCGAGGGCCTGTCCGGCCTGCAGATCGTGGGCGGGGACTGGCTCAACCTCAACTACAACGGCTCGCTGACCAGCCTGGCCGGGCTGGAAGGGGTGACGAGCCTGGCGCTGCACCTGACCGTGGCCAACCACGTGTCGTTGACCACGCTCTCCGGCCTGGACGGGCTGGAGTTCGTGGGCGGGGACATCGTGGTGTGGAACAACGATGCGCTGGTGGACCTCGGTGGGCTGGGCAACCTCCAGGAGGTGGGGGGCCTGTTCGTGCAGTACAACGACAGCCTGATCGACCTGACCGGGCTGGAGGGGCTGGAGACCGTGGTGACCGAGGTGTACATCCAGCACAACACGCTGCTGGTCGACCTCGAGGCGCTGGCGGGGCTGAGGGGCGTGGGTACGGACCTGGTCGTGTGGAACAACGACGAGCTGATCAGCCTGCACGGGCTCGAGGGCGTGACGTCGCTGCCCGGCTCGCTCTCCCTGTGGAGCAACGACGCGTTGGCCGACCTCGACGCGTTGGCCAACCTGGCGTTCGTGGGCGGCAACCTGACCATCACCGACCACACGTCCCTGTGCCAGGAGGAAGTGGAGGCGTGGGCGGCGTCGATCGTGGTGGGTGGGGTGGTGACGGTGAGTGGAAACGCGGGGGCGTGTCCGTAGTCTTGGGGAGTGGACGGATTTCACGGGACCACCGATACCTGCTGGCGGCGGCGATCCTGCTCCTCGCCGTCTCCGTCATGGTCGTCGTGTTGCTCGGACGGTGGAACACATCCTCGGTGCCTGTCGAGGCCGACCGGACCGCCGAGGTGCACGAACATCCCTCCCAAAGGGTGACCGGGGAGACGTCAGGGCTCGGCACCGTCGAACCTGCGCTGTCCGGAGCGCAGCCCCGGGCGACCCGGCGCGGGGCCCGGGGGGCGCCCCGGGCCGGTCGGGGGGGAGCCGGGGGGGCGGGGGGGGGGGGCGGGGTGCACGTGTTCGTTCCCGATCCCGCGTACCAGGGGCTCTTCAACATCAAGCCACGCAGCTGGGTCTCGATCGGGGTGAAGACCGATGCTGTTGGGGGGTACAGGCTACCGAGGCAGGATATCTGTCCACTCCGACTCGGCGCGAGTCTGGACGGCGAAGGGTGGGCCGAGGAGTGGGACCGGCCCGTGCCCAAGTGGGAGACCGCGCCGGACCAGATGCGCAGGGACCTGGTGATGCGAGCGGTCCGCGTGATCGAGGGGACGGTCGTCGATCCGGAGGGCCGGGGTGTGGCAGGAGCGACCGTGTCCGCCGCGATCACATGGACGCTCGACGAGGAGCGGATACACGGCTCGACCAAGGAAGAGCGCACGTCCGTATGGTGGGAGTCCGTGTTTCGCGCGTGGGCTCACCAGACGACGAGTGACGACGATGGGTCGTTCCGCCTCAGCAGCCTGGTGGAGGAGGACTGGACGCTGGTGGCCGAGGCGGATGGGTACTCGTATGGCCTGACCGAGGTGTCGTCGGGCGGCTTGAGCGTGAGGGACGTGCGAGTCGTTCTCGCCGATCCGGAATGCTGGACGGTGCGCGTAACGGACGACCTCGGGCTGGCCGTGAGCGATGCGGTCGTGACCGTGTGGCCGGATATGACGGCCACGGATCGTCGACAGGAGGTGGCCACGGATCAGGGAGGGCTGGCGAGGGTCTGCGAGGTCGAACCGCAGGACGCGAACGTCCAGGGGGACGCCGCGGATCTGGTGCCGAGCATGGCGAAGAACACCGAGGGAGAGACGTTCTTCGACCTGCAGCTGGAACGGGCCATGGACCTCGTCGGTACGCTGGTGCTGCCCGTGGCGCGAGAGGAACACTGCATGTTCGCCCACTTCAGCGGGAGGATGATGTTCCCGACGGAGTTCACCACGGACTCGGATGGGCGGTTCGAGGTCCGCCAGGTTCCGCCGGGTGCGGCGCCGGCCTCGATATCCTGCAAGACAGGTCACCTGCGCTTGGATGTCGACGGTCGACCCGGGGAGGTTCGCGATCTGGGTCTATTGACGCTGATCACATGGAAGGGTGCGGGTCGCGGGCACGACCTGTGGGGGCCGGCGGTGATGGACTGAGGTTCCCACTCGAACCGGTTCCATGGACCCCCGCGTGATCACTGGGGAATCACTTCGTCATCCCGTCATTTCGTAGCGCAGGCTTGGTAGGATAGCGGCCGCGTCCTGGGATAATCCCCGGCGGGCGCGGCCGCGGACCCAACGTCTTGCAGGATATGGAATCCGCGACCGCCCCCAGAAAGGACGGTCAGCATGTCACGTGGTTCTGTCGAAGTC
>CAZXHG010000068.1:0-23200 GCA_964639985.1 uncultured Rickettsiales bacterium
CCCGAAGTCGTAGAGCGAAGCGAAGGAAAACGGACTAATGCCGAACGCTGCTAGAGCGCCGATCAGGCAAACGCCAGAAATGGAGCTCTACTGACGTCTTCGTGGGTCGTGGAGCCTGTTCACCCCTCGACAAGCACCTCCTCGGCCCCGAACCGGCCCGTGGCTCCGGTTCACCCCTCGACAAGCACCTTTTCCGGGCTGAACAGGCGTGTCGGGCTGGTTCGGGCGCGGACAGGTGTTTGTTCGGGGGTGAACGGATCACCGGGAAGTCCGGATCGTGGAACGAAGACACATCCTGGTTCGGGGAGCTTCGCCCCAATCGAAAAGCATGGGGCCTGAGTCGGGGATCTACGCGTCTGGCGCTCTAGCTGGCGAGCTTCGCCTTCAGCCGCCCCAGGATCGCCAGCCCGATCCCCCCCAGGGACAGCAGGAACGAGCTGCCCCAGATGACGCCGGGCACGCCCGCGGTGAAGCCCAGCAGGGCCATGGCCAGCAGGGCCAGCTCCAGGCGCACCGGCAGCAGCGGCTGCGGCGCCGACGCGGGCGCCTCGACCGGGAGCTGGGCCGGCGCGCGGGCGCGGTATGCGATCGAGCCCGCGGTGCACGCCTTGACGCAGGTGCAGCACCGCACGCAGTCCAGGTCGCGCACCTGGGCGTGGGCCTGCACCTCGTACATCACGTCGATGCCCATGATGCACACGCGGTTGCAGTCCCCGCACTCCACGCACGGGGCCACCTTGCGGATGCGGAACAGGCTGAACCACGCCAGCGGCCGGAACACCGGCGCGAAGAAGCAGCCGTAGCGGCACAGGGCGCGCGAGCCGAACACCCCGTTGATCAGGAAGATGTACGTGAACAGCAGCAGCACGGTCTTCAGCGGGCCGTCCGGCCACACCGATCGCCCGGTCTCCGCGCTCCAGGTCAATCCCCGGGAGACCCCGGCGTCCACCTCGCTGGCCTTGAGCACCGACACCAGCACGATCGCCCCGAGGGTCAGGGTCGGCATCACCCACTTGATCCAGCGCGAGTGCACGATCCGATGGGGCTGCAGGCCCGGGACCACCCGCACGAACGGCAACTTCGACAGGATCCACGACCCCAGCTCCTGCCAGGCGCCCATGTGGCAGAACCAGCCGCACAGCACGCGGCCGAAGATCGGGATCGAGATCAGCCACAGGACCAGCAGGATCAGCCCGATGGTCACCGCACCATCCTCGATGAACCGCCGGAACGACAGCGGGTCGGTGTGACCGTACCGGGTCAGGCCCAGCTTCTGCAGCACGATGTGGGTCAGGATCAGGGCGTTGAGCCCGAACAGCACCACCAGGCGCCAGGTCTGGATGGACAGGCGCGGCGGGGGCCGCTCCGCGCACGCCGCGCCCGGGGCGGCTGGCGTGCTGTCGGGCCTGTCTGCGCTCACGCGGTCCTCCGGCACCCCCGCGGTCCGGCTCCTACGGTAGCGCGAGAAGCCGCGAACGTCAGGTCCGCGCCGCGCTATCCTGGTGCGATGGTGGTGCTGCTCCACGCCGCGGCCTTCGCCCTGCTGTTCGCCGCGGTGTACTACCTGCCCGGCCGGCTGCTGGTGGACCTGCTGCCGGGCCGCGTGCGCCGCTTCGAGGCCCTGCCCCTGTCCCTGGGGCTGGGGCTGGTGGCCGTGGACACGGCCGCGATCCTGCTCACCGGCCTGACCGACCTGGCCGCGGGCTGGCTGATGTCTCCGGTCCAGGTGCTGCTCGCAGCTGCCGCGGTGGCCGCCGCGGCCTGGCTCGTCCGACGACGCCGCCCCGCGGACCGCGCCCCCTGGTGGCGCCGCCCGAGCCGCGCGCAGGTCGGGCTGTGGGCGTTGACCGCCCTGGCCACCGGGTTCTTCCTGCTGCTGTACGACGGCGACCTGTTCGAGGAGGACACCTGCAAGGTGCTGGCCGCCACCCTGGTCAACGCGGACTACCGCACGCCCGAGCTGCTGCAGCTGGTGGTCGGGGACGCGGGCCTGGCCGCGTTCGAGGACGAGCCCGACCTGCAGGAGGGCACCGGCCGCGTGCCGTTCCTGCTGCAGCACTACGGCCAGCGCCTGGGACCGTCGGTGCTGCTGTCGCCCCTGCTGGCCCTGTACGGCACCTTCGGCTTCCGCCTGCTGTACGTCCTGCAGGGGTTGCTGCTGCCCGGGCTGGGCTACCTGCTGGGGCGGCGCGTGCTCGGCCGGGGCTGGCCCGCCTGGACCACGGCCGTGCTGCTGACCTTCAGCCCGTACGCCACCCGGCTGCAGACCTTCGACGAGAACATCCTGGCCTGCTGCTTCGGCTCCCTGGCGCTGGCCCTGCTGGTGCGCCGCCCTACCGCGCCCGCCCTCGCGGGCGGGGCCCTGGGCCTGTTCCTCGGCCTGCGCCACATCGGCGTGCTGCTGCTGCCGGCCGCGCTGCTGTACCTGGCCCGCAGGAGCCCGGATCGGGCGCGCGACGCGCTGCGCTTCGCCGTGGCCACCGCCGTGCTGTCCATCCCCTACCTGATCCTGCACGCCTCCATGCTGATCACCGACGGCATCCTGTTCGAGAGCGCCGCGGATCCGCTGCCGGTGCCGCACTCCCTGTTCGGCATGCAGTTCGAGCTGCCGGTGTTCCTCAACTTCCCGCTGCTGCCCGAGCCCATGCGCTCGCCCTACAACGCGTACGCCCCGCTGGTGGCCTACCCCCTGGACCTGCTGCACCGTTTCGGCTGGCTGGCCGCGGCCCTGGTCCCGGCCGGACTGGCGCGGCTGTTCGTTCGGGATCGCGCCACGGCCTGGCTGCTGGTGACCTGGTTCGGCGGGATCCTGGCGGTGCTGCTGGTGCAGTCGAGCTGGACCGAGCCCAACAAGATGGGGATCCCGGCCACGGTGCTGGCTCCGGCCGTGCTGACCGTCGTGTCCGGCGCGGGGGCCGTGGTACGCGCGCGCTCTCACCTGCTGCGCCTGGGCTGGCTGGCGCTGGGGCTGGCCATGCCCCTGGTCGCGCTGCAGGCCGCCCGCTCGTGGGAGATGCCCCTGGACAACCGCATGTTCGAGTGCCAGCCGGATCCGGAGGACGAGCTGGACTACGCCCAGCACGCGTCCCTGCCGCGGGGCCTGCTGCGCTCGGACGAGAGCGCGCCGTACATCGCCTGGGAGCGCCAGCAGGTCCGGCCCCGGCCCTGGCCCCGCCTGGGCCACCGCCAGGTCCACCCGGCCCTCGTCCGCCTGCGCCTGGTGCAGCTCGCCGACCACCTTCGCCACCCCACGGTGCGGGCCTACGAGCGGCCCATGCTCAACGCGCTCAACGCGGCCATGCTGGGCCCGGGCATGCAGCTCAACCCGATCAGCCTGATGAAGGTGCAGCGGCTGGGTCCGTCCGAGGCGGGCGGGCTGCACCCGGTGGCGCTGTTCCAGCCCGGCGACCCGGAGGCTCACCGGGACCTGCAGCTGGACCTGGCCGAGCCGCCCTCGCTGAGCGACGAGCCGCTGCTGCCCCTGCAGGGCGCTGATGACGCCGTGCACGACCTGGAGCGGGGACACGCGGTGCTGGTCGAGGACCTGCCGGTGAGCTTCGACCACCGGCGCGAGAACCTGTTCGCCGCGCGGGACCGTCACGGCACCGTGTTCCTGGCACTGTTCCCCGGCGAGGTCGGCACCACCGGATCCCCCCCCTGGCTGCCGCTGGAGCGCTCCGTGGGCGGGACCCGTGCCGTGGCCCTGCGCCTGCCCGTGGGCGCCGTGATCCGGATCTTCGACGTGCGCAACTACATGCCCGACACCCCTGCGCCCGGCCACCCCCGGGTCTACGTACGCACCGCCGTGGTCGGCGAGGACCGGATCTGGTTGTCCCACGCCACGCCGACGTCGGTGTTCTGAGGTGCGAGGGTGGACCACGTGATGCGAACCGCGGGCCCCTGGATCGCGCTGGCCGCGCTCGCCCTGATCGTACGCCTGCCCGGCCCGCTGGGGCCTCCGCCCGACCGCACGGCGGGGGGCTACCCGGACCTGGTGTTCGCCGTGGCCGAGGGCCAGGGGCTGACGTTCTCCGCCAGCGGCGGACCGGTACCGGCTGGACAGCCCACCATCCTCTACCCTCCGGCGTACCCCGCCGGCGCAGGCACGCTGCTACGCCTCGCCGGACCGGGCTGGGTGTTCGCCCTGCAGCTCGCGGCGCTCGCCTGCACCGCCTGCCTGTGGTTCGCGCTCGCCCGGACCCTGCTGCGGCGGTCCGGGCCCGCGCTCGCATTCGCCGCGCTGGCCACGCTGGATCCGGGCACGTGGAGGGCCGCGTCCTGGTTCGAGCCCACGGTCGCGTTCCAGCTGACCCTGGTGACGCTGCTGCTGGCCGCCGTGCACTGGCGACGCCGGGCCCGACTCCGGACCGGCCTCGCGCTGCTGGCCACGTGTCTGCTGTTGCCCCTGCTGCGCTCGGGCCTGCTGGAATACGTGCTGCTGCTGTCGCTGCTCGCAGCCGCCTGGCACTGGCGGCGACCCGAACGCGCCGGTCGGCCGTGGCTCGCACTGGCCTTTCCGCTGGCCGTGGTCCTGCTCGTGGCGGTCTGGGGCAGCTGGAACACGGCCCGCGTGGGCCGCTTCAAGCTCACCTCGTCGTCCGGGATCGCGTCGGTGTGCGCCGGTCCGCCTCTCGACGACCGGCACGCGCCCCCATCCCAGCGCCCCTGGCGCGATCCCCACCCCGACCCGGTGTGCCGCTGCGAGGCGCCGTGCGACGAGGCTGCCTGGGACAGTGAGCTACGGGCGGTGTGGGTGCAGGACGCGACCGCCGACCCGGCCGGCGCCGTGGGTCGGGCCCTGCGCGGCGTGGCCCAGACCGTGCTGCCCGTGCACCTGCACGGGACCGTGTCGGCGGTGTCCGGGCTCGCGCTCGCCGCGGTGCTCGCAACGGCCGCCGTGCTGGCCTGGCGACGCCAGCCCGCAGCCGCGGCCGTGAGCCTGCTGGTGCTGCACGTACTCGCCCTGGGCCTGTTCTTCCCGCCCACGGCCGAGCGGGCGGCCATCGTGCGGCCAGCCCTGATGCTGCCCCTGTGGCTGCTGGTGTTCCGTGCCCGGAGCCGACCATGAGCGGGCGTGGGCGGCGATGGGCCCGGCGGGCGCGGTTCGTCCTGGGCGTGAGCGCCGGCACCGTGGTGCTGGTGTTCCTCATGGAGTGTGGCCTGCACGCGGTGGGCTACGCCGGCATGGAGCGCTTCTGCGCCGACCCGGTGCTGGGATTCGCGCTGTACCCCGACCAGCAGGTGCAGGACCTGACCACCCTGCAGCCGGTGAGCGTCAACAGCGCCGGGTGGCGCGGCCCAGAGCCGCGGGAGACCCCCGCCGACCTGCGCGTCGCGTGCTTCGGCGACTCGGTCACCTTCGGCCGCGGTGTGCTCGACCACCAGACCTACCCCGCGCTCCTGCAACGCCTGCTCGGGGCGCTGCCCGGCGGCCGCACGGGCGAGGTCCGCAACTACGGCGTGCCGGGTCACGGCGTGGTGCACGCTCGGGCCTGGATGGAGGCGCGCTGGCACACGTTCGATCCCCACGTGCTGATCGTGGCCCAGACCTGGAACAACCACTGGCTACCGGGCTCCCCCGAGGAGCTGACCGCGCTGGCCGAGGAGATCGGCCCCGGGCTGCGGATGCGCAACCAGCTCAAGCGCACGGCCACCTTCCACTGGGCCATGCGCACCTGGCTCAGCCTGGGCCTGTTCCCCCTGTACGACGCGGTGCGCAACCGGGTGTACGGCGCCGAGCTGGCCGACACCGAGGCCGAGCAGGCCTTCGGGGCCAACCTCGACGCGATCGCAACCGTGGCCGAGGAGCAGGGGGCCCTGCTGGTGCTGGTCCGGATCCCCCCGGACGCCGGCTTCGACGAGGTGTTCCTGCGCCACGGAACCGAGCTGGCCGCGCTCGATCGCGCGGTGCTGGTGGACATGGGGCCGAGGTTCGAGGAGGAGGGCGAGAAGGGCTTCTGGGTGGCGCGCTTCGATCCCCACCCGGACGCGGGCGGCCACCAGGCCATCGCCTTCGCCCTGGACCGCGCCCTGGGGGATCGGCTCGAGCAGCCTCCGGCCTCACCGGCCGGCGAGGTGGGCGGCCAGCCCCTCCCGTGACAGCACGCGGAAGCCCGCGTCGTCCGCGTACTCCATGGCACCGCCGTCCAGCCGCGGCAGGGCCAGCTCCACCTCCCCCTCCACCAGCGGCTCGGCCTGCACCCGCGGCAGCTCGCACGCCCCCTGCACGTCGTCCAGCCACACCGCGACGAACGTGCGCTCCTGCAACACCAGCAAATCCACACCGTGGCGCTGCATGAACGCCAGCGCCAGCCTCGCGTCGTCGGCGTAGTACGCCTCGTGCAGCGCCGCCACCCGCTGCCGCAGGTCGTCGTACATGGGCCCGTCGAGCGCGTCGGTGGTGGACAGCACCTCCTGGCAGAACACCAGGGTCTCCCGGTCGGCGAACAGCTCCACCGCGTCCATCAGCACCAGCGGCCCGGCCACCACCGTGTCCTCCGGCGTGGTCCGCAGCCAGGCCAGCAGCTCCTCGGCCTCGCCAAAGTCCTGGACCCACTCGCTGTGCCGGGACGTGCCGCTGCCCCAGCCGGCCAGGTAGACCACGGCCAGCAGGGGCGGCGCCACGGTCCGCACCACGGCCGGCAGCCGCTCGATGCCCCGCGCGGCCAGCACGGCCACGTACAGGCAGGACGCCACCGGCAGCGTGTACAGCAGGTAGCGGTCGGGCACGAACAGGTACAGGGCGAACAGCACGGCCAGCAGGTACGTGCCCAGGCTGACCAGCCACAGCTCGGCGATCACCCGCGGCGGTCGCGCCAGCTTCCTGCCCCCCAGCACGGCCAGGGCCAGCAGCGCCAGGGCCAGCAGCGCGGGCGCGTGGCGGAACCACCACACCTGCGGCAGCGGCAGCCACGCGTCGCCCCACACCATCAGCGGCTGGGCCACCGCATCGGCGAGCTCCCGCGCTGCGATCTCCAGCACCGAGCCGAAGGGCAGCTCCACCTCGTCCGCGGGCATGTCCGCAGGCGGCAGCCCGTCCCCCTGCTCGATGGCCGCGTCCCGGGCGAACCGCCCCTCGTAGGACAGCCAGCTCACCCGGTCGCCCTGGCCCACCAGCAGCGACCACGGGAAGATCAGCGCCAGCACCAGCAGGGACGCGCCGGCCAGGACCCAGACCTCGCGGTCACGCCAGGGCAGGCGCAAGCCATCCGGCGTACGCCGCGTGCGCCTCACCAGGAACAGCACCCCGCACAGCAGGGCCAGCGGCGGGTAGAACAGCCCGGCCAGCACCACGCACACCACGGCTGCCCGCGGCCGCTCCACCTCCTGGAACCACAGGAACGCTGCCAGGATCGGCCACGCGTACGTGTGGGGGATCCCCGACAGGGTCTGCGGCAGCCCCGGCATGTGCAGGAACAGCACGCACGCCAGCAGGGCCGCGGCAGGGCCGGCCAGCCGCAGCCCCAGCCGGAAGAGGAAGACGAGGGTCACGGCCACCAGCACCCAGGCCAGGGCCTTGCCCAGCCGGACAGGGTCGCCCACCAGCCGCATGGCGCCGCGCACCACATTGAACCCCGGCGAGCTGCCCCGGAGACCGGTCTGGCGCTTGAATGCCTGCAGCTCGCCGTCGGCCTGGTCCGCGCCCGCGTCACGCACCGCGCCGAACCAGTTGACCATGCCGCCCTGGGACACGTACGTGTCCAGCACGTGGGGCAGCTGCACGCCCACGTGGGCGGCGAAGTACACGCCCACCAGCGCGGCGAAGATCCAGGTCGTGTGTGTGCGGCTCATCCTGTTCCCGTCCGCCCACGATACGGCCAAATCGGCCCTGTGTCATACTCCGACCCATGCTGGGCAACCTCCTCGCCGGCGTCGGCGCCACCGCGCTGCTGCTCGCCGCCGGGCTGGCCGTGGCGCTCACCTGGCGGCCGGGCGCGGACGACGACGCCGGCCCGCTGGAGCACGTGGCCCTGGCGCTGGGGTGGGGCTTCGGGTTGGTCCCGTACCTGGCATTCCTCTACCCCCTGCTGACCCACCGCCCGCTGACCTCGACCGTGGTGCTGGCCGCGGCCGCCGGGGTCGCGCTGGTCGCGGGGGTGGTGTGGGTCCGCCGCGGCCGGATCGTGCCGGTGCAGCTGCGCCGGGGGTGGCGGACCGCGGCGCCCGTGCTGGTCGCCTGCGCCCTGGTCGGCGGGCTGTACGCGCTGCGCTACGACCGCAGCATCTTCTCGGAGTCCACCTGCCTGGTGCAGCTGGTGTACGACACGCTGCACCTGACCGAAGAGCCGGTCGACCTGATGCGCTCCGAGCAGGACGACCAGCGGCTGGGCAACACCGCGGTCATCGGCGGCTTCGCCGCCCTGTACGGCTCCCTGGGCTTCCGCCTGCTGTTCGGCCTGGCCGCATCCGCGGCCGCGCTGGGGGGGTTCCTGCTGGGGCGGCGTACCCTGGGTCGCGACGCCTGGGGCTGGTTCGTGCTGGTCGTGCTGACCCTCAACCCCTACCTGCTCAAGCTGCCGCTGCTGGACGAGAACCTGCTGACCCTGGGCTTCGTGTGCCTGGTGCTGCCGCTGCTGCTGCGCGGCCGGGCCGTGCCGTGGGTGCACGCGGGGCTGCTGCTGGGCCTGGCGCTGATGATGCGCCACGCGCTGGTGCTGTCCCTGCCCGCGGTGGCCTGGCTGCTGTGGCGACAGCGGGAGGGACGGCTGCGGGCCGCGGTGTCGCTGGCCGTGGCATTCACCGCGGTCACCTGGGTGGGCCACGTGCACCACGCGCTGGCCTACGGCAGCGTGTTCACCTTCGAGAGCTACGGCCAGATCCCGGACGTGCCGCACCGCATCGTGGGCGACTACTCGGGGCTGCTGCAGTGGCCGTTCGCCGAGCACCTGGTACGTACCCCGTGGAACCCGCTGCCCACCTTCCTGATGTGGCCGGTGTACGTGGCGGGCCACTTCGGGCTGGTCCTGTTCGCGGCCATGGTCGTGGGACGCGTCGGGCTGTTGCTGAGCCGCGAGCGGCGCGACCACGGCGTGTTCTGGCTGCTGTGGTTCGCGCCCACGTACCTGGCGCTGTGCCTGCAGGAGCACTGGGACGTACCCAACAAGATGGGCGTGATCTACATCCTGCTGCCGCCGCTGGCGCTGTGGGCCGGCGCCGGCCTGCAGGCCGCCTGGCGGGCGCCGGTGCGCTGGGGTGGGCCCGTGCTGGTGATCATGCTGATCAGCGGCGCGCTGCTGCTCGGCCTGCGACAGCTGGACGTGCCGCCAGACGAGCGCTACGCCGCCGTGTGGGAGGGCGTGCGCCCCGAGGATCCGGACCACGTGCAGGCCGAGCGCCGCCGGGTGACCCGGCCCACGCCGTGGCCCCAGTACGGCCGGGTCGGGGAGTTCTCCCCCCTGGTCGACCGCCGCGTGGCGTCGGTGATCGCCGCGGACCTGGCCGAGCCGTCCCTGGAGCGGCCGCTGAGGCCCTATGGCTGGTACCCCGACGATGCGGTCGACCCGGACGGGGCTCCGGTCACGATCCAGCTGCTCCTCGACGAGCGGCCGTCCGCGGGCGCGTCCCCCTGGGTGATATCCGCGACCGGGGAGCCCCGCATCGACCTGGTGACCGAGGGACCGCCCCACGTCATCACCGGCATCGAGGTCGGCTGGGTCGACGGGCCGGTGACCGTGGTCACCTCCCCCGGCGGCGCGCCGGTGACCGCGGTGCTGCTCGTGTTCGAGCCGGTGTTCGACGACCGCGACACCGAGACCCTGCTGGACCACTACGACCGGGCGCTGCGCCTGCTGCTGGGGTGGCAGTCCGAGCACTTCGAGGAGGTGGAGCTGTGCACCCTCGAGCACGCGTCGCCGACCCTGCGCGTGTCTCCCGGTCCGCTGTCCGCCACCGAGACGCTCAACAACGCGGGCCACCTGTTCGTCACGTGGAAGGGGATGGCCGGCGAGTCCATCGACCTGGCCGGCCCGCGCGTCGTGTTCCACAACTGACTCAGGGCGGGGTCACCACCTCGACCACGTCGCTGCCCTCCTCGATGACCACGTGCCGGTCCACGGCCAGGTCCCGCAGCACCTGCACCTGGCCGGACGGCCAGCGGATCGTCAGCTCGTCGACCGTGTCGGCGCCGCCCAGCCCGAAGTGCACCTGGGTCGCGCCCAGCCCGCTGGGGCCGTTGGCCGGGAACAGGTCGCGGATGTAGGCCTGCTCGCCCACGTGGGCCACCAGCCGCGCGCCGATGCCGCGTGAGTTGCTGTCCGTGCCGCGCAGGCTGACCACCAGCCAGTGATTCGTCACCGGAAAGCGGTTGTGGAACACCAGCAGCGGTCCACCGCCCACCTGGCGTACCACCAGATCCTGCCGTCCGTCGCCGTCGAGGTCGGCCGGGAACACCGACCGGGCGTCACCGTCGCTGTCGGCCGTGGTCAGCACCGAGATGTCGCGGAAGTCCTCGCCGCCGAGGTTGAGGAACACCCGGTTGCGCTCATAGCAGCTGAGGTTGTGGGTCTCCTCGATGGCCCATGGATCGGCCACCCACCACTCCCCCAGCCGGTCGTCCAGCTCCCGGGGGGCGTCGACCTTGATTCCACGATCGAAAGGTTGTGACACGACAACCTGCCACTGGCAGCTTCACCCGTCGGGTCGTCGCGGGAGATGCTGATGTAGCCCGCTGTGGAGTACAGGTCGAGGAACGTGTCGTTGTCCAGATCCACGAAGGCCGCGCCGTGGGTCCAGCCCACGTCCCGCACGTGCATGGCCCCGCCCACCCGGGCGAAGCGGCTGTTGCCCTCGTTGTGGTACAGCTCGCTGCCCTCCACGAAGCGCCACATCAGGGCCATCACCTCGTCGGAGAACACCCCCGGCGGCAGGTTCTCGAAGATCCGGCTGCCCGCCTTGGAGTACATGTTGTTGGCGTAGATGTCGCGGTGGCCGTCGTTGTCGTAGTCGCCCACGGCCAGGCCCATGGTGGCGAAGTCGCCGTCGTCGGCGATCAGCCTCACATCCGCGTAGCGGCCGTCGGGCTGGCTCAGCAGCAGCACGCCCGGGCCGAACTCCGAGGCCACGTACAGGTCGGGCTGGTCGTCGTCGTTCTCGAACAGCCACGCGGCCGTGTCCGACGACCGCTGGCCGCAGGTGGCGCCGACCTGCTGGGCCACGTCCTCGAACTGCCAGTCGCCGAGGTTGCGGTACAGGCTGTGGCCCGGCCCGCCCGGGCCGTCGAACCAGCTCGCGCCCTCGAAGTCGTCGCCTTCGCCGGTGCGCGGCACGTACACGTCGAGCCGGCCGTCCCGGTCGTAGTCGGCCACGTTGGCGCCGAACGAGTCCAGCAGCATCTTGCTGTACTCGGGCACGGCCTCGAAGCGGAATCCGTTGGTGTTGCGGTAGGCGTCGGCTCCCAGGATCACGTCCACCAGGCCGTCGCCGTCGAAGTCCCCCATGACCTCGCCGTCGGACTCCGCGTCCGGGTCCAGGGTCTTCAACCCCGATCCTGCAGAGCGATCCTCGAACGTGCCGTCCCCGCGATTGCGGTACAGGAACACGCCGTTGACGTCGGAGATCAGCAGGTCCACGAACCCGTCGCCGTCCAGGTCCTCGACGAACGCCCCCCCGGTGAACGAGTGAGGTTCCTCGCCCGGGTGCTCCCAGTTGTCGTGGATCCGGTCCACGTCGATCCCGCGCTCTGCGGCCACGTCGGCCATCAGCGCGGCCGGAGCGTGGGTGTCGTGGCCCTCGAGCACGCGGATCCCCGCGATCCACCCGGTGGCGGCCTCGATGGCCTCCACATCCGGGATGGTGGCGAATTCGAGGGCCAGCTCCAGCTTGGTGTGGCGCACGCCGCCGTCCGCGGACGGCCCCTTGATCTCCAGCTTGGCCCTGCCCTCCCAGGCACCGTCGTACACGTACCGCCGGGCCGGCTTCAGCCCGCGGCCCGAGAACTTGACCTTGGCCCCGTCGCCAAAGCCCGTGCGCAGGCCCACCAGGAAGGCGGCCATCTCCGCGCCGTCCACCGGCCGGGTGGGCACCGGTCCCGCGTCCGCGCGCGCCGACCGCCAGGTGATCTGGCCGTCCACCAGCTGCTCGGTCGGGCCGAGGTCGATCAGGTGGCCCTGGAAGCCCGCCGTGAACAGCGCGGCCACCCGGTCGGCGTCCCCGGCATCCATGGCGCAGGCCAGCGAGCCGTAGCCCTTCTTGCCCAGCAGCAGGGCGCGATGCTCGATGGTGGCGAGGTACAGGCGCTCGTCGTGGGACAGCAACAGCTCGCTGTCCGGGGTGGTGTCGCCGCCCTCGGCCCCCCGGTTCCGCCACAGGTAGGCTCCGGCCGTGATCCCCAGCAGGACCACGACGACGACCACGATCAGCGCCGTCCCCCTCATCCTGGGAACGCGAGATCTCACGGGTTCAACGATAGTAGACTCGGGTCGGCATGAGAACGGGGCCAGCGCGGGCACCCAGATTCCAGCGGACTCTCCCGGTGCACCGGCGGCACACGGGGTGGGTGGTGACCTGCGCCCTGGCGGCGTGCCTGTCCCTCGCGGCATCGGCGCCCGGTGGCCACCCCCAGGAGGCTGGCCCGCGCTACCGTTCCCCCAACGCCGTGGTGCTCTCGCCCGACGGCCTCACCGTGTACGTGGTCAGCCAGACCTCGGCCAGCGTGCTCGCGGTCGACCTCCAGGAGCGGCGGGTCGCGGCGGAGTGGGCCGTGGGGGCGTTCCCCACCGACGCCGCGATCTCACCCGACGGCCGCTGGCTCTACGTCACCGACCTGTACGACCGCGCCGTGCGGGTGCTCGACCTGCAGACCGGCGAGGTGACGCACGCCCTCCCCGCGGGCTTCGAACCGTATGGCCTGGCCCTGTCCGCGGACGGCCACCGCCTGCACGTGGGCAACTCGATCTCCGCCACCGTCTCCACCGTGGACGTGGCCGGTGGCGAGGTCCTCGCCGAGGTGGCCGTGGGCGCGGGCCCACGCCACGTGGCCCTGGCCGACGGAGGCCGCCGGCTGGTGTCCGCCGACCGCCTCGCCCGGGGCGTGACGATCCTCGATCCCGCGACCGGCGACGTGCTGGAGACCCGCCGCCTGGGCCGCGCCTCGCTACTGCACGAGGTGGCCTGCGATCCGGACTCGTCGTGGTGCTTCGTGGCCCACCTGGTGGCCCACGACGAGGAGGTCACCACCCAGATCGACCGCGGCTGGATCAACTCCAACGCGCTCTCGATCATCGATCTGGACCGGCCCGGCCACCGGGTCCCGCTGCTGCTGGACACCCTGCTGCGCGGCGGCGCCAATCCCTGGGGCGTGGCCCTGGACCCGGCCGGCCGCTGGGTGTTCGTCACCCTGGCCGGGGTGCACGAGCTGGCCATCGTCGACCGGTCTCGGGCCATGGAGATCGTGCGCGCCACGACCGACGCCGACCTGGAATTCATCGAGGAGGACGTCGGCCTGCTGGAACGCACCGGCTTCGCCCGGCGCGTGCCCACCCGCGGCAACGGTCCCCGCGGGGTGGCGTTCAGCGAGGCCCTGCAGCAGGTCGTGGTGGGCAACTACTTCAGCGAGGACCTCTCCCTGATCGACCCGGTCACGGGCGAGGTCACCGCGATCATCCCCCTGGGCGAGCGGCAGCCGCTCACCGACTGGCGGCGCGGCGAGATGCACTTCTCCGATGCCCGCTTCTGCCACCAGGCCTGGTACAGCTGCGCCAGCTGCCACCAGGAGGACGCGTCCATGGACGGGCTGTCGTGGGACCTGACCAACGACGGCAAGGGCAATCCCAAGAACGCCAAGTCCCTGCGGGACGCCGCGGACACGCCGCCGTCCATGTGGTCCGGCGTGCGGGCCGCGGCCGACGACGCGCTCATGGGCGGCATGCGGTTCCAGGGATTCCTGCCCGACCCGGCGTTCATCGACCCGGTGCGCGAGTTCGTGTTCCACCCTCGCCGCATGCCCAACGCCTATGCCGAGACGCGGCCCGAGGCGGTCGAGCGGGGCCGGCTCGCGTACGAGAAGGCCGACTGCCACCGCTGCCACCCCGCGCCCCTGTACACGGACCTGCGTATGTACGACCTGGGCCTGCGCGAGCCGTTCGAGCAACGCGACTCCTTCGACACGCCGTCCCTGCGGGAGTGCTACCGCACCGCGCCGTACCTGCACCACGGTGGCGCGGCCACGCTGGAGGAGGTGTTCACCGTGTGGGATCCGGACGGCCGGCACGGCACGTGGCAGCAGCTGACCGACGGCGAGTTCGCCGACATGATCACCTTCACGAGGAGCCTGTGACCGCCCGATGAGTGCCCCGTCCCGCCCCTGGATCGCGCCCCTGGCCCTGCTGGTGGCAGCCACGTGCGCCATCGCCAGTGGCGTGGCGCGGACCGAGGACGGACCGTTCACCTTCGTGCCCAGCTCGCTGCGCGCCAACCCCCTCGCGGCGCCGGCCGGCGCGTCGGCGCCCTCCCGCTTCGGCGCGTACACCTCCAGCCGCTGGTCCCATGGCCGGCCCTTCGAGCGCCAGGTGCTCGACCCGGTCGGGGTCGGCGCCGTGGGTCTGGAGCCGCAGCCCCACCGCCAGCACCCCCTGGCCGTGGCCCTGTCCGGCGACGGGACCCGGATCTACGTGGCCCTCGCCGGTAACGAGGCAGAGCCCGAGGACCGCGTCGCGGTGGTGGATACCGTCACCGAGCAGGTCACGAGCCACATTCCCCTGGCCCTTCCCGCGCACATCGACCGCCCGGCCACCAGCCCCTACGCCATGGCCCTGCACCCGGACGGCCGCCACCTGCTGGTCACGGCGCGCTTCGCCAACGTCCTGATCGTGATCGACACGGCCGTCGACGCCGTGGTGGCCGAGATCCCCCTGGACTTCTACGGCCAGGGCATCGCCTTGGACGCGGACGGCGACACCGCGTACGTGGCCGACCGCTACCTCGACCAGGTGCTGTTGGTGGACCTCTCCGACGGTCCCACCGCCGGACACGCCACCGAGGTCGGGGGACTCGACGACGCGGCGTTCTTCGCCGCCAGCGGGATCCACGACGTGCTGCAGCGCCGGTGCGGCTCCTGCCACACCGAAGACTGGCCGGGCGGGTTCTACGCAGGTGAGGACGCATCACAATCGTTCGCCTCGCTGCTGCCCCACGTGATCCCCGGTGACGCCGATCGCTCGCGGCTGCTGCGCACGGTGATTCCGGGGCAGCACGGCGGCTTCGCCGACGCCACGCCAGCATTCTCCGCACACGCTGGCGGCACGATCTTCGACGCCCCGGACCGCGATCCCGACCACGCGGCGCTGCACGCCTGGATCGAAGCGGCCCGCATCGGCCCCGGCATCCCGGTCTCCAACGAGAACAGCAAGCCCGACGCCCTGGCCCTGTCCGCGGACGGGCGCCACCTGTTCGTGGCCAACAGCGGCACCCAGGACGTGTCCATCGTGCACACGGCCACGCAGCAGGAGGTCGGCGGCGTCTACCTGCAGAACGCGGCGCAGGACCTGGCCGTGTACAACGACCCGGCCACCGGCCGCGACCTGCTGCTGATCGCCACCATGGGCATCGGCTACGGGGTGATCCGGGAGCGCGATCCCTGGGGCGGGGAGTCCTGGGACCCGGACAACCGCGCTGCCCAGTACACCGTGTGGCGCGATTGCGACACCGGCGGGACCCTGCCACGCGACCAGCAGCACATCCTCGGCCCCTTCGACGCCGCGGACGGCACGGCCGAGATCAAGTTCCGCGACCTGCAGAACGACCTGGTGGTGGTGGACCTCGACCGGCTCGCCATCCCGGACGAGCCCCCGGCCGATGGCCTGCAGTACCTGTCGCTGCCCTACCGTTACGAGGCCCACCGGGACTGGGTCCGCTACACCTCGGACACTGCCGAGTCCACGGCCGGGGACATCAAGGGCGACATCCCCCCGGACCTGATGCGGGTCCAGGGCGCCCTGCCCACGGCCATGCTCGTGCAGGGCGACCACCTGTACGTGGTCATGTCCGGGTCCAACCTGGTGCAGGAGTGGCGCATCGACGCAGGCGCGCACGAGCCATCGGACGTGCTCGTGCCGCTGCGCACCTTCCCCACCGGCCACAACCCGATGCGCATTGCCGCGGGCCTGCCCCGAACCCCCTCCGAGGGTCTGCTCTACGTCAGCAACTTCCTGGGTGGCACCCTGTCGGTGCTCGACCTCACCGACGGATCGTCTCACGAGGTCGTGGTCGATCCCTCCATCCTGCAGCGGCCGGTGCCCGACACCAACGCCGAGCGCGGCGAGCTGATGGTGCGCCTGTCGCTGTTCTCCGCCGACGGGGACACCTCGTGTGCCCACTGCCACGCCCGTGACCTCGGTGACGGCCGGCCGTGGGGCGTCAGCCAGGTGGTGGGCCAGGAGTTCGTCGACCCGGACGGTGACGTGGGCCAGTTCGTCATCGGCGGCACCATGGCCCCGCCGCAGATGCGCAACCTGCTGGCCATCCAGCCGTTCTTCTTCGAGGGCGTGATCTCCGTGTTCGAGCCCCGCTCGATGATCATGGAGCACACGCCCGCGGACGACTTCGCCCGGGCCGGGCCCCACGGGGACCCCACCTGGCTCGACGCCCACTACGAGCTCGCCGGCGTGGACGACATCCAGGCCAACATGGACTCGGCCACGGCGTTCGAGGCTGATCTCGAGGAGCGCCGCGACCAGCTGTTCCGCGAGCTGACCATGGCCGCCTTCGGCAAGGCCATGACCCTGCGGGACTTCGTGCGCTTCATCGGCGAGTGGCAGATCCACGAGCCGCGGCTGCTGCCCAACCCCTACGACCCGGACCACCCGTCACGGCTTCGCGGCCAGGCCCTGTTCTCCGACCCACAGGTGGGCTGCGTCTCGTGCCACCCGCCGCCGTCGTTCGCGAAGAAGGACCTCGACCCGCGGGGTACGGCCACCCAGTCGTTCATGCCCCAGGTGATGTTCACGCCCCGGGATGGCTCGTTCACCCTGATCGGCATGAACCGGCTGGACCACCTCAACGGCTACCGCCGCGACCTCGAACCGTGGGACGTGGGCCGCTGCGAGGAGACCGAGGGCCAGTTCACCTCGTTCCCCCTGCGCGGCATCTGGGACCGCCCCCCCGCGTTCCTGCACTCGGGCATCGCCCGCACGCTGCGCGAGGTGGTGGCCACCCCCGGCCACCGGGCCCTGCGGCGCTACCGCTACGAACCCCTGATCGGGGGCAACCCCGAGCGCCCCGGCCGCCATGAGGTCGGCTTCAACGCCACGTTCCACGTGCCGGACAGGCAGCGCTACACGGCGATGCACGAGATCGCCATGGCCCGCATCGGCCACGACACCCACGGCGGCACGTCGCACCTGCGCGCCTCCCAGGTCGACGACCTGGTGTGCTTCCTGAAGTCCATCGAATGAGCCGCGCCCTCACCACCGCCGCCCTGCTCGCCGGCCTCCCGGCCCTGACGTCGTGCTCCCTGCGTGGGGCCGCGCCGGGCGGGGACGACGCGCCCATGACCACCGTCGACGCCACCACCTTCGCCATGGGCACGGACGAGGCCCACCCGGACCTGCCCGACCAGCCGCCCGGCGCGGACGGCGCCCCGCTGATGCCGTACGACGTGCTGCTGGCCCGGGCAGACACCGCCTGGCGGCACGCGGACGAGCGGCCTCGCCACGAGGTCCGTCTGTCGCGCTACGCCCTCGACCGGACCGAGGTCACCAACGGCGCCTACCGGCGCTTCCTCGGGGCGGTCGCCGAGGGAGGCGACGCGGCCTGGCGCCACCCGGGCCAGCCCCCGGACAAGGACCACACGCCACGCTACTGGAAGGACTACAACCCGCTGCTGGCGGACACGGCCTACGCGGCCACCACTCCGTTCGGCCCGAACACGTTCACCGCGGACGATCAGCCCGTGGTCGGCGTGGACTGGTTCGACGCCCACGCGTACTGCGCCTCCCTGGGCAGGCGCCTGCCCACCGAGGCCGAGTGGGAGCTGGCCTGCCGCGGCACCGACGGCCGCCGCTGGCCCTGGGGCGACGCCTGGGAGTGGGGCCTGGCCAACACCGGCGGCGAGAAGCGGGGCCACGACGGCCTCGACCCCGGCGTGGAGAAGGACGGCTGGATCTACCCCGCGCCGGTGGGCAGCCTCCCGGACGGCCGCAGCCCGTCCGGCTGCGACGACATGGCTGGCAACGTGTCCGAGTGGGTGGCGGACTGGTACGGCGAGGACTACTACGGCATGTCGCCCGATGCCGATCCCACCGGACCGGCCGACGGATCCCAGCGCGTGATCCGGGGTGGCAGCTCCCAGAGCTACCCCAGCGCCGTGCGGTGCGCGGCCCGCAGCCACTTCGAGCCCGGATACCGCACCTTCAACCTCGGCTTCCGCTGCGCGGGGGATCGCTGATGGTACGCGCAGCCGCCCTGCTCCTGGTCCTGCTCGTGGCCGGCTCGGGCCACGACCCCGGCGCGCCCGACACGGTCGACATCCCGGGCGGCTCGTTCGTCATGGGCGCCGAGCGTGCGAACCACGACGAGGCGCCTCCGCACGACGTGACCCTGTCGGCCTACCGCATGGACCGCACGCTGGTCACCGTGGGCGCGTTCTGCGAGCACGTGCGTGCCACCGAGCGCTTCGACGCGGTCGAGGGCCCGTACTGGCGGACGTCGGTGGATTGCGCCATCGAGTTCCTGCAGTACGACGACTACCGGGATATCGACGCCGACGGCCTCACCTTCGAGGCCCGTCGCAAGGCGGCCACGTCCGCCCTGCATCACGGCCTGTCCGCGGCCGGGATCCCGGTCGAGGGTCGCACCCTCGACGAGCTGGCGGCCGATCCCGCCGTGCAGGCCCTGGCCACGGCACAGGCCGCCTTGCCCGCGCGCGAAGTCACCTGGCGGGACGCCGCGGCGTACTGCGCGACGCGCGGCGCGCGCCTGCCCACCGAGGCCGAGTGGGAGTTCGCCGCCCGCGGCACCGACGGCCGCACCTACCCCTGGGGGGACGACTGGGATCCGACCCGCTGCCACTGCGAGGTCGAGGTGGGCACGGATCCGGCGCCGGCGGGCAGCCACCCCAGCGGTGCCAGCCCCTTTGGCGTGCTGGACCAGGCGGGCAACGTCTGGGAGTGGACCGCGGACTGGTACGGCGAGAGCTGGTACGCCGACAGCGAGGGCGCGGACCCCACCGGACCGACCGGCCTGGCCGACGGCCGCCTGCCGGGCCCGGATCCCCAGGCCATGCTCCTGCGCCAGCCCGTGCAGGGCCGCGAGTCCGACACCCGCAAGGTGCTGCGCGGCGGCGGCGGCTCTCCCGGCGCCCACCACCGCGCCGCCTACGACGCCCGCACCAGCCGCCGCATGTGGAGCAACCCCGGCTACGCCCACCCCGACGTGGGCTTCCGCTGCGTGGAGTGACCCGATGATCCCCCGACTCCCCGTCCTGCTCGTGACCGCAATCGTGCTCTCGTCCACGGGCTGCTGCCGCACCACCGGATCCCCGGCGGGAACCGGGATCACCGGTGCCTGTGCGACGGTCGAGGGCGCGGGCCTGTGCTTCGAGTACACCGCGGCCGCATTCGAGGGCGCGGACGAGCAGGCGCTCAGGGACCTGTGCGACGTGATACGGGGGACGTGGCGCGACGCCTGCCCCGAGGCATCGCGGACCGGGATCTGCACCGTGCCGGACGGCTCGCGGCAGATCTACTACCCGCCATTCGAGGTGCACCACCCGGACCGCACCGTGGAGGAGCACTGCTTCGCCACCGGCGGGGTGCTCTCGTACTGAACCGCGCGGGGCTTCACTCCCGGGCGTGCAGCCCCACCTGGTTGCCCTCGGTGTCCTGCACCACCGCGTAGAAGCCGAACTCGCCGATGTCGGTGCGGCCGACGATCACCTGGCCTCCGGCGGCCAGGGCCCGCTCCAGCGTGGCGTCCAGGTCCGGAGCGGTGAAGTACACCCGCGTCCCGGCACTGCCGGGCTCGAACCCCTCGGCCTGGACCAGGGAGCCGGACGTGCCCTTGACGGCGTCGTGGTTCGGGAACCACGCCATCGCGTCCGGGCCCATCTGGAACGGCGTCAGCGTGACCGCGAGCACGGCCTCGTAGAACCGGGTGGCGCGCTCCATGTCCGCCACCGGAATCTCGAACCAGCCCACCGGGTTGAAAGTGTCGTTCATGGTGTCACCTCCGGGATCGCGAACTTCGGTGTAGGGTCGACCGTATCATGCGTTGCCTCCTGCTCGCGCTGACCTGCCTGGCTTCGTTCCCGTCTCTGGCCGGGGAGTACAGCACCGGGATCGTGGACCCCCGCATCGCGGCGGTCCCGGCCGAGCTGCACGAGCGCGTGATCGCCGACCCGTCGCACCTCACCGACCTTGTCGATCACCTGCTCGAGGGCGAGGACGATCCCGTCGGCCAGGTCAAGCTGCTCCACGACTGGATCGCCACCCACATCGCCTACGACCTGCCCGCGCTGCACGGGGGCGGCGGAGGTGGCGGCTGGGCCGAGACGTTGCGCAGTGGCACGGCGGTCTGCAACGGCTACGCCCGGCTGTTCGCGCGCATGTGTGACCTCGCGGGCATCGAGGCGCGGGTCGTGTCCGGCCACGCCCGCGGCGTCGGCTTCAGCCCGCTCGCCCCCCTCGAGACGGCCGAGGGTACGCACGCCTGGAACGCTGTGCGCATCGACGACCGCTGGTACCTGGTGGACACCACCTGGGACGCGGGGTTCGTGCAGGGCGACGCGTGGGTGCGGCGCTACGGCACCGACTACCTGTTCGCCGAGCCCGAGCACTTCATCCACTCCCACCTGCCCGCGGACGCGCGCTGGCAGCTGCTGGACGAGCCGGTGACCGCAGAGCAGTTCCACGACCTGCCCGACCTGTCCGGCGCGTTCTTCGCCCACGGCCTGCGGCTCGAATCCCCGGCGCGACGCCTCGACGATGTGGGCCGCCGCGCCTCGCTGCAGTTCCACGTGCCACCCGACGCGCAGGTGATCGCCCACCTGGAGGACGCGGATGGAGCGGTCCTGGAGCAGCGCACCTTCGACTCCTGGGACGGGGATCGGCTGACCATCGATGCCGCGTTCCCCGAGTCCGGCCAGTACGTGCTCGCGCTGTACGCCCGCCGCCCCGGGGAGGCCACGTACGGCGAGGTGGCCAGCTTCGGCTACGAGGCCACGGTGGCCGCGGACCGCGGCGCGTTCCCCCTCACGTACGGCGCGTTCGACGAGCGCCGCTGCCGCCTGCTGCAGCCCACCCGCCTGGTACGCACCCGGCGAGGACGCACCCTGTTCCGCATCCAGGTCCCGGAGGCAGAGGCCGTGTCCCTGGTGATCGGCGACGAGCTGCCGCGCTGGGTCCGGCTCGCGCAGCGGGGGGAGGACGTCTTCTCTGGCAAGGCGCGCATCCCGCCCGGCAAGCGGGTCGCGATCTGTGCCCGGTTTGCGGACGGCGACGGCGACTGGTACACCCTCGTCGAGTTCTGACCGGCGAGAGGACGACTCCATGGCCACACCCCAGCTCACCGTGGACCAGGTCGACTGGGACCACTGGGATCCGCAGATCCGCGCCACCCTGATGTTCGTCGTGCGCGACGGCCAGGTGCTGCTGATCCACAAGAAGCGGGGCATCGGCGCGGGCAAGATCAACGGCCCGGGCGGCAAGCTCGACCCCGGCGAGACCCTGCTCGAGTGCGCGGTCCGCGAGACCGAGGAGGAGGTCGGCCTGACCGCCCTCGGCGCTCGCCAGCTGGGCGTGCTGTGGTTCCAGTTCGTGCACGGCCTGTCCATCCACTGCACCGTGTTCCGCGCCGACGCCTTCACCGGCGAGCTGATCGAGACCCCGGAGGCCACACCCATCTGGGTGCCCGTGGACGACATCCCCTACGACGCCATGTGGGCGGACGACCGCCACTGGCTGCCGGTCATGTTGCAGGGGCGAGAATTCGAGTTCTGGGGTACGTTCGACGATGACGTGATGCTCGACCACCGCCTCGCGGTGGACTGAACCCTCCCGGGCCGGCGCTCGACGCGGCCCGTCGAAAGAGCGACGATCCCATGCAGATCGCCATCCTCGGATACGGCCGCTTCGGCCGTGCGTTCGCCGACCTCGCCGTGCGCGCTGGCCACGCGGTGCAGAGCTACGATCCCGCCGTGCCCGACACCTCGGCGCGCACCCTGCAGACCGCCGTGATCGGCGCGGACGTCGTGATCGTGGCCGTACCCATCGGGCTGATCCGCCCTGTCCTGCAGGACCTGCGTCCCCTGCTCGACCCGGGCCAGCTCGTGATCGACGTGGCCAGCGTCAAGCTCAAACCCATCGAGGCCATGGCCGAGGTCCTGGGCGAGGACATCCCCTGGATCGGGACCCACCCCCTGTTCGGTCCGGCCTCCCTGTCCCGCGGCGAGCGCCCGCTGGAGGTGGTGGTCTGTCCCAGCGACGCCCACCCCGACGCGCTCCCCCGGGTGCGCGGCTTCCTCGAGTCGATCGACTGCCAGGTCGTCGAGACCGACGCGGACACCCACGACCGGCTGATGGCGCGCACCCACGCCATGGCCTTCTTCCTGGCCAAGGGCCTCCTGGCCCTGGACGTGGACGGGCCGGTGCCGTTCTCGCCGCCGTCGTTCAAGGCCATGTCCCGCACCGTGGAGACCGTCCGCTGGGACGCCGGTCACCTGTTCGCCGCGATCCAGCTGGAGAACCCGCACGCCACGTCCACGCGCCGCCGGTTCATGGACGCGCTGCAGAACATCGACGACGAGCTCGACGCCGCGGCCAAGGCACCGCCGGGCGCGGAGCGAACCCAGACGGCCACGGACTCGCTGGCCATCCCCGGCCTGGGCGACGCCTCGCCGGACCTGCTGGAGACGCGCGCCCTGATCGACGAGCTCGACGAGGCCCTGGTCGTGCTCATGGGCCGCCGGGTACAGCTCGCTCGGCTGGCGGGCGAGGCCAAGGCGGCCCAGGGTCGAAGGGTGCTCGACGCCGACCGCGAGCGGGCCATGCTCGAAGACCGCCGCCGCTGGGGCGCGCTGCACGACCTCGATCCCGAGGGCGTGGGCGACGTGTTCGAGGCGCTGATGCGCCAGTCGCGCATCGCCCAGCGGCGGTAGCCCCAGAAAGGGTCAAGCCCCAGAAGGGGTCACAGAAGGGGTCAACAGAAGGGGTCAAGGAGAAGGGGTCAAGGAGAAGGGGTCAAGTCGCGACATGTTTAAATTTGAGGGCAT
>CAZXHG010000068.1:23210-38014 GCA_964639985.1 uncultured Rickettsiales bacterium
TTTTATATTTTCCCGGCAAAAACTAAACAATGGGGCCACTGCACCCCCCCCGTCTTCATCCCGTCAGCAGGTCCCCCGCCAGGAGGTGGTCGAGCCCGGCGCGCCTGACCACGCGCACCGCGTCCCGCGCCGTGCAGGCGATGGGCTCGCGGTGGCTGTTGAGGCTGGTGTCGAGCAGGCAGGGGAGGCCGGTCAGCTCGTGGTAGCGGGTCAGCAGCCGGTGCAGGAACGGGCTGGCGTGCCGGCTCACCACCTGCGGCCTCACCGTTCCGTCCGTGTGCACCACGCCCGGGCAGTGCTCGGCCATCCACGGGGTGGCCGCGTACGAGGTGGTCATGAACGGCGCGTCCGGGGCGCTGGCCGGCTGGGGCTCCAAGCAGCGGTCCACCTCCTCGGCCAGGACCATGGGCGCGAACGGCATCACCCCGTCGCGGCCCAGCGCCCGGTTGAGCCACTCCCGGGCCGTGGGGTCGTCGGGCGCGTGCAGGATCGAGCGGTGGCCCAGGGCCCGCGGACCGTACTCCAGGCGGCCGCGGCACACGGCCACCGGGTGCCCCGCGGCGAGCACCTCGGCCACGGCCGCGGCCGGATCGTCGGGCCGATCCCAGTCCATGCCCGCGTCCCGCAGCGCGCTCTCGGCCTGCCCGTCGGCCAGATCCGGTCCCAGGAACACGTGCGCCACCGCCCGGGACGGCAGCTCGCCGGTCCGTTCCCCGTACACGGCCGCGGCCGCGCCTGCGGCCAGCCCCGAGTCCCCCATGGCCGGGTGCACGTGCATTCGTGACACCTGGGGCAGGGTCGCCAGCCGCCGGTTCAGCCGCACGTTGGCGAACACGCCGCCGGCCACGCACAGGTCCACCGGCCCGGCCTCCCTCACCTGGTCCAGCAGCACCGCCTCGCAGCCACGCTCCAGCAGCCGCTGCACCCCCAGCGCCAGGTCGGCCCGGGGCACCTCACCGCCGGTCTGGCGGCGCAGGTCGGTCACCAGCGCACCGGTGGCCTGCTTGATGTAGCGCAACGGGTTGCGGTGGCGGCGTAGTCCCACGCCGCGCAGGTCCGCCCCCTCCACCCGGAACAGCCGGCCCAGCATCGCGTCCACCAGTTCGTCCGCCACACCCTCGGCGGCCAGGGCGGTGACCTTGCCCTCGTCCTCGTCCGCACGGAAGCCCAGCGCCCGGGTCACGGCCGAGTACAGGATGGCGATGCTGTCGAGCTGGTCGATCTCCCGTAGCCGCTGCATGCCCGCGCGGTCCACGGCGTACACGCTGCCGCTGAGCAGGTCACCCTTGCCGTCCAGGGTCAGCGCCAGCGCCCGGTCGAAGCCGCTGGTCAGGAAGGCGCTCGCCACGTGCGCCCGGTGGTGGTCGACCTGGGCCACGGGCGCGGTCACGCCCTCGTCGCGCAGCATGCCCACCACCTCGGCCATGCGCCATGCCTTGGACGCGGCCAGGGGCGCGAACGCCGTGCTGCCGAACACGCCGGCGTGGCCCAGCCGGCGCAGCGTGGCCAGGTCCTCGCCCGGGGAGCTGAACGGCACGGCCACCACGTCCACGTCCCCGGGTCCCACCCCGGCCGTGGCCAGCACGGCGCGCATGGACCGCGACGGTCCCCGCCCCGGGTGGCGGCGGGCGTCCCAGTTCTTGACCCGCCGCAGCCGCTCCTCCTCCACGGCCGCCACCAGCTCGCCGTCGCACAGCAAGGCGCAGGAGCTGTTGTGGCCGTCGTGGATCCCGAGCACCAGCATCCGACCGTTCTACCACCCCGGCGACCCGCCCGCCTTCGGCGGGGTACACTGTCGGTGAGGGAGCACATGGGTCCTGCAGCCGGCCACACGCCCTTCGCCGACGGCGAGGAGGTGGATCACTACCGGGTTGTCCGGTCCCTGGGCCGGGGCGGCATGGGCGAGGTGTTCCTGGCCCGCGACACCGAGCTGGGCCGGCGGGTGGCGCTCAAGGCGATCCATCCCCAGCTGCTGGGTTCGGACCGCGAGGTGTCGCGCTTCCTGTTCGAGGCCCGCGCCACGGCCCGCTTCAGCCACCCCCACATCGTGACCATCTTCGGGGTGGGCCAGCACCGGGACATCCCGTACATGGCCCTGGAGTACCTGGAGGGCGGCACCCTGCGTGGCCGCATGCGCGGGAGCCGGATGGGGGAGCGCGAGGCCATCCGCGTGGCCCTGGCCATCGCCGAGGCGCTGGAGGAATCCCACGCCCACGGGGTGACCCACGGCGATCTGAAGCCCAACAACGTGGTCATCCCGCGCGACGGCCGCATCCGGGTGCTCGACTTCGGCCTGGCGCGCATCGTCTCCCGTCCGACCGTGCCCCGCGAGCACGAAGACGACCTCGAGGCCACGGACGACGACGACGAGGGCACGTATGGTTCGCCCGAGTACATGGCGCCGGAGCAGTGGCTGGGCGCCGAGACCGGCGCCCCCGCGGACGTGTGGTCCCTGGGCGTGATCCTGTTCGAGATGCTGGCAGGTCGGCGGCCGTACACGTTCAAGGATCCGCTGGAACTCGGCACGGCGGTCGCCAGCCCGGATCCGGCGCCCGATCTCGACCTGTTCCGCCCGGTGCGCCGCCCGCTGGCCTCGCTGGTGGCGATCTGCCTGCGCAAGGCGGCCGCCGACCGGCCCACGGCCGGGGAGCTGGCCTCCCGGCTTCGCGATCTGCTGGCCTCGGAGGGGGGCTCCACCTCCACCCGCGAGGAGAGCCCGTTCCGCGGCCTGCGCCCCTTCGGGGAGCGGCACGCTCCGTTCTTCCACGGCCGGGAGGCCGAACTCGACGCGCTCATCGAGCAGGTCCGGCGCGAGACCGTGCTGCCCGTGGTCGGGCCCTCCGGGGCGGGCAAGAGTTCGTTCGTACAGGCCGGGGTGATCCCGCGGCTGCGGGAGCAGGGGCGGTGGCTGGTGCTCAACGTGCTGCCCGGCCGGCGGCCGTTCGTGGACCTGGAGACCGTGCTCGACGCCGCTCTCACCGCGGAGACACCCGAGGCCATCGAGCAGGAGCCGGCCACCATCTCGCTGCACCTCACCGGGTACGAGATCCAGGCCCTGGTCGAGCCGGGCGCGGAGAAGGTCGGCCCCGGGCTGGCCGACCGGCTGCGCGAGGCCCCCGAACAGCTCAACCTGGTGCTGCAGCAGATCGCCGAGCACAACGACGCGCGGGTGCTGCTGTTCGTGGACCAGCTCGAGGAGCTGTACACCCTGGGGGACGACCCGCGGCTGCAGCGAAACTTCATGCGCGCCATCTGCACGGCCGCGGACGACCCGCAGGGACTGGTGCGGGTGGTGTTCACCGTACGGGACGACTTCCTCGGCCGACTGCACCAGGACGACGTGGTCCGCCAGGTGCTGAGCCGGGTGACCGTGCTGCAGCGGCCCGACGCGCAGGCCATGGCCGAGATGCTCCAGCGGCCCCTGCAGACCGTGGGGTTCCAGGCCGACGACCCGGCCCTGATCCCGGAGATGGTCGAGGCGGTGCGGGACGAGCCCGCCTGCCTGCCCCTGCTGCAGTTCACCGCGAGGGCGCTGTGGGACCGCCGGGACCGGGAGCGCCGCGTGCTGCGGCGGTCGGTCTACGACGAGATGGGGGGCGTGGCCGGCGCGCTGGCCCGCCACGCCGACGGCGTGGTCGACAGCCTGTTCCCGACGGACGTGCGCCTGGCCCGCCAGATCCTGCTGCGGCTGGTCACCACCGAGGGTACCCGCCAGGTGCTGCCCGTGGACCAGGTGCTGGAGGGCATGGATCCCCGGGCACGACAGGTGCTGGGTCGCCTCGCCGAGGCGCGGCTGGTCACCGTGCGCAAGGCGGGCAGCGCGTCCGAGGGAGAGGCCGAGCTGCAGCTGGTGCACGAGTCGCTGATCCGCTCGTGGAAGCGGCTGGCACGCTGGATCGACCACAGTCGCGAGGAGCTGGCCCTGCTGGAGCAGCTCGTGGCCGTGGCCGAGCTGTGGGACAAGCGGGGCCGCCGGGACGAGGAGCTGTGGCACGGCGCCCACCTCGACGAGGCCAGCCGCACGCTCACCGAGGGCGAGACCGTCGTGCCCGAACGCGTGACCGCCTTCCTCGCAGCAGGTCAGCTCAAGGACCGCCGGCTGCGCAACCGGCGCCGGGCGCTGATCGGCACGGGCGTGGGCCTGTTGGCCCTGATCGCGGCGGTGTCCCTGGTGGTGGCCTGGGTGATGGCCGACAAGGAGCGCGAGACCCAGCGCCAGAAGGAGGTGGCCGAGACCCAGCGCGCCGAGGCCCAGCGGGAGGGTGCGCGGGCCGCGTTCGAGCGGGGCGGGGTGCTCGAGGCCCGGGCCAAGCTGCGCGCATCGCTGGAGACCGAGGACTCCCTGCTGGCGCGCGCGCTGTGGTCCCGCATCGGCGCGGCGCCCCTGCTGTGGAGCCGGGAGCTGGGCACGTTCGCCTACAAGGTGGCCTGGTCGCCGGATGGCCGCACCCTGGCCGCGGCCTGCCAGGACAGGTCCCTCTACCTGTTCGACGTGCGCACCGGCGCGGTGCGCATCCTGCGCGGCCACGCCGAGCAGGTGTCGGCCGTGGCGTTCTCCCCGGACGGCAGCCACCTGGCGTCCGGCTCCTGGGACGCCACCGTGCGGGTCTGGGACCTCGGCACCGGCGAGTCCACGGCGATGGCCGGCCACGGCGACCGCGTGACCGACGTGCGCTTCCACCCGGGCGGCAACCTGCTGGCGTCGGCCAGCAACGACCGCTCGGTCAAGCTGTGGAAGGTGGGCGAGCGCCGACCCTCGGCCACATTCGGCGGCGCCATCTGCCGCAACGGCGAGCTGGACTTCAGCCCGGACGGGGGCCTGCTCGCCACCGGCGACAGCGACGGTGACGTGCACCTGATGGACGTGGCCTCCCGCGCCGAGGTGCGCACGTTCCGCGCCCACGAGCGGCCGGTCGGGACCGTCCGCTTCAGCCCGGACGGCGCCTCGCTGGTCACCCGAGACGCGGACCAGCGGATCCGCATCTGGCGCCTCTCGGACCGCACCCTGACCGCCGACCTGGCGGGCCACACGCGGCAGGTCACGGGCCTGGGGTTCCTGGCGGACGGGCGGCTGGTCTCCGCCAGCACCGACCAGACCGTGCGGCTGTGGGACACGGCGACCGGGACGTCGCGTATCCTGCTCTCGGGGGACGAGGTCGCCTCCCGCGCGGCCAGCCTGTCGCCCAATGGCCGCTTCCTCGGCCAGGCCACCTTCGACAAGGTCCTGCGGGTGTGGGACCTCGACGCGTCCGGGGATCAACCCACCGTGGCCGGAGGGCACACCGACGCGATCTACGCGGTGGCGTTCTCCCCGGACGACCGCACGGTCTACACCGGCAGCCTGGACAACACGGTGCGCGCCTGGGACGTGGTCAGCGGCAGGCCCCTGGCGCGGTTCGAGGGCCACACCCACGGTGTGTGCGGGGTGGCCACGAGTCCGGACGGCACCCGCGTCGCCAGCGGCAGCATCGACGGCACCGTCCGGGTCTGGGACACGGCCAGCGGCGAGGCCCTGGCCACGTTGACCGGGCACACGGACCGCATCTGGGGCGTGGCCATCAGCCCGGACGGCACCCGCGTCGCCTCGGCGAGCTCGGACTCGACCGTGCGGCTGTGGGACCTGGCCAGCGGCGCCGAGTTGCTGCGCATCCCCTGTCACGCGGGCGGGGCGACCACGGTCTCGTTCAGCCCGGACGGGTCCCGGATCGCGACGTCCGGCCTGGACCCGACGCCCATGGTCTGGGACGCGATCACGGGCAGGCGCGTGCAGATCCTGGACGGGCACGAGGGGGAGGTCCTGGGTGTGGCCTTCTCCTCCGACGGCCGCACCGTGGCCTCGGGCGGCTTCGACGGGACCCTGCGGCTGTGGGACGTGGCCTCCGGTGAGGGCCGCGTGCTGGGGAGGCACGAGGGCCGGATCCACGGCATCGCATTCGACCCGGCCGGCCGCCGCCTGCTCACCTCGTGCTCGGACGGCTCCGCGCGGGTGTGGAGCGTCGCCGATGGCAGTCACGTGGAGCTGGCGGGCCACGCCGCCGAGGTCAACAACGTGGCCTTCAGCCACGATGGCATGTGGGTGGCGACCGGCGGCGACGGCGGCACCGTGCGCCTCTGGGACGCGGCCACCGGCGCACCGGTGTGGCTGGGCGTGGCCCTCGTGCCCCGCTCGCTGTCCCTGCTGACCCACGAGGGCTGGGCGCCGCTGCGACCCACGGCCCCACCGCCGCCCATGACCGAGTGGGCGGCCGCCCTGGACGCGCGCGCCACGTACGCCTCGCTGTCGGACGACGGGAGCCTGGTGTGCATGGCCACCGCGGACGGGATCGTGGAGATCTGGGACGCGGTGCACGACCACCTGCACGGCCGCGTGGAGCTGCCCGGCTGGGACCGGCTCATCGCGGTGTCCGCGGGGTGCCTGGTGCTGGCCGGTGGCGAGGCGTCGCTCCGGCCCATCGAGGGGCCGCCGGTCGTGCTGTCCACGGACGCGCTCGCCATCGCCGCGGACGACGAGGGCGTGCTCGTGGCCAGCCGGACGGCGGTGCAGTCGTTCGATCCCGCCGGCACTCCCGGTCCGACCACGCCCATCGGACCGGGCATCGCGGCGGTCGACCGGCGGGGCGGTGAGCTGGTGCTGGGCTTCGCGGACGGCAACATCGAGGTCCGCAACGAGGGCTCGGACCGGGCCGACGTGCACTTCGAGGACACGGTCTCCAGCCCGGTGATCCACCTGGCCGCCGGACCGATGCACACGATCGCGGCCGGGCACGCCAACGGCCAGGTCGGGCTGTGGAGCGCGGTCAACGGGGAGCTGCTGACCGCGGCGCGGCTCCACGGACCGGTGGATCACCTGGCCGTATCGGGCAGCGACCTGGTGGCCGCCACCGGCCTGGGCGATCACCTGTGGTGGGATCTGGGCCACCTCACCGTGGACCGCTGCGACCTGCTCAAGGACGTGTGGAACCAGGTGCCCGTGGTCTGGGAAGGTGGCTTGCCCGTGGTCCGCGACCCGCCTCCGGATCACGCGTGCCTGCGGGGCAGCGGGAGAGGGACGAGACGATGAGCGCCAACCACGCACCCCCGGCGCCAATCGAGGGCGCCGACCCCACCCTGTACAACGAGGATCTCGCCCCGACGTCGGCCGCGGCCCGCACCTGGCGCTGGACCTCGATCGCGGCACTGTGGGTCGGCATGGTGGTGTGCGTACCCACCTACATGCTGTCGTCCAGCCTGGTCGACGCGGGCATGTCCTGGCTGCAGGCGATCGCCACCATCCTGCTGGGCAACCTGGTGGTGCTCGTGCCCATGGCCCTGGTCGGCCACGCGGGCACCAAGCACGGGATCCCGTTCCCGGTGCTGCTGCGCGCCTCCTTCGGCACGGTGGGCGCCAACGTGCCGGCCATCCTGCGCGGCCTGGTGGCCTGCGGCTGGTTCGGGATCCAGACCTGGATCGGCGGCTCGGCCATCTACACCATCCTCAACGCCCTGTCCGACGGCTGGTTCGCGGGCACCCCCCTGCCCGTGCTCGGCATCGACCCGTGGCAGACCCTGTGCTTCCTCGCCTTCTGGGCCCTGCACGTGTTCTTCATCGCCCGCGGCACCGAGTCGATCCGCTGGCTGGAGACCCTGGCCGCGCCGTTCCTGCTGGCCATGGGGCTGGCCCTGCTCGCCTGGGCCTGGATCAAGGCGGGCGGGTTCGGCGAGATGCTGTCCACGCCGTCGGCGTTCGCCCCGGGCGGCGAGCAGGAGGGCCAGTTCCTGGCCGTGTTCTTCCCCTCCCTGACCGCCATGGTCGGCTTCTGGGCCACCCTGTCGCTGAACATCCCCGACTTCACCCGCTACTGCCGCACCCAGCGCGACCAGGTGCTGGGCCAGGCCATCGGCCTGCCGCCGACCATGGCCCTGTTCGCGTTCATCGGCGTGGCCGTCACCTCGGCCACGGTGGTCATCTTCGGCCGCGCCATCTGGCACCCGGTGGAGCTGCTGGGGGAGATGGGCGGCAGCGCGGTCGTCATCGCCCTGTTCGTGCTGGCCGTGGCCACCCTGACCACCAACCTGGCGGCCAACGTGGTCGCCCCGGCCAACGGCTTCTCCAACATCGCGCCGCGCCGCATCTCCTTCAAGATGGGCGGCTACATCACCGCCGGGCTGGGCATCGCCATGTTCCCCTGGAAGCTGCTGGAGACGGCCGGGGACTACATCTTCGTGTGGCTGATCGGCTACTCCGCGCTGCTGGGGCCGATCGCTGGCATCCTGATCGTGGACTACTTCGTGCTGCGCTTCACCGAGCTGGACGTGGCCGAGCTGTTCCGCAAGGGGGGCCGATACAGCTACGTGCGCGGCTGGAACCCGGTGGCGATCGTGGCGCTGGTGCTGGGCGTGGCGCCCAACGTGCCGGGCTTCCTGGCCCAGGTCGAGGTGCTGGACGCGGTGCACCCGTTCTTCGCCACGACCTACACCTACGCGTGGTTCGTCGGGCTGCTGATCAGCGGCCTGGTGTACGGGGTGGGGCAGTTCGTGTTCTATCGGGAGTGAGGAAAGGGGACGTACGTAAGAAATCAACTAACTCGCGAGTTAGTTGATTTCTTACGTACGTCCCTTTTCCCGTCCACGCCGTGCATCACGTCCAGCACGGTCTGGCGGACCCGGCCGATGGCCACGGTGGGTACGCGCTCGAACAGGGCCTGGAACCAGCGGCTGTCGTACACGCGGAACAGCCGGGCGCGCACCGGGAAGTTGTCCTTGTAGACCTGGTAGCGGAAGGTGCGGAACTCGCGCTCGATCTGTTGCGGGCTGAAGCCCGGCATGCGCAGGGTCGTCTCCCGGTAGACCTTGCGCCGGCCCGGGCCGTGCTCGATCCAGCCGGCGGCCTCACACATGCGGTACAGGTCGGAGCCGGGCCAGGGGGTGAAGACCCAGATCTTGGGACAGGCCCCACAGGTGGGGCTGAACACCACCTGGTCGGCGTGGATGCGCTTGTTCAGCTCCACGGTGTCGCGGAACATCTGCGGGGTCTCGTGGGGCAGGCCCACGATGTTGGAGATCATCGGGATCAGCCCGATGGACTTCATGTACTCGCACACCGCCATCAGCGCGGTGTTGTCCTGCTCCTTGTTGAGCACGTCGTTGCGGATGTAGTCGTTGCCCGAGTCCAGGCCGAGGAACACGTACCCGCACCCCGCAGCCGCGAGCGCGTCCATGATCTCCTCGTCGAGGCAGTCCACCCGGCTGAACACGTCGAAGGGCGTGGTGAAGCGCTCCCGGTAGGCCTCGAGGAACGCCAGCGCCCAGTCGCGATCCCAGGTGAAGGTGTCGTCGCGAAACAGGATGTAGCGGAAGCGGTAGCGGTCCGACAGCCGCTGGATCTCCTCCATCGCCCGATCCACGGACAGCAGCCGCGAGTACTTGCCCGTGCCCGCCTGGCGGATGTCCTCGTTGCAGCAGAACCGGCAGCTCCAGGGACAGCCCCGGCTGAAGATCAGGTTGAGCACGAAGTTGTTGGCGTCGATGGCGTACTGCAGGTCGGCCACCGAGCGGTCCATGGGCGGCAGGGTGTCGAGGTCCTCCACGAACCCCTGCGGCGGGTTGCGCACCACCTCGCCGTCGCGCAGGAAGGCGAAGTTGCCGGTGGTGGTGACGTCATCGCCCCGCTCCAGCCGGTCGAGGTACTCGGCGAACGCGACCTCGCCCTCGCCGCAGCACACCGCGTCCACCCCCGGTGTGCGCGCCACCGAGTCGGGATCGACGATGCAGTGGATGCCGCCGACGAGCACCTGGGCCCGGGGGGTGATCCGCCGCGCGACCACGACCACCGGCTCGAGGATGGGTGTCTCGCAGGTCATCAGCGACACGCCGACCACGTCCGGGGCGAAGGCCTCGAGCCGTCGCGGCAGCTCCCGACGCAGCTGCCGCCGGTGCTCCATGTGCAGGGTGTCGACCTGGTGGCCGCGCTGCTTGAGCCACGCGGCCAGGCTGCCCAGGGCGTTGGGGAACACCGCCGGGAACTGCGAGTACAGGTTCGACGAGACCAGGAAGACCCTCACCGGTCGTGCCTCCTCGGACCAACTTGCCCGATCCGTCGCGGAACGCAAGTGCTCAGCGACCGGGTCGCACCAGGTTCCAGCCTGCGCGCAGGTTAGCCCACAGGATCGGGGGCCGCACCAGCGCGCCGCGGCGCCGCCACAGGAACTGCGGGCGCAGGTAGAAGTCAAGGTATGCACGCCGCTCGAACCGCGCCAGCCGGGCCGGGTCGCCGGGCCCGGCCGCGGCCGGCCCCTCGTCCGTGGGCACGGCCTCGACCAGGTTGAACTGGGCGTAGTCGCAGCCGAGCTGCCGGGCGAAGCCCCCGGCCAGCGCCAGGGCGTCGTCCGTGGAGCCGCTGAGGCCGACCATGAAGTTGCCCACCAGCTCCAGGCCGGCCTGCTGGACCAGGCCGGCCGCGCGGAACGCCTCGTCCAGATCGAACCCCTTGTGCACCGCGTCCAGCGCGGCCTGCTCGTGGGACTCGAAGCCCATGGACACCTGGTAGCAGCCCGCGGCCCGCATGCGCTCCAGGACCTCGGTGTCGACCGCGTCCACCCGGGTCATGCAGCGCCAGGGCAGGGATGCGCCGCTGGCTTCCAACTCGCGGCACAGTTGCAACGCCCACGCCCTGTCCGCGGTGAACACCTGGTCGCGGAAGAACACCTCCCGGTACCCGGCCGCGGCCACCCGACGCACGTCCCCGGCGACCCATCCCGGCGAGTGGCGAGCCACCTCGCCGGGCGGCCGCCACAGGGACGAGGGGCAGAACCGGCACAGGCCGTAGGCGCACCCACGCGATCCCTGCACGGCCGCGTAGGGACCTGTGTGGGAGAACGGTGCGTAGTACAGCCCCTTGCGAAGCAGATCCCGGGGTGGATGGGGCAGCGCGTCGAGATCGTCGACCCGGGCGGGGCCCCACGGCCCGGCATCCCCCGGACGGACCAGCCCGTCGGCCGCCTCGTCCCGCAGCCACGCAGCCGTGGGCAGGTCGGGCTCCCCTACGATGGCCGCATCGGCCAGGCCGCGATCCAGCAGGGACCGGGGAGCCGACGAGACCTCCGGGCCGAACACCGCGATCCGGATCCCGGGCCGGGCCGCGCGCAGCCGGGTCAGCAGGTCCGGCACCTGCTCGGCGAGGTCCCCGATGGGTGTGGCCACCAGCACGTGGCTCGCACCCGACGACGCCGCGGCCTTCACCGCGCGCCGCGGCCCGATCCGCGCCGCAGCCGCGTCCACGAGCTCCACCTCCACGCCGGCGGCCCGCGCCAGCGCGGCCACCCACAGCAGCTCCAGGGGGGGGAACACGAACCCGGCGGGCGACACGGCCCCCGAGTAATCGGTCATGTAGCCGCACAGGCGCCGGCCGCGGCGCAGGGCCGGACGCAGCAGCAGCAGGCGCGGCGCGCTCACCGGGCCAGGTCCCGCAGCCGCCGCCAGTCCAGCCCGACCAGCGAGATCATGCCCGCGGCCGACACGGTCACCACCTGGTTGAGGTGGGTGACCACGGCAAAGGCGAACGCCCGCTCCAGGTCGGCCGCGCCGAGCAGCACCAGGGCGTGGGTGGCGAAGAAGTGGATGTTGCCGGCGTTGGTGGGGGGCGCCGGGATCAGGAAGCTCAGCCCCAGCAACCCCATCACGAACAGGCAGGTCAGCACGTCGGCGTGGATCCCCACCATCTCCAGGCAGCACCAGGTGGTGGTGCCCAGCAGCACGAACGAGGCCAGCGAGTGCACGAACGCCAGGGCCAGGCGCCGCGGCGACGACACAGACGACAGGCCCTCGGCGAAGCTCAGCAGGGTCCGGTAGATGCGATCGCCCCACCGCCCACCGCGCCGGGCGAGCCGCTCCAGTACGCTGCCGTCCCGGTCCCGCTCCTGGCCATACCACCAAGCGGCCCACAGGCCGCCGGCCAGGATCGCACAGCTGACCACCGTGGCCGCGCCCATGCCCCACAGCACGTCCTCGGGCAGGGGCACCACCGCGAACGACAGCAGCAGGCACAGCACCAGGAACACGAGGTCGAACAGCTTGTCGCCGAACAGGGTGGCCAGCGCGAACGAGAAGGGGATCCCGCACACGTTCAGCGACAGCAGGTAGGGCCTGCCCAGCTCGCCCAGGCGCGCGGGGAACAGGTTGTTCATGAAGTAGCCCACGTACGTCAGGCGCACGGCCAGGAGCCTGGGCACCGGCGCCCGCGCGGCCAGCAGGATCCGCCAGCGCAGCCCCTTGAACACGTAGTGGGCGAGCATGCTCGCCGCGATCGGCACGATCCAGATCGGCCGGCTCTGGGCCAGCACCTGACCCACCTCGGTCCAGTCCACGCGCACCAGCACGGCCGTCAGCAGGCCCGCACCGATCACCAGCCCCAGGACCAGACGCAGGCCTGCCCTGCCATGGCCGCGCGGGACGTCTCCACCGGGCTGGGGGCTCGTCGCCATCGGATCATGGTGGCCGACGGGCGGCTGCACCGCAATGTCCCACTCCGACTCGCAGGCCCGTCTTGCACAGTGCTGGGAGGCGGCTGTCCCTCGGCGTACCATGCGGGTACGTGCGCGGACGGACCGTCCGGGGGGGATGCGCACCCGGAGCCCCGTGGACGACGCGACCGAGCACGAACCCCGGACCCACTGCCGCAGCACGCTGCGAAGGCGCGCCCTCGCCGTGGTCGGCGTCCTCGCTCCCCTGGCCGCGGCCGCGCTCGGCAGCAGCTGGTGGTTGGGCGAGCGGGCGATGAACGTGCATCACACACCAGGTCTGCTGGAGCCATCCGCCACCCAGGAGTCGGCGCTGGCCGACGTGGCCGGGTCCATGGTCCGGCTCGAGGCAGGCACCTTCCAGATGGGCACGCCCGCGGACGATCCCGAGCGGGACGACGACGAGACCTGGCACGCGGTCACGATCGCGCGGCCGTTCCTGCTGTCCCGGGTCGAGGTCACCCAGGACCAGTACGAGGCGGTGATGGCCGATCAGCCCCTCGCCGACGTGGCGGGCGGGTCGCTGCTGGGTGCCGATCTGCCGGCCGCGGACGTGACCTGGCTGGAGGCCGTGCGGTTCTGCAACCGGCTCTCCGAGTTCGAGGATCGGGAGGCGGCCTACACCATCGAGGGCGACCACGTGACCTGGGACGGCGACGCCCCCGGCTACCGGCTGCCCACCGAAGCGGAGTGGGAGTTCGCGGCACGCGCGGGCGAGTGGCACCGCTACGGTTCGGTGGACGATCCCGCGGACCTGTGCTCGCAGGGCAACGTCGCCGACAGCTCGGCGCGGCCGGGGCTGCTGCACGTGATGACCGCCCCCTGCGACGACGGCTTCGAGGGTCCGGCGCCGGTGGGTTCCGGACCGGCCAACGCGTGGGGACTGCACGACCTGGTGGGCAACGTCTGGGAGTGGACCTGGGACGGCTACGGCCCCCTCGAGACCGACGCCGTGGTCGATCCCCGCGGGGCGGACGACGCCGCGGAGCGCATCACCCGCGGCGGGTCCTGGTGGGACGAACCGTTCTGCCTGCGCACGGCCGCGAGGGCGAGCCAGCCGCCGCACGCGCGGCGCAAGGATCTCGGCTTCCGGCTGGCCCGCTCCCTGCCATGACCTAGAATGGTCCGGCCCATGGCGTTCGATCCCCTGCGAGTCCTGCTCGTCGCCCCCCCCGTGGACTTCATGCGGGAGCTGTACGGGTTCTCCCGCGGCCGCAGCTACCGCAACCAGCCACCCCTGGGCATCGGCTACATCGCCGCCACGCTGCGCGGCGCGGGCATCGACGTGGCCATCCTCGACGCGGCCGCCCTCGGCCTGACCGTGCCGCGCACCGTCCGCCGCGTCCTGGCATTCGACCCGGACGTGGTCGGGATCACAGCCATCTCGCTCGAGGCGCCCATCGTGTACGAGCTCGTACGCGCATTGCGACCACGCACCACCGCGGCGATCGTGGTGGGAGGCGCGCACGTCAACACCAACTGGCGCACCGTGGTGCACGAGTGTCCGGAGGTCGACGCATTCGTGGCCGGCGACGGCGAGCTGGCCATGCTCGACCTGTGCCGCGCCGTGGGTGCCGGTGAGCACATCGAGGGGATCCCGGGGGTCCGTGCCCGGCGGGCGGACGGCTCCTTCACCGACCTGGTCGAGCGGGAGCTCGTGGAGGACCTCGACCAGCTCCCGGCGCCGGCGTACGACCTGTACCCGCACCCCCTCTACCGGCCCCTGCCCCACCGCCAGAAGCGGCTGCCGTCCACCGCCATGATCACATCGCGCGGCTGCTCTTACGCCGAGTGCACCTACTGCGAGATGTCGTCGCTGGTGCGCAGGACCTACCGCCGCCACTCGCCCGCGCGGGTGGTGGACGAGATCCGCCAGATCAAGGCCATCACCGGCGCCCGCGACCTGTACTTCCAGGACGACATCTTCGTCACGGACGAGGCCTGGGTGGAGGAGCTGTGCGACCGGCTGGTCGCCGCGGACCTGGACCTGATGTGGACCTGCGAGAGCCGGTTCGTGCCCGAGGGTCTGCTGCGGCGGATGCGGGAGGCGGGCTGCTGGCGCATCTACTACGGGTTCGAGGCAGGGGACCAGGGACTGCTGGACCGGATCAAGAAGGGCTTCACCCTGGACGAGGCGCGGGAGGCGGTGCGCTCGGCCCGTGCGGCGGGCCTGGAGGTGATGGGGTTCTTCATGCTCGGCCTGCCCGGGGAGACCCCGGAGCTGGGGGAGCAGACCATCCGCTTCGCCTGCTCGCTGGGGCTGGACCACGTGGCGTTCAGCCTCACCGTGCCCCACCCCTCGACCGAGCT
>CAZXHG010000069.1:0-37960 GCA_964639985.1 uncultured Rickettsiales bacterium
GTTGCAGGCCTCGGCCGCCCCCGGGAAGATGGCCGCGTCCCCCTCGGCGCAGTCGCCATCGCAGGTGCTGAAGCCGTCGCCATCGATGTCGATCTCGTCGGGCGAGACGATGCCGTCGCAGTCGTTGTCGAGGCCGTCGCACAGCTCGGGCGCGCCTGGCCAGGTCTGCGCGTCGTTGTCGTCGCAGTCGCCACCGCAGGCCATGACCCCGTCACCGTCCACGTCGAGCTCGTCCACCGGCAGGGTGCCGTCGCAGTCGTTGTCGAGGCCGTCGCACAGCTCGACCGCGCCCGGGTGCACGGTCACGTCCGCGTCGTCGCAGTCCCCCGCCTCCACGGTCCAGCCGTCCCCGTCGTCGTCCGTGCCGGCCGCGGTGTCGTCGTCGTCCCCGACCGTGTCGTCGTCGTCGCCGGGCCCGGTGTCGTCGTCGTCGCCCGGTCCGGTGTCGTCGTCGTCCCCGGGTCCGGTGTCGTCGTCGTCCCCGGGTCCGGTGTCGTCGTCGTCCCCCGGTCCGGTGTCGTCGTCGTCGCCCGGTCCGGTGTCGTCGTCGTCGCCCGTGGCGTCGTCGTCCTCCACCACGTCGTCGTCGCTGGTGTCGTCGTCCATGGGGTCGGGGCAGCCGCTGCACCACAGCACGAGCGCCGCCGCCAACATGAGGGTGATGAACCGTGACATCGAGATCCTCCCTGGGGAGGAATCGTATCAGACCGTCAGGACCGAGAGTGCGCCGTGATCAACTGCCCACGAACAGCGGAGACAGCCAGAGCCGATGCTCGGCGTCGCCGTCCCACAGGCGTGCGCGCAGGTACAGGGCTGGTGAACCGGGGTGGGCCAGCTCGAGCGTCAGCGTCGTTGCCGTGGTCGAGGCGACCACGGCGCCGTCCACGGGATCGACCAGCTCCAGCTGCTCGACCTCCCACCCGTCGCCCGGCTCCACCACGGCCACGAACTCGACGGGGAAGCGCACCGCCGGGACCACGTCGCCGGGCAGATACACGTCGCCCTCGGCATCCAGGGCCGCCATCACGACGCGCCCCTGCGGCCCGGTCGTGGCCAGCGTGTGCCGGGCGGTCAGCCCTTCCCACAGGGTGTCGCGCGACCAGTCGCCGCCGATCCACACCCCGGTGATCGTGCCCGGGGCGAACTGCTGCTGGGGATCGTCCACCACACCGTCGCCGTCCGCGTCCCAGAATGCCGCGATGGTGGAGGCCTCGTCCAGGGAGCCGGGGCGGGCGTCGTGGCTGTCGGTGCCGCCCACGAACCCCAGCCGGTAGCCGAGGGCGAGTGCCTCCTGCACCGAGCCCCAGGAGACGTGTTCGCTGATCCCGTCTTCGTTGAGCCAGAAGCCGCAGCCGTCCTGGGCCGTGTCGCGGCACTCGGAGCTGCCGTGCTCGGAGGCGATCTCCACCAGCATCTCCACGCCGACGTCCGGGATGTTGCCCGGCAGGGCCCAGTTGACCGGGCTGGGGAAGACGTAGGCCGGGTGGTGGAAATAGGTCAGCAGGTCGGTGTCACCGCACTCGTCCGCGGCGTCGTCCCAGTAGTCGTGCAGGCCGGCCACGGTGAGCGCCTCGATGCGGTCCTCCAGCCGGTGGTAGACCAGCCCGGTCTCCCCCTTGGCGAACTCGTCCATCATGGTGTTGGCGCCCACGCACCAGGCGTCGCAGGCCCACGGTTCGCGGAACAGCACGGTCTTGTGGCCGCGCACGAACGAGCCGGCGAAGTCCTCGGGATCGTCCCCCTCCTCGAGCACGTCGAAGGGGTTGATGTACGCCGTCCACTCGTAGCCCAGCAGCGGCACGAATCCCTGGTCCTCGTAGGCCAGCGCCGCGTCCACCCGCGCGAGGCTCTCGTCCCAGATCCACCACTCGGTGGCGTCCTCCACCCGGATCTCGTGCCACTCGCCGTGCTCGGTCATGGCCGCGAAGTCCAGACCCTCGGCCACGGCGTTGGCGAAGAAGTCCTCGCCCGGCGCGTCCGCGCGGTTGGCGCACGCCGCGTCCGCGTCCTCGCACCCGTCGTGGGACAGGTTGGAGTGGGCGTGGGGGTCGCCCCAGCGCAGGGCGGCGCCCACGAACACCACGCGGGCGCCACCGCCCGCGTGCAGAACGGCTCCCCCGTCATCGACCACGCGCAGCACCAGGTCGAGCGCCTCGGCCGTGGGTTCGGTGTGCGGGGATGCGTGGTCCGGCACGGTGATCGGGTCGAACGCAGCCAGGGCATCGGGATCGGCGCGCTCCACGAGTGGGGTGGCTTCGTCCAGCCAGCAGCCCTCGTCCGGCACCGAATCGAGGCACGCGGGGTCCAGCCACGTCACGGCGCCGTCCGGCAGCAGCGTGCGCCGCAGCCCCAGGTCGCCGGTCGCCATCGACAGCTCGACCTCGCCGAGGGACAGCTCCACCGTGACCGACTCGCCGGCCAGCAGCACGGCGGGATCCGGCTCCACCGTGGCACCGACCGTCAGGGCCGAGACCCCGCACTCGGCCACGGTCAGGTTGCCGTCCACCAGCCGGTAGTCCGTGTCGGCCGTGCCGCGGTCGTCGATCACCACGGTGCTGCCGGCCAGGGGCACGTCGTAGACCGCCAGGTCGGAGGCGGTCGCCTCGACGACCGCGTCCGTGGATGCCCCGGCCACGAACAGCGCCACGCCCTCGTCGCCCAGCAGGGCCTCGATGCGGGGCTCGGCCGGCTCGGTCGTGTCGTCGTCGTCCGCGGGGTTCCGGTCGCAAGCCAGGACCATGGCGAGGGCCAGCGGGACCAGGAAGGCGAGGCGGAGGTGGTGGCGGTCGAGCATGGGATCTACTTCAACATAGGTCCTGCGCGTGCGCGTGGGAATTCAGCACTGTTCCCTTGCGCCACGCAGCGTGACGGCCGCCACCATGCCGAGGGCCAGCAGCTGCAGCACCACGCCGATCCCCAGCCCGGGGGTGTGCCAGCGGCAGCGTGCGGTGCCCCCGTCCCCGACGAGCACCCGCAACCAGCGGTTTCCTCGCCTCGCCGGCTGCATGCCCTCGGGGCTGTCATCGCACCAGCCCTCGGTGAGCGAGCCACCGTCGCAGCGCCACCCGGGCAGGTCGCGCTGGGCCACGGTCACCGCCGTGCCCGCGGGCGCCCGCAGCTCCCAGCCCTCGAGGGTGGCCTCGACCTCCACCCCCGGGCTGGGCGGCCAGTCGCAGTCGCCCTCGATCCAGGCCAGCTCACCGGCCGCGGCCGGAGGCTGCTCCAGCGGCCCGAACGCCAGCGCCGTGCCGAACCAGGGGTGGATGCGGCCCTCGGCCGAGGCCAGGCTGAGGTGGTCGTCCGGGGCGTTGTCGACCGTGCCGACCGCGCGGCCCGCCGCGCTGTAGCGGACCAGGTCGCCCTGCGGGCCCGGGGGGTAGACCGTGCCCAGGGCCATGCACAGCCCTGCGCCGGCCACGGCGGCCAGCAGCACGCCCACCACCATGGCCATGCGCGCGCCTCCGCGCCTTCGGATCCCCAGGTAGACGAATGCCACGCCGCCCAGCGGGGCCAGCATCGGCAGCACCCACTGCAGTCGCATCGGGTAGTTGACCGCGGACATGCCCGGCAGCAGCACCAGCAGCTCCCATGGCTGCATGGACCGGCCCGAGGTCCACGCCAGCAACAGGAAGGAGGTGGTCAGGAAGGCCAGCGGCCCGTGCACCCGCGCCAGCGCGGGCAGGCACAGCAGCAGCAGCGCCAGCCAGCCCGGCCACGGGTAGTACAGGTAGGACTCCAGCCCGTGCCAGGGCTCGGTCCACGGCAGGTGCAGGGGCAGCAGCTCCACCCCGGGCAGGCCGCCCCCTGGCACCACCGGCCGCGCGGACAGGCCCATCACCACGGCCTCGGGCACGATGCGGAACGCGCCCAGCGCCAGCACGCCCAGGGCGACGCCCGCCACGCAGCGAAGCTGGGCGCCGCGTTGGTCGCTGCGCACCGCGCCCCAGATCACCACCCCGTACCCGGCCGTCACCAGCACCCAGCGCAGCGCGGTCGGCGCGGTCGGGGCGAGCAGGGGCACGGCCAACAGCCCGGCCAGCACGAGCATCGGCCGCCGTCCGGCGCCCGCGGCCCAGGTCAGCACCACGACCGCGGCCAGCCCCAGGGCGGTCGGGTAGTGGCCGCCGCCCAGGTTGGCCAGCGCGAGCGCGCCGCCTCCCACCGCGCCCAGGGCGACCTGGCTCCACGGCCGTGTACGAACGTCCTCGCCGAGCGCGGTGAGCACCGCGGCCAGGCTGGCGGGCCAGGCGCACACCCCGAGGAACATCAGGTGCCCGGCCACGATGCGGTCGCTCCACTCCGGCGAGCACACCAGGGCCAGGCCTGCGGCCATGGACAGCCACCAGGGCAGCTTCAGGCGGGTGCCCAGCCACGCCATGCCCAGCAGGAACAGCAGGCACTGGCACCCGTACAGGGCGCGCAGACCGCAGCGGGTCGACCACTGCGAGCCCACGATCCAGGCGGGGTGCATCACGAACGACTCGGGGTTGGCCAGCAGCGGGACGCCGAACTGCGAGTAGGGATCCCAGTGCGGCACCTGCCCCTGCCGCACGCTGGCGTCGGCCACCGCGGCCATCTCCCACTGCACGTCCCAGTCCGCGCCCGGGCCGAAGCCGGGATCGTCGGCCGTGGGCCCCGGGGGCACGAAGTCGCGCGAGGCGATGGCCGCGGTCAGACCGATCGCGACGAGCAGCGGCGCGGCCACGCCGAGCCAGCGGGGGAGGGGACGCACGGCAGCGAGTCTATCCGGGAACGGGGATCAATAGTTGTCGAACAGCACCAGCAGGTCCTGCTCGGCGAACCCGCCCACCAGGGGCGCGGGCAGGGGTCCGGTCAGGCAGGCCTCGAGCGCCTTGCGGCCCCTGGCCGAGGCCTCCCGCACCTCCACCTGCAGCGTGGGGGAGGGGGAGCCGGGCACCAGGTGGATGTCGGCTGCGCAGTTGAGGGACGGGTCTGCCACCAGGGCGCGGTCGAAGCACAGCGCGCTGATGCGGTGGCCCCACTGCTCGACCGTCTCCGCAGGATCCTCCAGCAGGGTGCGCGCCTCGTCGCTCCCCGACCGGCAGGTCTCGGCCGTGGCCGGGTCCGGGTCGAGGGCGGTCGCGGCCTCGTAGGCGGCCAGGGCCTCCACAGGGTGCTGGCCCACATGGCCGCGCAGCCAGTAGTCGCCCAGCGCGGCGAGCACCTTGGCGCCGAGCCCGCCGTCCGCGGTCGACGGCAGGGCCGCGGCCGGATCGCCGCCGATCAGGGCCAGCCCCTCCACGGCCAGGCGCAGCGCGCGCTCATCGTCGCCGCGGAAGGTGGAACCGGCCAGGGCGCCCACGGCCAGCTCCACGGCCCCGGCGTAGTCGTTGGCCAGGAATGCCTGGGTGGACAGCTCCACGGTGGCGCGTCCCTTGCGCTCGCCCGTAGCCCGCTCGTGCGCCTTGTGCAGCGCGTCCATGGCCTCGCCCTCGTCGTCGTACAGGGCGCCGAGTCGTAGCAGCGCGTCGGCCTCGAGTTCGGGCACGGCCCCGGACGACGCCACGTCCTCCAGGGCCCCGATGCAGGCCGCCTCGTCCTCGAAGGTGGTGGCGAGGGCGAATGCGTAGCGGGCCCACGCGGCCGTGGCCGCGCCGCCGGCCGCGGCCGCGTGGGCCCACGCGGCCCGCGCCAGGCCCAGGTCCAGGTCCGCCTGCTCGGCGCCGTCCATCAACGCCTGGTCCTGGGCGGCGCTGGCCTCGGCCAGCAGCAGATCCGCGTACAGCAGCCAGCCGTCCGCGGACAGCTTCCCGCTGTGCTTGTCCATGGCCTCGAGCAGGGCCGCGCGGGCCGACGCGTCGTCCTCACCCTCGGCCACCGCCTGCTGCCACGCCGCGATGGGGCCCGCGAGCTTCTTGTGCTCGCGTACGGGATCCAGGTCCGGACGGGCCACGGCGGGCAGCTTGTGGTCGTAGAACTGCTGGCGTGCCGCCTCGACCTTGATCGGCTCGAGCTCGGCGCCGTCCTCCCCGGACCAGCCGGGCGAGACCGCGGCGAGCAGCAGGGTCAGGCCAACCGCGGTGGCGAGGTGGCGCAGGATACGGTGCGTTCGGGTCATGGGTCCTCCCTGGGACGCGGAGCGCCCACTATACTCGGGCCATGCCGTCACGCCTACGCGCCGTGTCCGTCGTGCTCGCCGCTGGCCTCTGCCTGGCTTCGTGCGCCGGATCCGACCTCGACGCAGAGGTGAGCGCCGAGGTCAGCGAGGCCATGCCGACCGTGATCACCGTGGCCTGGGATCGGGTCCACGGCGACGCCAGCGGCGCGTTCGTGGAGTTCACGGACGATGCGGGCTCGTCCCGCCGGGCGCGCGCACGGATCGAGGACGGCCGGGTCGAGGCGGTGCTGGTCGGGCTCAAGCCCGAGCAGCGGTACGAGTATCGGGCGACGGAGGTGGTGAACGGCGAGCACCGCGCCGGGCGGCGTCAACAGGTGGAGACCGGGCCCCTGGGCGTGAAGCTCCCGGGGCTCAGCGTGTCCGACCACGACCCGGCCCGTGCCAGCGGCGGCTACGTGGTCACCTCGGCACTCAGCGAGCCGTCCGTGGCCCTGATCGTGGACCGGGACGGCGACGTGGTCTGGGCCCACCAGCCCGAGGTCGACTACACGCACCTGTACATCCCACGCGTGATCCGGTCCCGGGTCGGGGGGTGGGTGATCTACCACGCAGCCATCCGCGACACCGACTCACCGGGCGGGTCCGACCTCGAAGGGCGCCACGCGCTGCGTGTGAGCCTGGACGGGACCCGGCAGGAGTCCTCCCCGATGCCGGACGCGCACCACGACCTGTTCGAGCACGCAGACGGCGTGCTGGTGTCCCTGACGCACGACACCCGCACCGTGGGTGACCTGGAGGTGCAGGGGGACCGGCTGGTCGAGTTCCATCCGGACGGCAGCGAGCGGATCGTGTGGTCCACCTGGGATCGCTTCGAGTACGACCCGGACGTGCCCTACGTCCCGTCCGTGGGCTGGACCCACGGCAACGCCGTGGACTACCGCAAGGACGAGGGCGCCTACTACGTGTCGCTGTACGCCCTGGGCAGCATCGTCAAGGTCGACCGCGCCAGCGGCGAGACCGTGTGGGTGCTGGGCGGGCAGCACAGCGACTTCACGTTGCCCGGCGGCGGCACGCAGCTGTTCGCCCGGCAGCACCAGTTCCACCTGCTGGGCGACGGCATCGTCGTGTTCGACAACGGCGATCCGGAGGGAGCCGACTCCCGAGCCGTGGAGTACGCCCTGGACGAGGCCGCGCGCACGGTCGAGCTGCGCTGGGAGTACCACCTCGACCCGCCCCGCTACAACGTGGCCATGGGCAGCGTCGAGCGGCTGCCCAACGGCAACACCCTGATCACCTTCTCCTCCCTGGGCCAGATCGACGAGGTGACCCCCGAGGGCGAGCTGGTGTGGCGGCTGCGGGCCGAGATGGGCAGCGGGTTCGGCTACAGCAGCTGGCGGAACAACCTGTACGATGTCGTGTTCGCCGAGCCCCCGGCTGGGGAGGCCCCCTGAGCGGTTGCCTTGAAGCAAGCCCCACCTACGCGCGTATAAGATGAACGACAGGAGCTGGTGATGGACGAGACCAATCGCACCACAACGATCCTGCTCGCGGCCGTGGTCGTGCTGACCGTGATCGTGATCGTGCTGGCCTGGCGGGACCACAGCCTGGCGCGCCGGGTGGTGGACCTCGAGCAGCGCCTGCAGGCGGTGGAAGGGCAGCCCGCGGGTTCGCGCGCTGGCAGGGCCGGAAGAGGGAGCCGCGCTCGCGGCGGCGAGGTGGGGGCGTTCCTGCGGGGCGAGGACGGCGCGGGACGTTCCGGCGGCCGCGTGCGCGGCGGCGCCGCGTCTGCCCGGGGTGGCGATCCGGACACCGAGGAGATGATCGGCGTGCTCGAGACGCCCGAGGCCCGGGATCTGATCGAGGACGTGGTCCTGGAGCAGAGCGAGGCCGAGCGTGAGGAGCGGCGCCTGCGCCGCGAGGAGTCCATGACCGAGCGGATCCACGAGCTGGTGGAGACGTTCGCGGCCGAGCACGACCTCGACGAGGATCTCGCCGGCCAGGTCAGGGACGAGCTGGCCGGGAGCGTGGGCTCGATGATGGACCTGCGCCGGGCGCAGTACGACGGCGAGATCAGCTCGGAGGAGGCCCGGGAGCAACGCGAGCAGGTGCGGGACGCCACGGACGGACGCCTCGACGAGCTGATCGGCGAGGAGCTGCGGCTGGCACTCGAGGAGGCCATGGACGGCGGCCGGCGGGGGCCGATGTGAGCAGGTCCTGGCGCTGCGCCGGGCCCGTCGCGGTGGTCGCGCTGGTGGCTGGCTCCGCCCTGGCCGGCGATCCGGCCCGCCAGTCCCGCAGCCCCCAGGCCCCGCCGGACACCCTGCCCGACATGCGGCAGTTCCAGGCGGACTTCGGCTACGCGGTGCTGGCCCAGGAGATCGGCCGCGTGGTGGCCGACACCGGCGGCGACCACTACGCGGCGTCGCGGAGGCTGCAGGAGGCGATGCTGTCGGAGGTGACCTTCCCCCTCGAGGTGAGGGGTGGAGCCGCGGGCTGGTTCGACGTGATCTCGCCGCTACAGGACGTGGACGTGGGGGCCGACGGCATCCGCGGGATCTGGGGCGCGTTCCCGACCACGACGCTGCGACTCGACTCCCTGGCCGTGGTCTGCGTGGACGAGGTGAGCACGGTGCTGCCGCACCGGGCCGCGCTGGGCGGGCCCGAGGAGGTGCTGTCGTCGGGGCAGAACGTGCTGTACACGGTGGCCGGCCTGGACGCGTGCTGGCTCGACGGCGGCCAGCGGCTCGTGGTGCACGACGCGGACGAGGACCCGCTGTCGGCGCTGGCCTCGGCGGAGGCCCGGGTCGGGGACATGGGGGCCTGGGGCCGCCGCTTCCGCGACGACAGCATGCTGACCCTGTCGGTGATCGGGACCGCGGGCGACTCCGCGATCTCGGATGACATCGTCTCCCTGTTCGGTGATCCGTTCGCGGGCGTCGACACGGTGTCCGCAGATCCCCTGGGGGGCACGCCCCTCGGCGGCCTCAACCCCCTGGACTGCTCGGTGGGTGTGCCCTGCCCCGGCAACACCGCCTGCCTGGCCAACGCGGACTGCTCGTGCGACGACCGCGGCAACATCGTGACCGTGGACCTGGACCGGGACGGCTGCCCGGAGCAGCGTACGGCCTGGATCTACGACGACGCGGGCCGCGCGAAGCACTCGGACCACGACTGGGACAACGACGGCGACTCCGACGAGCGCTGCACCTACACCCCGCCGTGCCGTCCGCGCGACGGCGACTGCAAGCGCACCTGCGCCGAGTTCGCGGCGCACTGATGGCGCGACGCTGGCCCGTCCTGCTGGTCCTGACCGCGCTCGCGGTCGCCCTGCTCGGGGCGGGCGAGGCCGACCACGCCAAGTGGCGCGCGGGCAGCGCGCGCACGCTCACGGGCAAGGTCTACACCCTGTCGATCTTCATCTCCGAGCCGGGGGACCCGTGGCGCAAGGCCGACAAGCTCGTCATGCTGGACAAGCAGCGGGGAGCGGAGTCGTGGCTGGCGACCCAGGCGAAGCGGTACGGCAAGCAGTTGACGTTCGAGCACGGCCAGTTCGGTCTGGACGAGGACGTGGTGCTGGACGTGATCCCCGAGGCGGACGCCTCGGGCGACGAGCCCGTGGACTGGGTGTCGCGGGTCGCGCCCCTGCTGGGCTACACCGACCCGCTGCAGCTGCACCGACAGCTCCGGGACGACTACGGCTGCGACAACGCCCACGTGATCATCTATGCCAACAAGCGCGGCATCGGCTACGCCATGGCGTACAGCACGGACATGGACGAGACCATGTACTTCGTGGAGGGCGCGATCCTGCACCGCTTCTACCCGGACGGCCGCGAGATGACGACCGCGTCCATCGCCCACGAGCTGCTGCACCTGTACGGCGCGTGGGACCTGTACCAGACGTTCTCGCAGACCGCAGACGTGGAGGCGCAGGCGCGCCAGACCTTTGCCGACGACATCATGCTGCGGGTCTCGTACGACATCCACGAGCTGGAGGTGGGGGAGCTCACCGCCTGGCTCGTGGGCTGGCACGACGAGTACAAGGAATGGTACGGCGACTACCGTCCCACGCAGCTGCAGCAGTACTGAGAGGCGATCCATGAGCAACGAATCCGAAGAGCGACGCATGCGGACCCAGGCGCGGCTCACCGCCGAGTGGGTGCCGATCGACGAGTCCCTGCCCCTGCTGCCCGCCACCGGCGAGATCACCCCGCGGGACCACGAGGCCGTGGTCACCCGGGCCATGGCGCTGGTGGTGGTGGCGGTCAAGGGCGACGGCATGCCCCGCGAGCAGGCCGTGGAGGTGCTGGGCACCAAGGGACTGCTGCTGGCGCTGACGAAGCCGGAACAGGACGCGATCGCGGCCGACGAGCTCGGTGAGCGTCAGCGCATGCAGCTGGCGTGGAGCTACGAGGCGGCCTGGACCCTGATGTGGGCTGCCGGCGCGGTGGAGTCCCTGGGCGCGTCCAACGCGCTGTGCGACCTCGAGCGCATGATCACCGTCATCCGCGACGAGTCCGTGGAGGACCTGCTGGGCCGGTCCGGGATGCGGCCCCTCGTGGAGCTGCTGGACATGCTGGACCTGGTGGAGGGCTACCACCGGGCCGTGCGCCAGACCATGGAGGACCGCGGTGCCCCGCCGCCCGCCTGCCACCCGGACGTGGTGGCCGAGCGGCTGCACGCCCTGCGCTGGCTGCTGGTGCAGACCGACGCGGCCTGGGACGAGATCTCCCTGGACACCTGAGAGGAGCTCCCCGTGCGTACCACGACGTTGATGGCCGGATTGCTGTGCCTGCTGATCGCGCTGCCTGCGGCCGCCAAGCGCAAGAAGGACGACGGCGCGGCGGTCGAGGCGCTGTTCGCGAGCTACGTCGACGCGCTCAAGCGGGGCGACTGGGACGCGGCCGCCGGGGTCATGCACCCGGATGCGCTCGCCGAGGTGCACGAGGTGTTCACCGCGCTGGCGCGCCTGGACACCAGCGGCGAGGTGGCGAGGGAGTTCCTGGGGGTCGAGACCGCGGATGAGGTGGAGGCGTTCACGCCGTCGCAGACCTTTGCCCGCATCCTGCAGACGCTGCTGGGGCAGGACCCGGACCTGGCCGCCGCATTCGGCGGCAGCGAGGCGCAGATGATCGGCACGGTGAGCGAGGGGGACACGCTGCACCTGGTGTACCGCATGCAGCTGTCGCTGCAGGGGGCCCCCGTGTCGAAGCTGGCCGTGGCCTCGTTCCAGCAGCACCAGGGCCAGTGGACGATGCTGCTCAGCGGGGAGATCAGCGGGCTGGTGCAGATGTTGCGGATGCAGGCGGGGATCTAGCAGGGGCTCAGGCAGCATTTCTTTCTCCATGAGACCGAAGTGAACATGAAACGTTGTTGTTTTGAAACAGGCGTGTTATGAAACAAGCATGATGCAAAACAACCCTGTTTCAGAAATCCTTCTCGGCCGTGAAGCCGACCTGAAGGCTACGTGGGATGCGCTCGACAATCAGGGGGCCGTCCTCGTCGGCCCCAGGCGGATCGGCAAGACCGAGATGCTCAAGCACATGGTGCTCCATCCTCGTGCCGGGTGGTTTGCAGTGAGGATCGACCTGGAGGGGCTGGATTCCATCGAGGCAGCGGTGGACAGGATCGAGGAGGACCTGGTCGCGGCCGGCCTGGGCCGGAATGCCCTTGTCGAACTGGTGGATCAGGTGACCGGAGTCGAGGTTGCTGGCGTGGGGGTGACCCGCGAGAAAGACGCCGTGGGCGATCCCTGGCTGAGGCTGGATTCCCTCCTGTCGGTGGCCCTCCGGGTGTTGCCGGACGAGCAGGCACTGGCTCTACTGTTCGACGAGGTGCCCTGGTGGCTCGATGGCATCCGGAACGCGGGAGGGGTCACCGGAGCCCGTGTAGCTCTGGCTCGTCTACGGCAGCTGAGGCAGAGCGATGCGCTCCGCGGAAGACTGGCCATGGTTCTCACCGGGTCGGTGGGATTGTCGACGCTCGCGCGGGAGTTGGGTGCATCTGCCGAAATCAACGACCTCGTGCCCTTGGGGCTCGGTCCACTGGATCGGGCTGCAGGCGAAGCCTTGTTCGAAGCGGAACTGGCGGGACGAGGACAGACCTGTACGCTCGAAGCAGCCGCCCATGCTCACGAGGAGGCCGGCGGTAGCCCGCACTGGTTGAAGTTGGTTGCTTCGCGGATCGACGTCTCCGGAGCGGCGGGAGTAGCGCATGTGGAGCGAGCCCTCGATTCGCTGACCGGGGTCAGGCTCCGACATCTCTTCGCAGATGAAGGGAGGGAGCACCTGCAGCGACGGCATGGAGCGAGCAGGGCCAGGATCATGCGTGCGGTACTTGACGCGGCAGCAGCAGCAGCGGTCGTTGAGTCACACGTGTTGATCTCGGCAGCGCTTGCCGCTGAGTCGGGGGCGGGACGCGATGTCGCCGAGGAGATCGTCTTCCTGCTGGTGGACGAGTACTACCTCGACGAGGTCGACAGCGGATTCAGGTTCGTGAATCCGTTGTTCCGTCGGTGGTGGCGGAAGTACGAGATTCGGCGATGAGCGGCGCGATCGACCTGTATGCGCCGTGGAGGGAGGCGGCCTCTGCCGTTCTGGGCCGACACGTGGGTCGTTCCAGGGAGCGGGCGGCGATATGGAGCACGATCCGAGCGTTCGCAGCCGGGGGTAATCCAGCCCACGTATACCTGTTTGGTCCGCGAGGCGTAGGCAAGTCCCATCTGCTCACCTTGATCAGAGCGGACATCGAACGGGAGTATTCAGGCGATGAATTCACCTTGATCGTCATTCCAGAGGACATCCCCCCATCACGCACAGCGGACGAGGTAGTGGCGAGGCTGTTTCCGAACGAAGATGCTCCCACCTGGATGCGATGGGGAACACACCAGCCACCTCGGCAGATCGATCCGGGCGAGCGGTTGGTGGTCCTCTTCGAGGGATTCGACCGCCAGCTTGGTTCCTTGCCGCCACAGGAGCGTAGAGAACTCCGTCGGCGCGTAGCCGACCACAACTGGCTGCTCGTCACCACCGGGATCGGGCTCGGTCCCACGATGACAGGTCGTGACGAGGCGTTCTATGGAGCTTTCGATCCGTGGCCCATCGCGCCTCTGACCGATCCTGAAGCTGACGAAATGCTGGATAGGCTGGTGGCCGGCGTTTGTGACACTGATGCTGCCTCGTGGGTTGCGAGGAAGGAAGCGATCGTTTCTCTCGCAGGCGGAAACGCGCGCGCACTGTTGGCACTGGCCATTGCCTGTCGGAATGATCCAGAGAACTGGGTCACCGACCACCTCCATCGGGTACTCGGTGATTGTACGGCGCACTACCAGATGCGCCTGAGGGATCTATCGCCCCAGGCCCAGCGCATCGTCGAGACCATTGCCGAAGCTCCCAGGGAACTGACCCCTTCCGAGATGGCGAGGTGGATCGGCACGTCGGCGTCGCAGATGTCGGTCCAGGCTTCCAGGCTGGTGGACGATGGAGTGCTGCATCGGCGAACCGAGGGGCGGAACTCGTGGTACTCCATCGCCGAACCCATGTTCAGGTACTGGCTCGAGTACCGGCTCGCTCCATGGGAGGACACCCGCATCGAGTGGCTGAGCCGGCTGCTGGGTGCCGTGCTGTCACCCGTGGAGGTCGCGCAGAGCTGGTGGATGCATCCCGAACCGGAGATGAGAAGGGTCCTGGAGGCGGTGCTGGAGCGCGACGATATCGCGGGATGGTGCGCATGGATGCAGCTGTCGAAGGTCTTCTTCGAAGCGGCGAAGAAGGCTGACCATTTGGCGGTTGACGAGGTGTTTCGCCGGATCGGTGAGGTGCCACCTGATCCGCGCGGTATCTCACAGTTCGTGCTGAGGGTGGCAATGCTGGAACCAGGTCGGATCGACGCCGAGGTCGTTGCCATTGCGCGAGCCAGCGGGCTGGCACCGCTCGCTGGCGCGCTGGAAATGAGCATCGACTTGCGGGATGGGTGTGCGTCACCGCGTGACAGGTTCTTCGAGTGGGTGTGCGAAGCTGCGGATTCCCTGCCGACGCCCCCAGGCCTCCGCGACCTTGGATTGCAGTGGTTGACGGTCGAGTGGGTCGTCAAGTCGGCATTGGAAACACAGCACTGGTCCGACCATGAGTGGCGCCCGAGCAGGCGGGAACGCATGGATCTTGCGAAGTTGCCCAGTGTGCGGGCGCTGTTCTTGCTCCAGGGGTGCAGGTCGGGTGAGCGGCCGTTCCTGGAGCCGGAGGACATTCTCAGTTCCGGAATCGGTCCTGACAGCCCGGACCTGTCCAGGCTCCTGGATGCGTCGTGGGCCCGGCGATCGGACCATCTGGTCGAAAAGATCCTCGACAGTGCGATGGATCAGCCGGACACCATGCTCCCCCTGAGTCCCCGTCCAGCACATCCGTGCCCGATCCGTTCCGAGGCGATTGTGGAGATCATGATCCGTGGGCTGGAGCGGTTCCATGCCCTGGGATTCGTTCCGGCGCTATCCTGGGCTGCGACGCTGACCGAGGCCGATGAAGACGCCTTGACGCGGCTCGTTGCGCTGATCGAGGAGAAACAGCCGCCTCTGCTCCCTGAGTTCTCGGGCGGTGAGAGGGCTCGGGCAGCCGTGGCGCTGACATCGCTCGCGCTGGCGTCACCGTCCAGGTATGCAATGCTGACGGCTGCCCTCGGTGAGCGGTGGAACGAGCTGACAACCAGGGTCGACTCGATCGCGGCTCAATTGCGGGAGCATCGAGGAGGAGTCCTCCATCGCGAGCTGGAGCGTCTGTGGCAGGCCATGGTGGGTTCGTGATTGGCGGCTGGCACGGGGGGGAGCGCCTCTGACTGACGTGATACTCCACCCCATCCTGAGAGGTTGTTCCGCAGGATCTCGTCGCGGCCGAACAGCGTGAGGGAGGTCCCATGCTGGAGATGGGGTGAGGCTTGAAGGAAGGAGCGTGGATCAGCGGTGGGTAGCGAGGCGTACGCCCAGTGCGATCCCGGATATCAGCAGTGCACCCAGCGCAACCCAGACGACCAGGCCTTTGGTGGCCAGGGCGGCGCGGACCTGCTGGTGGTCCTGCTCGATCTGGGGCATGAGCAGATTCATGCCGTCACGGAGCTCGACGATGCCCTCGTCGCGCTCCTCGGGCCGCATGGAGTCGGCCATGGAGCGGTTGCGCACCTTGAGCGAGGCCTCCATGGCGTCGCGCACGGTCACGAGATCGGAGGCCTCCTCGGCCTCCACCTCGGGGAGGATGATCTCCAGGGTGTGCAGCCCCTTGTCCAGGGCGGGCTCGTCGATCACGCCGCTGGCCGGGTTGAGCGCGGCCTGCACCTCGGCCAGCTTCGTCGCCCAGCGGTCCCGCTGGTCGAGGTCGGCGCGGGCCGAGCGCTTGCCCAGCAGCGCCACGGCGGTCCACACCAGCGCCAGCACCAGCACGAGGGACAGTACCCGGGTGAGGATGTCCGTGCCTTGCTTCGTCATCGTCGTCACTGCTCACCGTAGTCGGGGAAGGGCGGGCGCGGCATGCTCGTGTCGCCCTGCTGCGCCAGCTCCTCCAGGATCACCTCGATCGCCCGCTCCAGCTGCGGGTCACCCCCGGCGATCACGGCCGCCGGGGTCATCTCGACCTCGATATCAGGATAGATGCCGACATTCTCGGCAGTCCACTGCCCGTCCGGTCCGTAGAAGGCGATGCGGGGTGCGGTGACCATGCCACCGTCGATCAGCTGCGGGTAGTCGTAGATGCCGATCAGGCCGCCCCAGGTGCGGGTGCCGACCAGCTGGCCCAGGCCGAGCTGGCGGAAGTAGTGGGGCAGGCAGTCGCCGCCCGAGCCGGCGTCCTGGTTGACGATCATCACCTTGGGGCCGTGCATGACGGCCGTGGGGCTGGGGTAGTCCTCGCCCTCCCGGGTCACCAGCATGTTGAGCGGGCGGCGGGCCAGCATGTCCACGATGTAGTCGGCCACCGAGCCGCCGCCGTTGTAGCGCTCGTCGATGATCACCGCCTCGCGGTCCAGCTGGGCGAAGAAGTAGCGGTTGAACGAGGTGTAGCCGGCGCCGGCCGTGTTGGGCATGTAGACGTAGGCCACCCGCCCGTCGGTGGCCTGGTCGACGAGGGCCCGGTTGGCCTCCACCCAGGCCCGGTGGCGCAGGCCGATCTCGTCGCCCACCGGCACCACGGTCACCTCCCTCGCGCCCTTCGTCGTCGGCCGGGCGTTGACCGTGAGCACGGTCTGCACGCCGGCCGTGGCCTCGAGCGCGGCGTGGGGATTACCGCCCACGGGCCGGCCGTTCACGGCCAGCAGGTAGTCGCCGACCGCCACGTCGACCCCGGGCTCGGTCAGGGGCGCGCGCAGGTCCGGGTTCCAGTTGAGCCCGGAGTAGATGCGGGCGACGCGCAGGTGGCCGTCGGTCAGCTCGTAGTCCGCGCCGAGCAACCCCACGCCCGGGCCGTTCACGTCCGGGTGGTCGCCACCCCAGCGGTAGGCGTGGCCCACCACCAGCTCGCCGATCAGCTCGCCGAGCAGGTAGTTGAGGTCCGCGCGGTGACCCACGTGGTCGACCCAGGGGCGGTATCGCTCGCGCATGGCCGGCCAGTCGATGCCGTGCATGCCCGGGTCGTAGAACCAGTCCCGCTGGATCCGCCAGGCCTCCTCGAAGATCTGCTCCGCCTCGGCGCGGGGGTCCACGCGGACCCGCAGCCCGGACAGGTCCAGGCGACCGCCGTCGTCGGGGGGATCACCGGCCGCGTCCACGATGCCGTAGCCGCCGTCACCGTACGCGATCAGCAGCTTGTTGCCGTCGCCGGAGACGGTGTAGCCGCGGATCCCCTCGAACAGCTCGGTCGACTCCAGTTCATCGAGGTCGAAGCGGACCAGCTCGTCGCCGTCGTCGTCCGCCTCCACGTACAGCAGCAGGCCGTCCGCGGCCGCGTGAAGATCCGAGTAGGGACCTTCCCCCACGGGCAACGCCAGGATCCGCTGGTCGATCCCATGGGGTTCGAACGTGACCACCACCTCGTCCTCTGCCTCGTCCTCGCCCTTGTCCTTCTTCTTCTTGCCCTCGTCCTCGGCGGGCTCGTCCATCGGCTCGTCGCCGGCCTCGGGGAACAGGGGCGATGGCTCGTCCGCGCTCAGCACCACCAGGTACAGGGCCCGCCGCAGCGGCCGCTCGTACGAGCTCATGTCCAGCCAGCCGCCGCCGAGGGCGAAGTTGGTGGACGCTGCGAAGTACAGGAAGCGGCCGTCCGGGCTGAACGTGGCCGAGACCACGTCGCTCATGCCGTCGGTGATCCGGTGGTGGGTGCCGGCCTGCACGTCGTAGATGAACACCGCGCGCAGGTGGTTGGCCTGTCGCTGGGTGTAGGCCAGGTAGCGGCCGTCGGGTGACCAGGCCGGATCCAGGCTGCGGGGCGGGTAGTCGAAGGGATCGGTGGCCACGAGTGTGGGGCGTTTCTCGTCCAGGTCCATCACCCACAGGTTGAGTCGCTTGTCCGTGTAGGCGATGTGGCTGTCGTCCGGGGACCACAGCACGCCGTAGTAGAACGACGCGTCGCCCAGGGGGATCGCCTCGACCTCGCCGAGGCCGTCCTGGGGACCGATCATCAGCTCGTACTCGCCGGACGCGTCCGAGACCCAGGCGATGCGGCTGCCGTCCGGGGACCACGACGGGTGGCGGTCGTGCACCCCCGCGCTGAGGGTGAGGTTGCGCACGTCGCCGTCCTCGGCCGGCAAGGTCAGGATCTCACCGCGGGCGCCGAACACCGCGCGCACGCCGGTCGGGGAGATGTCCATCGCCTCGATGAACGAGGTCGCGTCCTCCCAGTGGGCGCGCATGTGCGGCAGGTCCGCGTCGATCCGGATGGGGAGGGTGCGGACCTGGTCCGTGCCCAGGTCCAGCTCGTGCAGCTGGCCCGCCCGCTCGAAGATCACGGTGTCGCCGTGCACCGAGGCGCGCTTGACGTCCCAGTCGGTGAAGGTGGTGAGCGGCTCCACGTCCTCGCCGGGGTGCCAGCCGTAGAGGTTCATGGTGCCGTCGCGATCCGACAGCAGCAGCAGGCGGTCCCCGGCCCACACCGGGTTGGTGTCACTGGCGTTGGGCCGTGGGATCTCCACGTGCTCGTGGGTGGCCAGGTCCAGCACCCAGATCGGGGTGGTGCGGCCGCCGCGGTAGCGCTTCCAGGTGTGGAACGCGTCACGGAACGGGGTGTAGGCAGCGCGGGTCCCGTCCGGCGACAGGGCCACGTGGTTGGCCGTGGGCATGGGCAGGGCCACCGGCAGGCCCCCACCGGTCGCCACGGCGAACACCTTGAAGTCGCGGCGAGCCTGGACCTCGCGGGCCGAGCGGAACAGCACCTGGGCACCGTCCGGGGTCCAGCCGCGGGCGTGGTCCTCGCCGGGGTGGAACGTCAGCCGGCGGGGCTCGCCGCCGCCGACCGGCACCACGTACACGTCCGCGTTGCCGTCGTAGTGGCCGGTGAACGCCACCATCGAGCCGTCCGGGGACAGGAACGGCTCGGCCTCCACGCCCGGGTGCACGGTCAGCCGGCGGGGGTCGCCGCCCTCGCGGTCGGCGATCCACAGGTCGCCCGCGTGCACGAAAGCGATGTGATCGGCGCCGACCGTGGGCGAGCGTAGCAGCAGGGTGTCGGCGCGCGCGCCGACGACCGTGGACGCGGCCAGCACCAGCAGGGGTAGAATCGTCAGGCGGGTGGTCATGGGATCTCCAGCGTCAGGCTGGCGATCATAGACGGAGGGAAGCCATGGGTCTGCGACATGTTCTTCGTATCAGCTGGGCGGTGTTGCTGGCGGCCGCGCTGACCGGGTGCCCCGAGGAGGAGGAGGTCGACGACGACGACACGGTCGCGCCGCCGTCCGAGGATCCGATCGAGCCCACCGAGGGCGCGATGGAGGCCGAGCCCCTGGACTGCACGGGCGCCTACGCGATCCCCGACGAGCTGACCGGCGACGAGGGACTGGGCTACCACGGCTGGACCTGGGACGACCTGGAGTTCGCCATCGGCTGGCCCATCTCCACCACGGACAAGACCCGCTGGGTCTCGGACAACACCACCAACGGCCCCTCGATCCGGGTGCAGCCGCAGCTCGTGCCCGAGGTCGGCACCTGCTACAGCGATCTCGTGGCCGAGGCCGTGGCTCCGGCGGCCGACGACGAGCCGATCCTCGAGGGCACGCTGGTGGAGCTGTCCGCCTTCGGCCACGCCTGGGACCACTACGACGAGCTGGAGCGGGACCGCTACGTGCCCGACGAGTTCGACCTGGACGTGCCCATGGCCACCATGCGGGCCATCCGCGGGCTGTACGGGCTGGACAACGAACTGCCCGACGCGCCCGACCCCGAGGACTGGGACGACGAGACCACGGCCGCGCTGATCGACGCGACCGCGGACTACCCCCAGGCGCTGGACTCGGCCGTGGCCCGGCTGGTGATCGCCGTGGGCGAGGCCTACCTGCAGAAGCTCGACGCGCTGGAGGAGGCGGACCTGGACGCGATCGAACGCATCCACGACCAGTTCTTCGGCGAGAACTGGTCCACCCAGACCGCGGCCATGATGGGGCCGGTGGGCGGCACCGTGGTCGAGGACATCGAGGAGCACCAGGGCTCGGTGGACACCGACGAGTTCTACGGCGCGGCCATGGTCGTGGCGTCGTCGGCCGAGGACCTGGCGCGGGTGCTCGCGGACGTAGAACCGCTCGACTCACCGGGCATCGACGTGCTCACCCCCCACGGCCGGATCCTGGTGTCGACCGCGGCCGAGGACTCCACCTGGACCGAGGACCAGCTCGAGGACGCGGTGGTGGTGGTCGACCTCGGCGGGGACGACGTGTACCACGGCCGCTACGCGGCCACCCACGAGCTGTGGATGAGCGCGTCCGTGGTGGTGGACGGCGCGGGCAACGACCTGTACTCGCCGGACGTGGCCGACATCGAGGCCGAGGAGACCACGGCCAGCCAGGCCTTCGACGGGGGAGGGGGCTTCACCCAGGGGTGTGGCCTGTTCGGCGTGGGCGTGCTGGTGGACGGGGCGGGGGACGATACGTACACCGCCACGGTGCACGCGCAGGGGGACGGCGTGTTCGGCGTGGGCCTGCTGTACGACCTCGAGGGCGCGGACAGCTTCCGGCTGGGGACCAACGGCCAGGGCACGGGCCACTACGGCATCGGCGTGCTCGCCGATGGTGCGGGCGACGACTACTACGGCGTGTACACCATGGGCCAGGGGGCCGGGAAGCCGCGGGGCCACGGCGTGCTGCTGGACATGGACGGCGACGACATCTACATCGGCTACTACAACGAGTACGGCGAGACCCTGCCCGGGCCGGGGTTCAACAACTACCACGGCCTCAACTGGCAGTGGCCCTACTCCGACGACGAGGGCAAGCCCCACTACATGAGCATCTGCCAGGGCGTGGGCTGGGGGTACCGTGGCGACTGGTTCACCGACTACACCAACCGCGCGGGCGGATTCGGCGCCCTGATCGATCTGGGCGAGGGGGACGACCAGCACTACGCCGACTGCATGGCCCAGGGCCAGGGCTTCGTGTACGGCTTCGGCTACCTGTACGACGGCGGCGGCGACGACCTGTACCACACCTTCTGGTGGGGTCCGGCCGCGTCCGCGCACATGGGCGTGAGCCTGATGGTGGAGGAGGGGGGCAACGACGAGATCGACGTGGTCGCCCTGTCCGGGGGCTACGGCTACGACAGCTCCGTGGGCTGGGTGCTGGACCACGGCGGTGACGACACCTACAACGGCCAGTTCAACTACGGCCGCGCGTACACGTACGGGCTGACGTTCATGATCAACACCGGCGGTGACGACACCTACAACGCCGACGAAGCTCAGGGCGGCCCCCGCTTCGGCATCGTGGACAGCGGCGACATGGGCCAGAACCTGATCGGCGTGTTCATGGACCTGGGGGGCGGTACCGACACCTACGTCAACGCCTCCGAGCACGTGGTGAACGACGCGGTCTGGTACAACGAGCCCACCGGTAGCAACGTGGATGCGCAGTGGCACAAGGGGATCGGGATGGACCGGTAGGGGAGTGGGGGTGGTGTCCCCGGAATTTGGGAAGATCCAGGAATTTCGGCTTGTCCCCTGGCCTCACCCGAGTTGGTACCCTGGGGGCGTGGAGGGATTCCCGTGACCTGTGCTCGTACGTGGATGGTGTTCGCCCTGGTGTGCCTGGCTTCCGGCTGCCCCGGCCGCGAGCTCGCCTTCGACTTCGACGGCGACGGGTGAATTCGAGATCGATGGCCTCTATGCGGTGGGAAACGAAGGAACGGGCCTCTCGATTGGAGACGAAGCGACTGTCCGCAACGGCTGGATCGCGGGCAACCAGTGGGGCGGCGTCCATGTAAGTGGGACCACGGCAGAGCTGGACCACCTGTTCATCGTCGGCAACACGAGACCGAATACAGCCGGATCGGGATTGATGGTGTCGTCGGGCGCCGAGGCCTACATCACGAACTCGACGATCGTGGGCAACACCTCGCCGGGCGGAAGTGGCGGCCTGCACGGTCGGGAGGCCCACATCGAGGCCAGGAACACCATTGTCGCGTTCAACGACTCCTCGCCGGACGGTGGCGGCGTCGTGGCCGACCTCGCGTATGGAACCTCGACCATCGTGATGCAGTACTGCGACGTGTACGGCAATATCCCCACCGACTTCGTGGACGTGACCGATCCCACGGGTACGGATGGCAACGTGTCGATCGACCCGATGTTCCTCGACATCACGGCCATCGACCCCGTGGACTGGGACCTGCACCTGGGCTCGGCATCGCCCCTGGTCGACGTCGGCGATCCCGGCATTCTCGACCCGGATGGTTCGGTGTCGGACATGGGCGCATATGGTGGGGCGTACGCAGGCGGTTGGGATCTCGACGGCGACGGCTACCCCAGCTGGTGGCAGCCCGGGGACTACGAGTTCGCGACCTACCCGGCGCTGGGGTGGGACTGTGATGACCTGGATGCGGAGGTGTATCCGGGCAGCGGTTGCTGAGGGAGAGTGGGTGTCGGGTCCGTCGCTGCGCTCGCTGTGCTCGCTCTGCTCCTTGATCCGACCTACCGCTCGCCGCCCAGTTGCTCGATCTGCGCGGACAGCGCCGTCTCCACCGCCCGCTGCATCTGCACCCGCGCCTCCTCGGCCTCCAGCGCCTGGTACAGGCTGGTGGCCAGGGCCCGCGCGTTGAGCTCCTGGGCGGCCTTCGGATCGTTGCGCGCCGTGCGGTCGGAGCTGCTGCGGCCCCGATCCCCGCGTCCTCCCCGGCCGCCGCGGCCCACGCGAGCCAGGTACACGGCCTGGAACGAGGTGGACTCGGGCAGCAGCCGCAGCAGGTTGTCCACGTCGCCCCGGTCCAGCAGGTCGCGATAGTGGGCGACCACCGCCTCGGCCTGCAGCCGCTCCAGCTGCGCGTCGGCCAGGGCCTGCTGCAGGGCCAGGTCCATGGCGTGCGGGGCGATGGTCAGGCCCCGCTCGGCGAGCGCCTTCAGCACGGCGTCCCGCTGCGAGGTGAGCACCTCGAGCCAGGTCATCCGGCTGTCCAGCACGGTCTGCGCCGTGCGCTCGACCCCGTTGTCGGCCGCACGCATCCGGGCCATGGAGCCTTCCCGCAGGGGGTGGGACTCGGCGTAGACCAGGGCCAGCTCCGCGTCGGCCAGGCCCGCCTCGGTGCGCTCCAGCAGGGCGTCGCGCAGCTCCTCGTCGTCCAGCAGCAGCATGGCCGGCTCGATCGCCCCGGCGATCATCAGGCCGGAGAGGAAGCCCACCTCGGCCTCCAGTCGCACGCGCTCGGCCTCGCGGGTGGCGATCTCGGTGGAGGCCCGGTCCGTGAATGCGGTGTCGTACGCCGGGGACTGGGCCCGGGCCAGCCCGGGCAGGAGAAGCGTCGTCAGCAGCAGCAGGCGGATCATGGGTCCGTGGATTCTACTCCGCCACCGCCCACCGCACGACCGCCGAGATCGCGGGGTGGTCCGACATGGGCTCGCCGTCATCGTCGAAGAACGCCTGCTCGTTGGCCCACGCCTCCACCGACAGCTCCACACCGCCGCCGCTGCGGAACATGATCTCCTCGATGCGGCCCGGCTCGGCGCAGCCGACGGCCTCGCACGCATCCAGCAGCCCGATCGTCTCCACCCACCCGGTCAGCAGGGGGATGTCGGCCGGGTCGTCGTCGTGCAGGTTGGTGTCGCCGGTGAACAGCAGCGCGCGGTCGGCCGACCAGGTCTGCATGGCCTCGATCACCTGGGCCACGTTGGACTCGCGGGCCTCGTCGTTGTCCTCGCCTCCCCCGGCCTCGAAGTGGCTGTTGTACCAGTCCACCTCCACCCCCTCGGCGAGCTGCAACCGCACCATCTGGAAGCCCTTGGAGGCCAGGCAGTCCGAGGAGTTGTCGAAGTAGCCGTGGCAGTCCACGAAGTGGGTCTCGCGGTAGTCCGTGGCCGGCACGTGCGCGAACGCGGCCAGGCCCGACCCGTACACGTGCTCGTCGTAGATGGCGTCGAACCAGTGCGCCGTGGGGTGGGGCGCGGCCTCGGCCAGCAGGGCGTGGTTGCCGATCACGAAGTCCTCCTGCAGGCCGATCACGTCGTAGCTCGCGAGCAGGGGGGCGATGAGCTCCATGCGGCCGGTGGTGTCGTCCCCGGTGATCTCCGGGGGCAGGCCGTGCACGTTGTACGTCAGCACCGAGACCGTGCCCTCGGTGGGCGCGGCGCTGTCGTCGTCGTCGGCCGCGGGGCCGTCGCACCCCGCGATCAGCGCCAGCGCGACGGTCATCGTCAGCAGGCGGTTCATTCCTCGGGCCGGAACGCCACCAGCACCAGGATCTCGGCGGTGCTGCCCACCATCAGCGAGCCGAAGGTATAGCTGTCGGCCTCGCAGTTCCACGGTCCGACCGGCGCCTCGGGAACCACCCAGAACCCCTCGCCCTCGACCGAGGTGGCGGTGTTGGCCGTGCCCGCCCCGTCGTCGTAGATGCCGGTGCCCGGTGCCTCGGCGTCCGCGTAGTACACGTCGCCACCCAGCACGTTGGAGACCGTGGCGCCGCCGATGGGCGTGAGGTCGTCTTCGGTCACGAACCCGATCAGCGCGCCCGCGCCGAACAGGTCGGAGCCGGTCCAGCCTGCGGCTGCCAGGTCGGCCTCGGTGGCCGTCACCCAGGCCGGGGTCGCGGCGAATGCCACCTGGTCCTCGATCACGAAGCCGTCGGTCCAGCCGAGGTAGTCGTCGGCGTGGATCCCGGTGGCCACCGACTGGTAGGCGTCCTCGGTGTCGTCCACGATCATGATCAGGCCCATGTCCGCGCCGGTCGCGTCGACCCCGGTGATCTCGAAGCTGCCGTCCGCGGCTGCCACGGCAAAGCCCAGCGCCTCGGGGTCCTCGTCGCTGATCAGCATGGGCGTGGGGTTGGCGATCACCACGGTCAGATCCCCGACGGCGGTGTCGAAGTCGCCGAGCTGGTGGATGGTGCCGCGCACGGTCAGGCCGGTGGCTGCGGTGTCGTCGTCGCCGGTCGTGTCGTCGTCGTCCCCGGTCGGACAGCCGGCCAGGATCAGGGTGAGCAGCAGCAGCCAGGGCGTGCGATTCAGCATGGACCTACCTCCCGGCCACGCCGCCGTGTACCCGGCGCGGCGATGGTCATAGACTATAGTACGCACGCGAACCCCAGGGTAACGGAGGGCACGGATGCACACCCCCAGGAGATGGCTCGTGGCGCTGGCCGCGCTGCTGGCGGCCGGTGGGCTGCTGCTCGGCGGCTGCAGCGGCGGCGAGGAGGAGACCGACGACGCGGACGGCGACGGGCTCACCGACGAGGAGGAGGCCGAGTGGGGCACCGATCCGGAGAACCCGGACTCGGACGGCGACGGCTACGACGACGGCGACGAGGTCGAGGGCAACACCGATCCGCTGGAGGCGGCCGACCACCCCTACGCCGGCGGCTGGCCCATCGACGCATGTCGCGCCGACGTGGTGCCCACGGGCAACAGCGAGGGCGACATCGCCGAGAACTTCACGTTGATGGACCAGTTCGGCGAGTACGTGCGACTGCACGACTTCTGCGACCACGTGATCTTCATGGTCGCGGGCGCGTTCACGTGACCGAACTGTGACGTGGCGTCGGAGACGGCACAGTCCTACTACTACACCTATCGCGACTACAACTACCTCTCGATCTACCTGGTGAGCGAGGACGAGACCTACAACGACCCGACCCAGGAGGCCCTCAACTCCTACGCCATGGAGCACGGCATCGGCTACCCGCTCCTGGCCGACACCAGCTGGATGGTCCAGTCCCGGTTCTCGCGGGACAGCTACATGCCCTCGTTCATCCTGTTCAGCCCCGGGCCCACAGTCGAGATCGTGGACGACCCGGAACTGTCGGAAGACGATATCCGCGCTGCGCTTGGACTGGACTGAGACGCCGGTCGGCTAGTCGGTCCGCCTGATCTCGTAGATCATCGCGATCTGGTTCTTCCGCACGGTCAGGAAGTCGTACTGGGTGCGGTCCCCCTCGACCACCACCTCGGTCATCGGCAGGAACCGGCGGGCGTCGTTGAGCACGTCGGACACGCGTCCGTTGGGGTGGGCCACGTGCACGTTGCCGATGCAGCGGCCGCCACTGGCCAGCTCGATGCGGACGCGCACCGGCATGGTGCGGATGAACTCGGGGTGCTCCGATCGCGGAGACTGGGTGTCCTCGAAGTTGTCGCTCATGATGCGCAATCCCCTTCGGCCTACAGCAGTGGCGATCATCATACCACCGGGGGGTGGTCTGGAAACACGCGCGCGACGCGATTACCCTGAGTGGCCATGTCCAAGACCATCACCCGAGGAGCCGTGGCCGCCGGTGATCCCCGCTCGGTCGCGGCCGGGCTGAACGCCCTGCGCAACGGTGGCAACGCCGTGGACGCGCTGCTGGCTGCGGGTCTGACCGCGGCGGTGGTGGAGACCTTCCTGACCGGACTGGGCGGCGGCGGCGTGGCCCTGGTGCGCAGCGCCGACGACGGCGTGGTGCGGGCGCACGACTTCTTCGCCACCGTGCCGGGGCTCGGCCGCGGTGACCGGCCCGTGCCCGCGACGACGCCCGTGGAGGTCGACTACGGGGTCGAGGTGCAGGTGTTCCACGGCGGCCCCGCGTCCGTGGCCGTGCCCGGGATCCCCGCCGGCTTCGCCGACCTGCACCGGCGCTACGGCCGGCTGCCCATGGAAGCCCTGGTCGAGCCCGCCCTGCACCACGCCCGCCGGGGCTTCGAGGTCGACGGCAGCATGACCGTGGTCTGCGAGCTGATCGCCGGGGTGATATCCCTGGATCCGGCCATCAGGGCGATGTTCCTGCCCGGCGGGGAGGTGGTGGCGCGGGGCACGACCCTGCGGCTGCCCGAGCTCGGCGACACCCTGGAGCTGTTCGCCCGCGAGGGGGCCCGCCCCTTCTACGAGGGCGAGGTGGCCGGGGCCATGCTGGCGTTCGCCGGTGGGGACCGGGGTCCGCTGACCGCGCAGGACCTGCGGGCCTACCGGGCGCGGCGGCGTGAGCCGCTGGTGCGCGCCTACCGCGACGGCGAGCTGTTCCTCAACCCGCCCCCGGGGGCGGCCGGTGCGCTGCTGGCCCACGCCTTCGGCGTCCTGCAGGATGCCCTGCCGTCCATCGAGCGGTTCGACGGTCCGACCCTGCTGCGGCTGGCGCGGGTGATGGCCGCGGCCGATGGCGTGCGTGATGCGGAGTTCTTCCATCGCCTCGACGAGCCGGCCTGGCTCGAGGCGCTGCTGGACCCGGAGCGGCTGCGGGCCACGGCCGCGCGGCTGGCCCGGCTACCGGCCACCGCGGCCGACGACGGGGTGGGCTCCACCACCCACGTCAGCGCCGTGGACGCGGACGGGTGGGTCGCGGCCTACACCTCGAGCAATGGCGAGACCTGCGGCTGGATGCTGCCGGGGACCGGCGTGATGCTCAACAACTTCCTGGGTGAAGAGGACCTGCAGGGGCCGGACGGGGCATCCCGCGCGCCCGGCCAGCGGGTGCGCACGATGATGGCGCCCACCCTGCTGCGCCAGGCGGACGGCTCGTGGGCGGCCATGGGCACGGGCGGGGCCAACCGGATCCGCAGCGCCGTGCTCCAGGGCGTCATCCACCTGGTCGACCGTGGCGTCGATCCGGCCGAGGCGGTCGAGCACGGCCGCATCCACCACGAGGGTGGAGTCTGCCGCGTCGAGCTGGCCGGCGGCCTGGACGAGGCGCTCGCGGTCGAGCTGGAGGAGGCCCTCGGTACGGTGATCCGCTACTCCGACCGTCACATGTACTTCGGCGGTCTGCACCTGGCGCGGCTGCGGCCGGACGGCTCGTTCGACGGCGCGGGCGATCCCCGGCGGGCGGGCGCGTTCGGGTGTTCGTCGGCGGACTGAGGACTTGCTGCTAAGATGACCGGTTCCGGGCAGGGGTGCCCGCGTGTGCTTGGAGAGTCCGATGATTCGTCTGATGGTCAACGACAGGGAGGTGGTCAGCGACCTGCCTCCCGGGACGCCGGTGGTCGACCTGCTGCGCGGCCAGCTGCGCATGCACGGCACGCGCGCGGGCTGCCGCGAGGGCGACTGCGGCGCCTGTTCCGTGCTGGTGGGGGAGGTCCGCGAGGGCCGCCTGCACTACCAGCTGATGGGCTCGTGCATGCTACCGCTGGGCAACGTGGACGGCCGCCACGTGGTCACCATCGAGGGGCTGAACCGCGCCGAGCTGACGCCGGTGCAGCAGGCCTTCGCCGACATGCGTGCCATCCAGTGCGGGTTCTGCACGCCGGGGTTCATCGTGGCGCTGGCCGCGTTCACCCTGCAGGCCACCGAGTTCACGGCCGAGCAGGCCACCATCGCGGTGGCGGGCAACCTCTGCCGCTGCACCGGGTACAAGTCGATCCAGCGGGCCCTGGACGTGGTCGTCCAGCAGCTCGAGGGCATCGACCTCGACGACCGCGTCGGCTGGCTGATCGAGCATCGCTTCCTCCCGGAGTACTTCCGGGACATGGAGACCCGCCTGGCCGCGCTGCAACCGGTCGGCGTGTGCACGGACCGCGGAGACACGATCATCTCCGGCGCGTCCGACCTGCTGGTGCAGTGCCCGGACGAGACCCGGGCCGCTGACCTGCGCTTCGTACACCACCTGCCGCGACTCAACCGCGTGGAGGTGGTGGATGGCCGTTGCCACGTGGGCGCGGCCCTGACCTTCAACGACCTGCGCCACTCGCCCGTGATGACGCGCATGTTCCCGGACCTGGACGAGTACATCCAGCTCAGCGGCTCGGACCTGGTGCGCAACATGGCCACGGTCGGGGGCAACATCGTCAACGGTTCCCCCATCGGCGACCAGTCGATCTTCTTCACCGCCCAGGCCGCGACCCTGGTGTTCAGCCGCGACGGTCAGACCCGGGAGGCCCCGATCCGGGAGTTCTTCGTGGGCTACAAGACCACGGCGATCGAGCCGGGTGAGCTGCTCGAGGAGGTGGTGTTCGACGTTCCCGACGAGCACACGCGCTACAGCTTCGAGAAGATCTCCAAGCGGACGCACCTGGACATGGCGGTGGTCAACTCCGGCGTGCGTGCGCGTATCGTGGACGGCGTGATCGAGTCGGCCTCCTATGCGGTCGGCGGCCTCGGCGCCACCATCCGGGTCATGGAGGCCACCGAGGCCGCGCTGGTGGGCAAGCGCATCAGCACCCGGACCTTCCAGGAGGCCAACGAGGCGGCCCAGGGCGAGATCACGCCGCGCAGCCGGCCGGAGTACAAGCGCCTGCTGGTGCGCCAGCAGCTGTTCCTGCACCTGCAGCGCTTCGCACCGGACGCGCTGGGAGTGGAGGTGCTGCGATGAAGCACATCGAATCGACGATCCACGCCCGCGGTGAGACCCACTACGTGGACGACCTGCCCCTGCGGGAGGGCACCCTGTTCGGGGCGGTCTTCGACTCCCCGTTCGCCCACGGCCGCATCACCAGGCTCGACACCTCGGCGGCCGAGGCCATGGACGGTGTCGTGGCGGTGATCACGCATCGGGACATCCCGGGCGAGAACCAGATCGGCTCGATCATCCCCGACGAGGAGCTGTTCGCCGAGCACGAGGTCCACTACGTGGGCATGCCCGTGGCCCTGGTGGTGGCCGAGGACCTGGACACGGCGCGCGCGGCCCGCAAGGCGATCGTGCTGGAGATCGACGAGCTGCCGCCCGTGTTCGACGAGCGGGAGGCCAGGGCCAAGGAGCTGTTCATCTCTCCGCCGCGAACGTTCGCCCAGGGCAGCGTGGACACGGCCTGGCACGACTGCGACGTGGTCGTGTCCGGCACGGCCGCCACCGGCGGCCAGGAGCACGTCTACCTCGAGACCCACGGCGCGTACGTGTGGCCCACCGAGGACGGCGCGCTCAAGGTGTTCTCGTCCACCCAGGCGCCGTGGTACGTGCAGAAGGGCATCGCCAAGGTGCTCGATCTGCCGATCCACAAGATCGAGGTGGACGTGGCCCGCATCGGCGGCGGCTTCGGCGGCAAGGAGGACCAGGGCACGCCCTGGGCGACCATGACCGCCCTGGCCGTGCAGTGCCTCGGCCGGCCGGTCAAGCTCGTGCTGCACCGGCTGGAAGACATCCGCATGTCGGGCAAGCGGCATCCCTACTCCTTCGACTACCGCATCGGCCTGACCCGCGACCTCAAGATCCGCGGCTGGGACGTGACCGCGTACCAGAACGCCGGCGCGTCGGCCGACGTCTCGCCCGCGGTCATGGAGCGCACCCTGTTCCACGGCTGCGGCAGCTACTTCATCCCCAACGCGCGGGTGACCGTGTACTCGTGCCGCACCAACCTGCCGGTCAACACCGCCTTCCGCGGCTTCGGCGCTCCCCAGGCGATGTACGTCATGGAGGCCGCGATCACGGCCGCGGCGACGAAGATGGGCGTGGATCGCGCCGAGGTCCAGCGGGCCAACCTGCTGACCGAGGGCGACACCTTCCACTACGGCCAGACCGCGACGCTGTGCAACGCCGGCGCGTGCTGGGACAAGGCTGCGGACGTGCACGGCCTGGCGCAGCTGCGCGCGGAGATCGACGAGTTCAACCGCACCCACGACACGCACAAGAAGGGCCTGGCGCTGTTCCCGCTGTGCTTCGGCATCTCGTTCACCAAGACCAGCCTCAACCAGGCCGGCTCGCTGGTGCACGTGTACTCCGACGGCAGCGTGTCCGTGACCACCGGCGTGATCGAGATGGGCCAGGGGGTGAACACCAAGATGGCCCAGGTGGCACAGCAGACCCTGGGCATCGATGCGGGCCGGATCAAGGTGGACACCACCAACACCACCCGCATCGCCAACGCCTCGCCCACGGCCGCGAGCTCGGGCGCGGACCTCAACGGCAAGGCCACGCAGATGGCGTGCGAGGCGATCCGCGGCCGATTGCTGCGAACGGCGGCAGAGGAACTCGGCTGCGACGATGTGGCTGCAGTGGCCCTGCGCGACGAGCGCGTCTTCCTGCACGGCGAGCCCACGGACCTGACCTGGAAAACCCTGGTGATGGCCACCTACGAGAAGCGGCGCTCCCTGTCCGAGCACGCCTGGTACGCCACTCCCGGCATCGACTTCGACAAGGGCGTGGAGAAGGGCAGCCCGTTCGCCTACCACTCCTATGGCACGGCCATCACCACGGTCACCCTCGACTGCGTGCGCGGGACCTATGTGGTCGACGCGGTGCGCATCGTTCACGACTTCGGGTCCAGCATCAACGAGGGCATCGACCGCGGCCAGATCGAGGGCGCGCTGATGCAGGGCATCGGCCTGATGTCCATCGAGGAGCTGACCCTGTACCCGGACGGCAGCCTCAAGACCAGCTCCCTGGCCAGCTACAAGATCCCGGACATCTACACCGCGCCGGGCGAGGTCGACATCGTGCCGCTGGGGCTCGACGGCCCGCCGCGGGCGATCTTCGGCTCCAAGGCCGTGGGCGAGCCGCCGCTGTGCTACGGCATCAGCACCTACTTCGCGGTCCAGGCCGCGATGAAGGCCTTCAACCCCGACTGCACGATCCGGTACGAAGCGCCCATGACCTATCAGCAGTGCCTGCTCGCGCTGTATCCTGACGCCCGCTGGGGCTGAACCGCCCCGAACAGGGAAGAAACCACACCATGAAGCACGACTACCGTGTCCAGTGCTGCCCGCGGCACCTCGCCGCCGGCCGCCGCCGTGACGTCAAGGTCATCGATTGCACCATCCGCGACGGCGGATTGATGAACAACTGGGAGTTCGATCACGAGCTGGTCAAGAAGACCTTCCACGCCCTGATGAACGTTGGCGTGGACATCATGGAGATCGGCTACCGCTCGTCCAACAAGGTGTTCGACCCGGACAAGGTCGGGCCCTGGCGGTTCTGCTGGGAGGATGACCTGGCCCAGGTCTCCGAGAGCAGCGCCATGCAGCTGTCGACCATGGTCGACATCGGCAAGGTCGAGCCCGCGGACATCCCCCACTCCCGCGACACGATCATCGACGTCGTGCGCATCGCCACGTACGCCCACCAGCTCGACGAGTGCCGCGAGATCGTGGATCACTGCCTGAGCAGCGACTACGACGTGTTCGTCAACCTGATGGCCGTGTCCGCGATCACCGAGGACGAGATGGATGGTTTCCTCTCGGCCATCGCCGACTCGGGAGTGCAGCACTTCACGATCGTCGACAGCTTCGGCGCGCTGTTCCCCTACCACGTACGGCACCTGATGATTAAGTACCGGGAGTTCCTCCCGAAGATGACCATCGGCATCCACGCCCACAACAGCCAGCAGAACGCCTTCGCCAACACCATCGAGGCGATCAACATGGGCGCGGACTACGCCGACGCCACGGTGCACGGCATCGGACGCGGGGCGGGCAACACGCAGCTGGAGTTGTTGTTGTTCTACCTCAACAACCCCCGCTACAACGTCGAGCCCCTGCTGGGCCTGATCGACGACTACGCCAACCTGCGCGACGACCTGCGCTGGGGCTACCACCTGCCGTACGTGATCACCGGGTTCCTCAACGAGCACCCCCGCTCGGCCATGGCCCTGATGAAGACCGAGGAACGCTACAAGGTGCTCGACTTCTACCAGCAGCTGCTGGAGGACAAGCCCGACGGCTGGGGCCGGTAGCCCGACCCATGCACGGCCAGTTCGACTGGGAGCTGTTCGAGCAGCTGCCCGTGGTGGGCATCCTGCGGGGGTTCGACGTCGACACTGTGATCCGGGCGACCGAGGCCGCGTACCGCGGTGGCCTGCGCACCATCGAGATCGCGATGAACTCCGATGGCGCGGCCTGGCAGATCGAGGTGCTGCGCGGGCGGTTCGACGACCGCATGAACGTGGGCGCGGGCACGGTGCGTGACCTGGCCGAGCTGGACGCGGCCCTGGGCGCGGGCGCGGAGTTCGTGGTCACGCCCGTGGTCGACGAGGTGGTCATCGGTGCGGGCCTCGAGCGCGAGGTCCCGGTCATCCCGGGCGCGTTCACCCCCACCGAGATCCACCGCGCCTGGTCCCTGGGCGCGCCCCTGGTCAAGCTGTTCCCCGGCGGCCGCTTCGGCCCGTCGTACATCCGCGAGGTGATGGCGCCCCTGGACCAGGTGAAGCTGGTGCCCACCGGCGGGGTGACCCACGACAACCTGGTCGACTTCCTTGCCGCGGGTGCGGCCGGCGTGGGCGTGGGCAGCACCCTGTTCCAGCGCGCGCGGCTCGAGGCCGGCGACTGGGCGTGGGTCGAGGCGCAGGCGCGGCGATACGTGGGTGCGTACCTCGTCTACCGCGGAGGGTGATTCCATGGAAGAGCTGGTGGAACGGCCACCGACCGTCGCCGAGTACCAGCGGCTACGGGCGAGCGCTGGGTGGTACGCGGTGACCGACGAGGCTGCACAGCGCGGCCTGGACTCCGCGTTGTACTCGGTGTGCGCGGTGCAGGATGAAGAGGTGATCGGCTGTGGCCGGGTGGTGGGGGACGGGGGCATGTACTTCTACCTGCAGGACGTGATCGTGCTGCCCGCGCACCAGGGGGAGGGGATCGGCCGGGCGATCACAGCGCGGCTGATGGCCTTCGTCGAGTCCCGGGCCACGCCCGGCTCGTTCGTCGGGTTGATGGCGGCCAAAGGGGTGTCGGGGTTCTACGAGCGGTTCGGGTTCGCAGCGCGGGCGACGGACGCGCCGGGCATGTTCCGGGTCATGCGGTAGCACGGCGCGCCGCGTAACGAACGATCGGCTCGCGCACATGGAGGGGGTGCGGGCGCAGGAGGGATGGGCATGAGCGTCAGGATCGCGGGCTGCGGGTTGCTCCTACTCGGGGTGTGGTTCCTGATGGCGGAATCCGTGCACGCTGACGAGCCGCTGGAGCCGATGTCCTACTTCCCGGTCGACGTGGGGCGGCGGTGGAACTACGAGGTGAACTACGACCTGATCGGCATCACCCGGTGCGGATCGGGCTTCCAGAAGAGCGAGGGGCGACACAAGGAGTGGATCGAGGCATCCGACCGCGGCGAGGGCGTGGTCGTGCGGGTCCACGAGCGGCGAGAGACCAACCGCGACACGGCGCGGGTCACCGAGGGCACGGTTCGCGCGGAGCTGCAGGTGGGACCGGACGAGATCCTCCTGCTCGCCGAGACCTCGGACGGCATCGGGGGCATGCCGGTCGGGAGGCAGGTCTACGACCCGCCCGTGCCGGTGTTCGAGAGCCTGGAGGGGATGCGTGAGCGGACCGAACCCTACGTCTCCGAGGGCTTCGGCGTGCGCATCGAGACCACGGTCGTGGACACGGCGTTCGAGACCGTGGACACGCCCGCGGGCACGTTCGAGGATTGTCTGAAGGTCACGACGAGCGGGCAGGTCGGTGAGTTCGAGTTCGAGGACGGCATGCGCATCCACGACGTCATCCTCACCGTCACCTCGTGGTACGCGCCGGGCGTCGGCCTGGTGAAGGAGATCAAGTACTTCAAGGGCTACTACACCACCGAGGAGATGACCGCCCAGGACGTGATCTCCGAGCGTCACAAGGTGTTGCGGGCGTACGCGCCCAAGGAGCGGTGAGCGATGCAGGTGAGGGAGCTGGTCGCGGCGGATCGAGGTGTCTTCGTCGAGCTGATGCGGGCCTTCCTGGGGCATGCGGGTGGCGAGGTACCGTCCGACCCCGAGGTCGCAGCGCTGCTGGACCTGGCCGACCCGCCCGGGGGCGAATTCGTCTTCCTGGGCGCGTTCGACGGCGACGACCTGGCCGGGATCCTGTCCGTGGCATTCGCCCGCAGCACGTACAGGGCCTCGCCGTTCGCCTGGTGCGACGACCTGTTCGTTCGCGAGGCGAACCGCCGTTCGGGTGTGGGCGAGGCCCTGCTCGAGGCGGCCGCCGACCTGGCCAGGTCGCGCGGCTGCTCCAACGTGCTGGTCGCGGCCGGGGAGGGGGAGGACGGCGCGCTGGCCTTCTACCGGCGCTGCGGGTTCACCGACATGCCGTGGAAGGTGCTGTCGCGGCCGCTCTGAAAAGGGACGTTCGCAACTTATCAACTTATCCGCGGATAAGTTGATAAGTTGCGAACGTCCCCTTTCTTCCGGAGCACGACCATGCGAAGAGACCTGCTGATCCTGCTGCTCGGCGCGGCCATGCTGTGGCTCGGCTGCCCGTCGGACGACGACGACGTGGCCGACGACGACACCACGCCCGGCGACGACGACACCGGTGACGACGACACCACGCCCGGTGACGACGACGACACCACGCCCGGTGACGACGACGACACGTCGGACGACGACGACACCACGCCCGGTGACGACGACGACGACACGTCGGACGACGACGACACCGTGCCCCCGGTGGACGCGGACGGCGACGGCTACCCCGAGACCGTGGACTGCGACGACAGCAACGCCGAGGTCCACCCGGGCGCCTCCGAGGTCTGCAACGGCATCGACGACGACTGCGACGGCGCGGCCGACCTGCAGGTGCCCGCCGCGTACGCCGCGATCCAGGACGCCATCGACGCGGCGGTCGACGATGACCTGGTCTGCGTGTCGGCCGGGACCTACATCGAGACCATCGATCCCAGCGGCAAGGCGATCCACGTGCTGGGCGTGGACGGCCCCGACGCCACGTTCATCGACGCTGGCGGCGCGGACTCGGTGGCGCTGTTCCACAGCGGCGAGGGCGCGGACACGATCCTGGAGGGGTTCACCCTGCGCAACGGCAACGCGGCGGTCGGCGGCGGGGTCAACGCGGACCTGTCCTCGCCCACGCTGACCAACCTGATCATCACGGACAACACGGCCGAGCAGGGGGGTGGCCTGTTCCTCGACAGCTGCAGCCCGACCCTCACCGGCGTCACGATCACGGGCAACGTGGCCACGGAGAACGGCGGGGGTGGCATGTACCTGTACTTCGCCAGCCCGGCGATGCAGCAGATCTCGATCCAGGACAACACCGCGGCCTACGGCGGGGGCGGCATCTTCATGCACGAGTCGGACCCGGTGTTGCACTCGGTGATGGTGGCGAACAACGAGGCCGTGGAGAGCCCGTTCGGCTCCGGCGGCAACGGCGGCGGCATCTACCTGTACCACTCCGATCCCGGTCTGACCCAGGTCGTGGTCGCCGGCAACCACGTCAACATCTACGGCGGCGGCATGTACTTCCACACCTGCCAGCCCTCGTTGACCTCGGTGGCGATCGCGGGCAACACCACGGACGGCGGTGGGGCGGGCATCTACATGACCGAGTCCACGCCGTCGATGATGAACGTGGCCCTGGTGGGCAACGAGGCCGGGTGCTGCGGTGGCGGCATGTACCTCAACGAGTCGTCACCGTCCCTGTCCAACGTGGTGATCGCCGACAACAGGGCCCTCGACCTCGGCGGCTCGGCGATCTACGTGTACACCGGCTCGCCGGCGCTGTCGTACTGCGCTGTGTGGGGCAACGCGGGCACGGCCTGGATCGGCATGGACGACCCCACCGGCGTGGGCGGCACCGTCGCGGCCGATCCGCTGTTCCTCGATACCTCGGGCAACGATCCCGCCACCTGGGACCTGCACCTGGGCGCCGGCTCGGACCTGGTCGACGCGGGGCACCCGGTGCTCACCGACCCGGACGGCTCGACCTCGGACATGGGCGTGTACGGCGGCGCCGATGCGGGCACCCGCGACGTGGACGGCGACGGGTTCCCCCAGTGGTGGCAGCCCGGCGCCTACGACAACGGCACCTACCCGGCCCAGGGCTGGGACTGCGACGACAGCGATCCCGACGAGTACCCCGGCAACGGCTGCTGAAGTCTACGGGCCGTCGGTCGCGGGGTTGGCCGCCCCCCGCGTCGGCAGGGCCGTCCACAACCGGATCCAGGCACCGGCGTCGGGGACCCGTGCCCACGAACGGTCGTTCTCCGAGGCATCGTAGGTGACCGAGTCGACCACGGTCCCGTCCGGAGTGACCAGGTTGACCTCGTCGCCGGCGTTGTTGAACACGAACGCGCGTGACAGCACCCAGTACCCCTGGGCTTCGATGATCGTGTCCGCCGGCACCGTGTACGGGGCGCTGCCACCGCCCCGGACGTCGTCGATCACCGCGCCCGACAGGTCGATGTCGTAGGCCGTGGGGTTGTACAGCTCCACCCATTCCTTGCGGAAGACCGTGTGGGGATCCGGCAGCACCTCGTTGATCACCACGTCCGCGACGGAGACCGCGGCCGACGCGGTGTAGGTCACGCCGTCGACCGTGTAGTACTGCCCGTCCGTGGAGTCGAGCACGATGTCGCCGGTGACGATCGTGGTGTCCGAGTAGTCCCATGCGTGCCAGCACCGCTCCGTGAAGTAGACCGCGCTGGTGCCCTCGAGCCGGGTCAGCGTGACCGGATCCGGGTGGTGGTGGGTGTTGTTCCAGCCGCAGGAGACGAGCGTGACTTCCGGGTCCAGTACCGTGAGGAAGTCGGCGCTGTTGGACCAGTGGGAGCCGTGGTGGTTGGCCTTGAACACCTCCACGTCGCCGATCCGTGAGGCGATGACCTCCTCCACGTCGTAGTAGGTATGGCTGCTGACCTTGAAGTCGCCGTCGGTGTCGCCACCGGTGAGGTAGTCCAGGTCTCCGAAGGAGATCTTGAGGGTGATCGAGTAGTCGTTCTCGGAGGGGGGTGCTGATTCCGAGGTGTGGTCCCCGGCCACCGGGGTGGACGTGCCCGGGATCATCACGCCCTGCGCGTCCACTTCGATCACCTCCACCACGACCTGGGCGCCCATGTCGATCTGGGTGGTCGAGCCGACCTGGGCGATCTCGCGGCGCAGGGTGGCCGCGTTGTCCGGGTGCAGCACGTAGCACAGCCACTTCCACGGCGTGCCCGAGTTCGAGCCGCTGCCCATGTTGTGCCAGTGGATCTCGGCCTGCTCGCACACGCCGTCGTCGTCGGCGTCGATCCACTCGCCCGCGTCGCGGTCGACGAGCTTGCCGATGGTGAAGCCCTGCTGTTCGACCAGGCTCCAGATGCCGCCGGTGCCGGCCGTGCCGATGTGGTCCAGGTGCAGGTGGGTGGCGACCACCGTGTCGATGTGGTCGTCGTACTGGTCGCCCATGATCCAGCGGATGCGGGCTGCCACGTAGTCGGCCGTGGCGTGGGAGTTCGAGCTCTTCTCGGCCACGTCGATCAGCAGGGTCTCGCCCGTGGGGCTGACGATGAGCTGGCTGTCCCCCTGGCCGACCCGGAACAGGTAGACCTGGAAGTGGCCGGGTTGCCATTGCGCGTGGGCGGGGGCGGGGGCGGCGATGGACAGTGCGGTGGTCACGGCGAGGGTGAGCGTGGCGAGCGTGGATTTCATGGTGGAGTCCTCCCGGGGCAAACGTATCAGCCGTCCAGATCCAATCTCACCCGTGACC
>CAZXHG010000070.1:0-37815 GCA_964639985.1 uncultured Rickettsiales bacterium
GTCGGTCTGCTGCAGCAGCTCGCGCGCCTTGGTGATGGAGATGCCCGGCGGCGTGGTCGGCATGTACAGCAGGTCGCCCTCGTTGAGCGGCGGCATGAACTCGTTGCCCAGCTGCACCGGCTCGTGGGGTCCCTCGCCCGGGATCAGCGGGATCACCGACAGGGCCGTGATCAGCACGGCCAGGGCCACGGTCACGGCCGGGAACCTCAGCACCGCGCGGATCACGGGCCGGTACAGGGCGATGAACAGCCGGTTGAGCGGGTTGGCCCGCTCCGGCCGGATCCGCCCCCGCACGAAGGTCACCATCAGCGCCGGTACCACGGTGATCGCCAGCAACGCGGACGCGGCCATGGCGAACGTCTTGGTGTAGGCCAGGGGCGTGAACAGCCGCCCCTCCTGCTGCTGCAGGGTGAACACAGGCAGGAAGCTGACGGTGATGATCAGCAGGGAGAAGAACAGGGCCGGCCCCACCTCCCGGGCCGACCGGATCACCATCTCCAGGTGCGGCACGCCGCGGTCGCGCTCGCGGTGCTTGTGCAGGTTCTCCACCATCACCACGGACGCGTCCACCATCACCCCCACGGCGATGGCGATGCCGCCGAGGCTCATGATGTTGGCGTTGATGCCCATCAGCCGCATCACCAGCAGCGAGGCCAGGACCCCGGTCGGGATGGTGACGATGGCCACGAACGCCGAGCGGAAGTGCAGCAGGAACAGCATGATCACCACCGCGACGACCAGCATCTCCTCGGCGAGCTTGCGCTGCAGCGTGTCGATGGCGCGCTCGATCAGGGGCGAGCGGTCGTACGAGGTGTGGATCTCCACCCCGGGCGGCAACCCGGCCTCGAGCTCGGCCAGCCGCGCCTCGACCCGGTCGATCACCTCCAGGGCATTCTCGCCGAACCGCATCACCACGATGCCGCTGACCACCTCGCCCGCGCCGTCCATCTCCACCAGGCCGCGGCGCAGCTCCGGCCCCACGTGCACGTTCGCCACCTGCCTCAGCAGGATCGGCGTGTGGCCGGCCGCGCCCACCGGGATCCCCTCCAGGTCCTCGATGGAGCCGATGTAGCCTGCGCCCCGCACCATGTACTCGGTCTCGCCCATCTCCACGAGCCGACCGCCCACGTCGGTGTTGGAGCGCTGAATGGCTCGCTTGACCTGGGTCAGGGTGACGCCGTACGAGCGCAGCTTCTCCGGGTCCACCTCCACCTGGTACTGCTTGACGAATCCGCCCACGGACGCCACCTCGGCCACGCCGTCGAGGGCCATCAGCTCGTAGCGCAGGTACCAGTCCTGCAGGGACCGCAGCTGCTGCAGGTCCACCCCGCGGAAGTTGACCGCCGTCAGCAGCTCCTCGCGCGCGATGTGCCGGTCACCGTCCGCGTCGAAACCCTGCTGGAGGGAGCGCAGCGACTCCGCCAGGAAATCCTGGGACGTGTCCGCGCCAGGCGGGGTGTCGGTGCGCAACAGCGCCGACAGCTGGTCCATGCCGTACACCTGGGTGCTGCCCGGCCCCTCTTCCCCGGGCGAGGGCAGCTCCCGGTCCTCCACCGAGCCGCTGTGATCCCGGTCGAGCTTGCCCCGCATCACGGCCGCCCGCGGTCCGAAGTCGGTCAGGCTGTACTCGTAGACCCAGCCCACGCCGGTGGCGTCCGGGCCCAGCTGGGGCGTGATCCCCCGGGGCAGCCGCCCCTGCACGAAGTTGAGGGACTCCAGCACCCGCGAGCGCGCCCAGTACAGGTCGGTCCCGTCCTCGAAGATGACGTAGACCATGGAGAATCCGAAGAACGAGTAGCCACGCACGTCGCGCGCGTACGGCACGGACATCAGCGCCGTGGACAGGGGGTAGGTGACCTGGTCCTCGACCACCCGCGGCTCGGAGCCCGGCACCTCGGTGAACACGATCACCTGCACGTCCGACAGGTCGGGGATGGCGTCCACCGGTGTGGTGAACGCGGCCCACAGGCCGCCAGCCAGCAGCATGGCGGCCACCACCAGCACCAGCAACCTGTTGCGCGCGCTGGCCTCGATCACCCACCCCACGAGGCGGGACGATGCGCCCTGCTCGCCCCCCGACGTCACCGCGCCTTCTCCACCAGGTCCATGCCGCAGATCGGGCAGCTGGCGTGGTCGTCCTGCACCACCTCGGGGTGCATCGGGCAGGTCCAGTACGTGGCGTCATCGCCGTCGGCCGCGGGTTCCCCCTCCCCGTCCCCGCCGCCCTTCGCCTCCAGCCGCGCGGCCAGCAGCTTGGCCACGGCCTCGGCCCGCTGGCTCTCCGAGTCCAGCAGGAACTGTCCCGAGACCACCACCTGCTGGCCCTCGTCCAGCCCGGAGAGCACCTCGGTGTGGCGGTTGTCGCCGGACAGACCGGTGGTGACCGACTGCGACCGGTAGCGGCCGCCGCCCTCGGCCACGAACACGGTCACGTGGTCGCCGGTGCGCAGCAACGCCTCGGAGGGCACCATCAGCACCCCGTCGCGGCGTTCGGACTCGATCCACACCGTGGCGAACATGCCCGGTCGCAGGGCCAGGCCCGGGTTGGCGAACTCCAGCCGCACCTTCAGCGTGCGGCTCGTCTCGTCCAGCGTGGGGTACACGTAGCTGACGTGGCCCGCGTACGTCTCGCCCGGGGCGAAGCTGAGCTCCATGGTCGCGGCCTGGCCCTCGCCGATCCAGGGCGCGTCGAACTCGTACACCTCGGCCAGGACCCAGATGGTGGCCAGATCGCCGATCCGGTACAGGTCCTGGCCCGCGGCCACCCGCGCGCCTTCGACCACGTTCTTGTGCAGGACGTAGCCCCCGCGGGGCGCGTGGATGGCGATCGTGCGTTGCGCCTCGCCCCCGTCCGCGATGGCCTGGAGCTGCGCGTCGGACAGCTCCCACAGCTCGAGCTTGCGCCGCGCCGAGCGGGTCAGCGGCCCGTCCGGCCCCTCGGCCCGCAGGGCCAGGAGGTACTCGTCCTGGGCCGCCACCAGCTCCGGGCTGTAGATCTCGAACAGGGTCTGGCCCTTGCGGACCTGCACGCCGGTCTGGTCCGCGTGGATCCGCTCCACCCAGCCCGAGTAGCGCAGGTTGACCACGGACAGCTCGTCCTCGGCCACCTCGATCTCGCCGATGGTGCGCACGTGCCGCGACAGGGAGCCCCGCACGACCGGGGCCACGCGCACGCCCATGTTCTGCACCACCACCGGGTCGATGGCGACCACGCCCTGCTCGGTCACGGTGCCGGGGGGCAGGGCCAGCACGACGCCGTGGTCGTGGTGACCGTGGTCCATGGCCGCGCCGTCCCCGTCCGTGGGCTCCCCCGCGATCCCGCCGTGCATGGGCGTGAGATCCATGTGGCAGATCGGGCAGGTCCCCGGTCCCTCCTGGATCACCTCGGGGTGCATGCCGCAGGTGTACAGCTCGTCGCTGCCGCCGCTGCTGCCGCACCCCACCACCAGCGCCAGCACCAGGGCGGCCAGCGCCGCCATCACGGTCGGCCACCTCATCGCGCACCTCCCGACCGGCTGGCCACGCCGAGCAACCGCGCCACCTCCACCTCGGCCAGGTGCGCGTTGGCTGCGGCCACGCACACCGTGCGCTGCAGCTCCAGCAGCTGGACCTCGGCCTGGTACAGCGTGGCGTAGTCGGTCTGGGACACCCGGTAGGCGGACTGGGCCGCATCGAGCGCGGAGTGCGCGGCCGGGATCAGCGACCCCCGGTACGAATCCGCACGCTGCGCAGCGCGCTCCCAGCGCGCCAGCGCGATCTCGAGGTCGGCCGCGATCCGATCACCGCGAGCCGCCTGCTCGGCCTCGACGGCCCGGGCCTGCGCCTCGTGAGCGTGTTCGGCGCTGCGCCATCGCTTGCGAGCCGACGTGGGCAGGGGCAGCGACACCCCCACCGAGACCTGGTCCACCCCCTCGTCGACGCCGTCCACGGCCGCCCGCAGCCGGTACCCGGCCCACAGGGTCAGGTCGGGCCACGCCTCCCGTCGCGCCGTGGCCGCGGAGGCGCGCTCCGCATCGGCCGAGGCGCTCAGGCCCCGCAGGGACGGGTTGTCCCGGACCGCGCTGGCGTGCAGGTCCTGGCTCTCGTCCGGGAAGGGCAGATGCGGCGTGGTCGCCGGTGTATCGATGCTCGCCTCCCCATCCGCGGCGATCGCGGCGTCGAGGGCGGCGAGCTGCTCCCGCTCCCGCCGATCGAAGTCGTGGAGCTCGTCGACCAGGCGGCCCCGCAGCACCTGCAGCCCCAGCAGGTCGGCCTGCCCGGCTCGGCCCACCTCGTACGCGGCCCGCACCGTGTCCAGCAGCTGGTCGACCTGGTCCACGTGCTCCGACGTGACCGCGCGCAGCTGGCGGATCAGCGCCAGCTGCCACCACGCCCGCCGGACCGCGGCCGCGAGCTCCACCTGCACGTCGGCCAGGGAGGCGGCCGCGACCTCGATGCGGGCGTCGGCGGCCGCGCCGCGCAGCGCGACCGTGCCCGGCGCGGGCAGGGACTGCTGCACCCGCAGCTGCACGCCGCTCATCGGGTGGTTGCCCGGATACGGGGCGGTGACCGGCATGGCGCCGTACTCCAGGCCCAGGACCGGTTCGGGCCAGGCACGGGCCTGCTCCGATCGGTACGTCAGAGCCTCGATCCGCAGCTGCGCCGCGTCCACGGAGCCGTGGGCCGAGAGCGCCTGTTCGACCAGGGCCTCCGGGTCCCCCGCGGCGCGGGCATCACCCGGGCACACGGCGAGCAGGGCCAGCAGCAGCGGCACGCGAGACATGGGTCACCCCCTGGCTGGCTCAGCCCTCGGCCGGCTTGCCGAGGAAGGACGCGGGGTCCGCGTCGAACTTCGGCTTGCAGCCCGGGCAGCAGAACCCGTAGTGCTTGCCCTCGTGCTCGGAGAACACGGTGGACTCGTCCACCACGTAGGCCATGCCGCTGACCGGGCAGATGCCCTTCTCGCCGATGGGCGGGGGGCTGTCGAAGGCGGCCCTGGCGCCCTCGGCGTCCACCTCGGCGTGGTCCATCTCCTCGCCCGCGGTCGCGGGCTCGGCGTGGCCGGCATGATCGTGGCCCGCGTGGTCGGCATGGTCGTGGCCCGCGTGGTCGGCATGGTCGTGGCCCGTGTGGTCGTCCTTGGCGTCTCCGCCGCAGGCCGCCAGGCTCAGGGGCACGGCAACGGTCAGCACCAGGATCAACAGGGTCTTGGTCGGCATCATCACTCCTCGGGTTCGATGGTTGCTCGCTGCGAGGGTTTGCAAGGTCGGGGCCAGATCGGCCCGGGCACGGAGATCGCCGATCAGTCTCTCGATCGCTACGGGTCCGGCAGGTACCGCGCAGACCCGGATTGAACACTATTGTGCACCTGGATCCAGGATTGTCTGCAGCGGTCAGGGCCGGGGCAGCAGTACCACGAACTCCACGCCGCCCATCGCAAGGTCGTTCGCCTCGATCAGGCCGCCGTGACCGTCGACGATGCGCGCGGCGATGGACAGGCCGAGCCCGGTGCCCCCCTCGCGCGTGGTGACGAAGGGATCGAAGATGCGCTCGGCCAGCTCCTCGGGGATGGGCGGACCGTCGTTGCCCACGACCAGCCCGTGGTAGCCCCGCGAGCCGCGCTCCTCGTCACGCAGCGCCAGCCACAGGGTCCGCGGGCCCTCGCTCGCGCCGAGCGCCTCGATCCCGTTGAGCGCGATGCCCAGCAGCACCTGCACCAGCCGCTCGGCGTCCCCGCGTGCCACCACCGGGCCCCCGGGCCGCCGCACGTCCAGCGTCACGCCGCGCCGCCGGGCCTGCGCGGACACGAGCTCGCCCGTTCGGCCGACCACCTCGACGAGGTCGACATCGGCGAGGCGCGGTTCGTCCGGCCGGGCGAAGTCGAGGAACCGCTCCAGCATGCCCGACAGCCGGTCGATCTCCTCCATGTGCAGCCCCTGCATGCGCGCCTCGTCACTGCCCGCGGGCAGGGCGTCGCGCACGATCTCTGCCGTGCCGCGCATGGCGTGCAGGGGGTTGCGGATCTCGTGGGACAGGCCCGCCGTGAGCTGGCCGAGGGCCGACAGCCGGCCAGCCCGGATCAGGGCCTGCTCGGTGACCTTGAGGTCGTCGAGGGTGGCCTGCAGCTGCCGCGCCAGCGCGTGCTGCCGGATCCGCTCCAGCCGCTCCCGGTCGACCAGCGCCCCACCGACCGACCCCACCACCAGGTACAGGACGATCTCGAGGAATTTCTGCAGCGCAGGTGCGGGATCCATGTGGTGCAGGTGGGTGAATGCGTGCGGCATGTACACCGCGCAGGCCAGGCCGGCCACCAGCAGACCACCGCGCAGGCCGCCCACGAATGCGCCGATGATGATCGGCAGGTAGTACAGCCGCCGCGCCACGTCGTGGACCCAGCCGTGCTCGGACGGGGTGGCGTAGTGCAGCGCGGTGATCGCGGCCAGGGGCAACCACACGCCCAGCACGGACGGCCAGCGGAACAGGGCCGCCCAGGGCCGCGCCTCAGCCCCGGAGGCCATGCTTCTCCACCCGGTACACCAGGATGTGCCGGGGCACACCCAGCAGCCGCGCCGCGGCCGACAGGTTGCCGTTCGTGCGCTTCAGCGCGTGCTCGATGGCGCTGCGCTCCAGGTCGACCAGGGACAGGCCCTCGGGCAGGTGGTCGAGCCACCGATCGTCGCCGGCCACCGCGCCCTGGGCCGACGGCAGGTGTTCCAGGTGTACGTCGCCGTCCACGGTCAGGATCGCCATCCGGTGGCAGGCATTCTCCAGCTCACGCACGTTGCCCGGCCAGGCGCGTTGCTGCAGCTCGGCGATCACCGCGCGAGACACGCGCAGGCCACGCCCTCCGGGCGCCTCGGCCACGAAGTGCCGCACCAGCGGCTCGATGTCGTCCAGCCGATCCCGCAGCGGCGGCACCACCAGCTCCACCACGGCCAGCCGGTAGTACAGGTCCTCCCGGAAGGCCCCGTCGTCCGCCATCGCCCGCAGGTCGCGGTTGCTGGCTGCCACGATGCGCACGTCCACGGCCACCGGCTCGTCCCTGCCCAGCACGTCCACCACCTGCTCGGCCAGCACCCGCAGCAGCTTGCCCTGCAGGTTGGCGGGCAGCTCGCCCACCTCGTCGAGGAACAGGGTGCCGCCGTCGGCCCGGCGGAACCGCCCCTGGCGGGCGCGCTCCGCGCCCGTGAACGCCCCGCGCTCGTGGCCGAACAGCTCGGCCTCCAGCAGGTCCGCGGTCAGGGCCGCGCAGCTCACGGCCACGAACGGGCCGTCCGCACGCGCGGAGCGCGCGTGCAGCCGCCGCGCCACCAGTTCCTTGCCCGTGCCGCTCTCGCCCCCGAGCAGCACGGTGGCGTCGGTCGCCGCGACCCGGTCCGCCGTGGCCAGCATCTCCACCGTGACCGGGGATTCAGCCACGATCGGCCGCTCCACCCCTGCCACGGCCCTGCGCAGCCGGCGGTTGTCCGCCAGCAACCGCGCCCGCTCGGCCGCCCGCCCCACCACCAGCTCCAGCTGGTCGCGGTCGAAGGGCTTGGCCAGCACGTCGTAGGCGCCTGCGCGCATGGCGTCCACGCCCACCTCCAGGTTGCCGAAGGCGGTGATCACGATCACGGGCACGTCCGGTGCGCGCTCGTGAACCCGACGCAGCACGCCCATGCCGTCCACCTTCGGCATCTTCAGGTCGGTGACCACCACGCCGTGGCGGGCCGGCTCGAACCGACCGAACCCCTCCTCGCCGTCCCCGGCCACGTCCACGCGATAGCCGGCGCGGCGCAGGTTGTATGCCGCCACCTCCCGCCCGGTGGCGTCGTCGTCGATGAACAGCACCGCGATCTCGGCGGTCACGTCGCCTCCTCCCGTGGGGGGTACTCCCACCCTAGTCTGATCTCCCACGCTTCCGGGCGCCACCCCCGGCGGGTTTGCTCTACAATGGCCCCGTCAACCGGGCGGCAGGTGCGGCCGACCCCCAACCGGGGCGCGGCCGAACAGGGAAGTCGGTGCGAGACCGACGCGGCCCCCGCCACTGTGACCGGGGACGACCGCGGGAAGCTCCCACTGCGCGGACACGCGTGGGAAGGGCCCGCCAGTAGGACGATCCGGGAGCCAGGAAACCTGCCTGACGCCCTCTGCGAGGACCGACCCCGGGGTGCGGGGCGGGCCGCCGGCGAATCCGCGTCGACGCGCCAGCCCCACGGGATGGTCCTGGAAGGGCGCCGTCATGGCCCACCACCTCCTCCTCTCCCTGTTGCTCTCCTTCACCTTGCTCGGCTCGGGCTGTCCGACCGTCGACGACGACGACACCGTCGGCGACGACGACGACTCGGCCGCGGCCGCGCACCAGACCCACGCGGTGCTCACCACCACCGACTTCGCCGTGGGCGCGCTGGCCACCGTGGACCTCGACACCTGGGGGGTCACCGACAGCATCACCGCCACCTCGGCCGATCCGTTCGTGCGGGTGGACGGGGGGCTCGTGCTGCAGATCAACCGCTGGCAGCACGACAGCGTGCGCATCTACGACCCGGCCACGCTGACCACGCCGCTGGCCGAGTTCTCCACGGGCGCGGGCTCCAACCCCCAGGAAGCGCGGTTCTGCGGCGACCACCTGTTCGTCACCCGGCTGGAGGAGACCTCCATCGGCGTGTACGACCCGGGCAGCGGCATGGCCGTGGGCCAGGTCGACCTGTCGGCCTGGGTGGACGACGACGGCTCCCCCGAGGCCACCACCATGACCCGCGTGGGCGACACCCTGTACGTGGGCCTGCAGCGGCTGGACCGCGACAGCATCTGGTGGACCCCGTCCGACGGCGGCGGCCGCGTGCTCGAACTGGACTGCGCGACCCGCGAGATCACCCGCGAGTGGACCACCGCCTCCAACGTGATGGTGCAGCGCCACCCGCTGGACGACGACGCGCTGCTGCTGGTCGACGGCGCGTACTACACCGACGAGGGCCTGGTCTCCCTGGACGGCGGGATCCGCGAGCTGCCCCTGGACGGCGAGCCCGGCCCCCACCAACTCACCGACGAGGACCTGGGCGGCAACGTGATCGGCGTGGCCGCCACGGCCACCGGCCGCGGCATCGTGGTCACGGCCGAGGACGTGGGCCACCGGGTGCTGTGCCTGGACATGGCGGACTGGACCACCACCGAGCTGCTGTTCACCGAGGCCTACATCCCCGAGTTCGCGGTCAACGACCGCGGCGAGGCATGGATCGTGGTGCGCTCGTGGCTGGACCCCGACGACGAGGGGGGCCTGATGGTGATCGACCTCGAGACCTGCACCGACCTCACCGGCGACGACCTGATCCGCTTCGAGCTCGAGCCGTTCTCGGTGGCGTTCTTCTAGCTCCTCCTCCCGCCCGCCGCGCCTGCAACTGGACTTCGCCGTGGCCGGTTTCTATATATGGGTCGCCCGCGTGCGAGCGAGCCCCGGCGGCGGGCGGAAGGAGGGTCTGATGGGCGACCCGATTCGCGACAGCCTGGCCTCGGCCCTGGCCTGGGCCGAGGCCAACCCGGCGCCGAGCGACGCCGAGCGCGACGCCCTCATGACGCGCCTCGCGGCCCTGTTCGTCGAGCAGGACGCCGCGCTGGTGGCCCACTACTACACCGACGGCGACCTGCAAGACCTGGCCATGGCGACCGGGGGACACGTGGCCGACTCCCTGGAGATGGCCCGCTTCGGCAACCGACACCCCGCCTCGACCCTGGTGGTCGCGGGAGTGCGCTTCATGGGCGAGACGGCCAAGATCCTCAACCCGGAGAAGCGGATCCTGATGCCCGACCTGGAGGCCACCTGCTCGCTGGACCTGGGCTGCCCGGCGGACGAGTTCTCGGCCTTCTGCGACCAGCACCCCGAACGGACCGTCGTGGTCTACGCCAACACCTCGGCCGCGGTGAAGGCCCGCGCCGACTGGGTGGTCACCTCGGGCATCGCCCTGCCGGTGATCGAGCACCTCGTCGCCCGCGGCGAGACGATCCTGTGGGCGCCGGACCGATATCTCGGCGCCTACGTACGGGACCAGACCGACGCGGACGTGATGCTGTGGGACGGCAGCTGCGTGGTGCACGAGGAGTTCAAGGCCCGCGATCTGGAGGCGATGAAGGAGCAGCACCCCGGAGCTCGTGTGCTGGTGCACCCCGAGTCGCCCGCGCCGGTGGTGGCCCTGGCCGACGTGGTCGGCTCCACCAGCACGCTGATCGAGGCCGTGCGCACCCTGGACGCCGACACCTTCATCGTGGCCACGGACAACGGCATCTTCCACGAGATGCAGCGGGACGCGGGCGGCAAGACCCTGCTGGAGGCGCCCACCGCGGGCGTGGGCGCGACGTGCATCTGTTGCGCCCACTGCCCCTGGATGGGGATGAACGCCCTGGCCAACCTCGAGCGCGTGCTGCGCACCGGCGACAACGAGATCACCATCGACCCGGTGATCATCGAGCAGGCCGGCGTCTCGGTGGGCCGTATGGTCGAGTTCGCTCGCCAGCGCGAGGTCGACATGGGGATGTGCACCACCTGATGAGCACCGACGAACCGATCCGCTGCGTGGGCCTGCTGTCCGGCGGCCTCGACAGCATCCTCGCCACCCGGCTGATGCAGGACCTCGGCCTGGAGGTGCACTGCATCAACTTCCGCTCGCCGTTCTGCACCTGTACCAGCCACACCATGGCCTGCTCGGCCGCGGAGCTGGCCATGCGCCAGATCGGCGACGGGGTGACCCTCGAGGTGCAGGCCGTGCTCGACGACTACCTCGAGGTGATCAAGCACCCTCGCCGCCAGGTGGGTCGCGGCCTCAACCCGTGCCTCGACTGCCGCACGTTCAAGTTCCGCAAGGCGTGGACGTACGCGCAATCCATCGGTGCGCGCTTCCTGTTCACCGGCGAGGTGCTCGGCCAGCGGCCCATGTCCCAGCACCGCCGCTCCATCGACATCATCGACCGGGACGCGGGCCTGGTGGGCAAGGTGCTGCGGCCCCTGTCGGCCCAGCACTTCCCCGAGACCGAGGCCGAGCAGCAGGGCTGGGTGGACCGCAGCAAGCTGCTGGACCTGTCCGGTCGCACCCGGCGCCCCCAGATCGCACTCGCCGAGGAGTGGGGCATCGACGAGTACCCCTGCCCCGCGGGGGGCTGCCTGCTCACGGATCGGGGCTTCGCCCGGCGGCTCCGGGACCTGTTCGAACACCACCCGGAGTGCACGCCCGCGGACGTGCAGCCGCTCAAGCTCGGCCGCCACTTCCGCACGCCGGACGGCGCCAAGCTGGTGGTGGCGCGCAACGATGGCGAGAACCGCCGGCTCAAGGCGCTGGCACCGCCGGGCATGCTGGCCCACCTGGTGGAGATCCCCGGCCCCCTGGTGCTGGTGCAGGATCTCGTCGGGGACCAGGCCGGTGGCGACGCCATCCAGTTCGCCGGTGACGGCGCGCTGGCCCATACGTCCGCCCCCAGCAGCGGCCCGCTGACCGTGCAGCACTGGACCGGGGAGGAGCCGCCGCAGGAGACGAGCTACGAGCCGTCCGTGCCCCGCGCGCAGCTGCGCGATCACCTGGCCCGGTGGCGCCTGTGAGTGGAGGGACCGTGACCCCTGCCGAGATCGAGATCGAGGTGAACGGACGGACGGTCACCGTGCCGCCGGACACCACCGTGGCCAGCCTGCTGCAGCAGCTCGGCGTGGACCCCCGCGGCGCGGCCGTGCTGCGCGGCGACGAGGTGGTCGACCGGGCCGACCTGACGTCGACCACGGTCGAGGCCGGCGAGCACCTCGAGGTCGTCCGCATGGTCGGAGGAGGCTGAGGCCGATGCACGACGAACCCCTGGTCATCGCCGGCCGCACGTTCCGCAGCCGCCTGCTGCTGGGCACCGGCAAGTTCGGCGGACCCGCGCCCCTGGCCGCGGCCATCGCCGCCAGCGGCTCGGACATCGTCACCGTGGCCGTGCGGCGCGTCGATCTCGACAGCCCGGACGACCCGACCCTGTCCGCCATCGATCCCCAGCAGGTACTGCTGCTGCCCAACACGTCGGGCGCGCGCGACGCGGCCGAGGCGGTCCGGGTGGCGCGCATCGCCGCGGCCATGGTCGGCCATCGCTGGGTCAAGCTGGAGGTCACCCCCGATCCCGACTACCTGCTGCCCGACCCGGTGGAGACGCTGAAGGCCGCCGAGACGCTGGTCGCCGCGGGCTTCACCGTGATGCCGTACATGAACGCCGATCCGGTGCTGGCACGCCACCTCGAGGAGGCGGGCTGCGCCACCGTGATGCCCCTGGCCGCGCCCATCGGCTCCAACCGGGGCATGCAGACCGCGGACCAGGTCCGCATCATCATCGAGCAGGCCAGCGTGCCGGTGGTGGTGGACGCGGGCCTGGGCGCCCCGTCCCACGCGGCCGCGGCCATGGAGCTGGGCGCGGACGCGGCCCTGGTCAACACGGCCATCGCCACGGCCGGTGACCCTGCGGGCATGGCCGCGGCATTCGCGCGCGGCGTGCGCGCGGGCCGCCAGGCCTGGCTGGCCGGCCTCGCGCCGGTGGGCTTCCAGGCCAGCGCCTCGTCGCCGCTGCAGGGCCAGCTGCGAGACTCCGACTCGTGAGCTTCGACGCCTCGGCGTTCGCTGGCGCGCAGGCCTGGCAGCGGCTGGGGGCGATGGTGCACGGCGCCACCGAGGCGGACGTGCGCCGGGCCCTGGGCCAGGACCGGCTGCAGCCCGCGGACCTCGGCGCGCTGCTGAGCGACGCGGCCGAGCCGTTCCTCGACGAGCTGGCCGCGCGCGCGGCCGCGGTCACCCTGCGCCGCTTCGGCCGCACCGTGGTGCTGTACGCGCCGCTGTACCTGTCCAACGAGTGCGTCAACCGCTGCACCTACTGCGGGTTCGCCCACGACCGGGAGGTGGCGCGGCGCACGCTGGCCGAGCACGAGCTGCTCACCGAGGCGAGGCGCCTGCGCCGCGAGGGGTTCGGCCACGTGCTGCTGCTCACCGGCGAGGACCGCCGGGCGGCACCGGTACCGTGGATCACCGAGGGTGTGGCCGCGGCGCGCACCGTGTTCGACTCGGCGGCCGTGGAGATCTACCCCCTGGACCGCCAGGGATATCGCGCGCTGGTCGAGGCGGGGTGCGACGGCGTCACCCTGTACCAGGAGACCTACGATCCCGAGGTCTACGCCCGGGTCCACCCCCGGGGCCCCAAGGCCGACTACGACGGCCGCGTGCTCGCGCCGTCCCTCGCGGCAGCCGCGGGCATGCGCTGGATCAGCATCGGCGCGCTGCTGGGCCTGTCGGACTGGCGGATCGAGGGGCTGGCCATGGGCCTGCACGGCCGCGCCCTGCGCAAGGCCCACTGGCGTACGCGGCTGGCCGTGGGCTTCCCCCGGCTGCGGGACGACCCGGGCGCGAGCGTGCCCCTGCAGCCGCTGACCGACCGCCAGCTCACCCGGCTGGTGGTGGCCCTGCGCCTGTTCCTGCCCGACGCAGACCTGGTGCTGTCCACCCGCGAGCAGGCCCCCCTGCGCGACGCGCTGGTGGGCGCGGGCATCACCCGCATGAGCGCGGGCAGCCGCACCAGCCCCGGCGGCTACGCCCTGGAGTCGGGCGCGGGCGAGCAGTTCACCATCACCGACCACCGCACCCCCACCGAGGTGGCCGCCATGCTCGCGGATCGCGGATACGAGCCGGTATGGAAGGACTGGGACCGGGCGTTCTAGCCCTCCCCGGACATCACCTCGAACCCGATCACGGCCCTCCCGGCCAGCATCAGGAATTCCTGCGCCTGGGCCATGGGATCGCCGTCCGGATCGGCGAGGATCATCTGGGCCACGCCCTGACCGAAGAACCACATCAACGCATGGATCCGGGTGAGCCGTTCGTCGGTCAGCTGCCCCAGCACCGGGTCGGCCCTCATCTGCTGCAGGACCTCGGGGGGTGGCGGATCGCCCCGCTGAAGGTCGGCCAGCACGCGGCCGTGGCGCGTGACCACCGTGTACAGCTCGGGCTCGTCCCGCGCGAACCGCAGGTTGCCCAGGCCCACCTGCAGGAAGGGCTGCTCGTCCCCGGGGTTCGAGGTCAGGTACTGCACGCACAGCCGCTCCGCCCGCTCGACGACCGCGGCGCGAAGCTGCTCCATGGACTGCCAGGCCCGGTACACGGGCTGGGTCGAGCAGCCGACCTCGCGGGCCACGGCGCGCGCGGTCAGGGATTGCAGCCCGTCGCGGCGGACGAGCTCGAATGCGGCGTCCAGGATCTGCTCGGCGTGAACGCTGACCTTGCGCGGCATGACGCCCTCCGGTTCCGGAACAGGTGTTACGTAACTTAGGTCACCGAAGAGCGGCGTTCAACGCGGACGCTCCGCGGGCGCGAGCCGCTCGGCCAGCCACAGCACCACGAACACCGGCACCATCGACAGGGTCGAGAAGAACAGCGCGCCGCCCACCTCCCAGCCGAACACGACCATGAAGTTCTGCACCGGCAGCCACACCAGCGCGAACAGGCCCGTGGACCTCAGCACGCTGCGCAGGCCAGCGCTCGCGCCGGAACGCCGCGCCACCGCGTGCAACCACGGCAAGCAGGCCCCGGTCATGAAGAACACCCCGTAGAACACCAGGTCGAACCACAGCGAGCGGTTCACCGGCGCGTTGGGATCGTCCACGGGCAGGCAGCCGAAGCCCAGGTGCATGACGCCCCACAGGCCGAGCGGGAACACCACCGCGCCCGCGGCCGAGGCGAGCCAGGCCCGGGTCGAGGGCCGGGGTGCCTGCCCATCGGTCCCCCCGAACAGCAGCCCCATCAGCGAACCGATGGCGAGCCACACCACGGAGTCGCCCAGCAGGGTGACGTGGTTGCCCACCTTGGCCTCGGTGAACAGCTGCCAGTCCGCCCCGGGCTCGAAGGCGATGATCCCGAACACCGACGGGATCTGCACGCTGAGCAGGAACAGCACCCCGAAAGCCAGCCCCCGCAACCAGGCGTGGCCACCGGGGAGGCGGGACCGGATCGCCTTGAACACCTGCACCATCAGCACGGTCTGGAGGCAGACCATCACCATCAGCAGCGGGAGATTCGGCTCGCCGGTGATGCTGACCTCGGTGGCGAAGGCCGCGTTGAGCACCGTGTGGATCAGCGGGGTCAGCACGACGATCGACGCGGCGACGGCCGCGGTCCTGAGCCCCTCCATGGCCACCCTGCGCGCGTCACCCATCGCTGGCCTCCTCTCGGCGCGCCCCCTGGCAGGAGCGAAACCCGATCGAGCCGGTCGGGCAGCGCTCGATGCACGTGCCGCAGGACCAGCAGTCCGCCTTGATCCGCTTGCGGTCGAGGATACCCTCCATGGCGTTGCACGGGCAGGCCGCGACGCACGACCGGCACTCGTTGCACGAGCTGCGGTCGACCCGGACGTGCAGCAGGGCGACGCGCTCCATCAGCCAGCCCGCCAGGCCCAGCGGGCAGGCCAGCTGGCACCACGGCCGGAACACGAACGGCGACAGGGCCAGGGTCAGCGCCAGCGTGAACAGGGCGGGCACGGTGGCCATGGTGGACAGCCGGTACAGGCGGTGCGGATCCCACGGCAGCGAGATGTCCACGGCCCAGCCCACAGCCACGACCACGAACAGCGCGAACACCGCCACGCGCACGATCATGGTCAGGGCGAACGGCAGCTTCCGCTGCCGGATGACGCCCTTGCGGTCCTTGCGGTCGCGGTTGAGCCGGAACAGCAGCTCCTGCAGGGCGCCGAGGTGACAGGCCCAGCTGCACACGGCCTTGGCCATGAGCACCATCACCACGGTCACCACGCCCACGCCGATCAGGTAGTCGTTGAACACCAGGCCGTCGTCGAGCAGGCCGAACAGGCCGTGGGTGAGCGACCCCATCGCGTTGGGGAGCTCGATGTGGACGGACTCATGGTGATCCCCTCTCTTCGACGGTACTCCAGTCAGGATTTCCGGGACAGATGGAAGGCCGATCTCAGCCGGTCCCGAGCAGCCGCTCGTAGGCCCGCATCTTGCCGCCGAGCATGTTCCGCTTCAGCCAGCGGTTGAGCAGCGGGACGCGCCGGCACAGCAGCACGGCAGCCTGGAACAGGCCGTAGACGCTGGTACGGTTGGGCCAGTCGTAGAACCCGTGCTCGCGGTAGTAGCGGTGGTCCGCGGACATCATGCCGCGGTTGGCGTACACCAGGTCGCGGAAGTTCTTGATCGCGCCCACCGCCCGGTAGGTGGGCGGCGTGTACCAGCGGTCCTCAGCCCAGCGCTCGGTCGCGCGAGCGAGCGCCACCAGGTGGGCGGTGGTCGCCTGACCGTCGGCCTGCTCGTCGGTGACCACGCCCAGCCGCTGGCAGCAGCCGCACTCGATGTGCGCCTCGATCACCTCCCGCAGGGTGGCCAGCTGCCCCAGCGGGCCGGACACCAGGAAGCCCACGGCCGCGCCGGCCAGCACCGGCCGGTGGCCGTTGCTGAAGTAGCGGTCGATGAAGGTCTTCATCCGCGCCGACAGGAAGCGGTCGCGCACCGCACCGGCGTAGATGATCACGTCCGCGCTGCGGACCCGCTGCTCGAACGCGGCCTCGTACTCGTCCTTGTACACGCATGCGTCGCCGTCCGCGCACCGCATGCACCCCAGGCACCCCCCGTCCACCCGCAGCGAGCGCAGCTCGAGGCGGTCCACCGGCATGGACACGGACCGCTCGAAGACCTCGATCATCTGCCGCAGGTTGTGGTCGTCGGGATCGGAGTCGTCGATCACCACCACGCGGGCCGCGGCGGTCTTCGCCACCGGCTCGGGCAGCTCGGGCTCGTAACGGACCGTCGCCCCGGTCACGGCAGCCGCGGCCGGCTCGACCAGCCCCTCGCCCGCGGCGTGGGCCAGGAACTCCCGGCCGAACCCCCGCAGGTTGCGCCGCCCCTGCTCGCCGAGCAGGTCCTTGAAGTCCGCCGAGAAGCCGCGCACGTAGGCGAAGCCGAGGTCGCTGCTGATGCCCTGCAGGTAGTCGTGCGCGGTGTGATCGTAGTGGTGGGCCGAGGTGGAGATCGCCGACGCCACCTTGCCCTCGAACGCGCCCGCGCCGGCCCGCTCGAACAGCAGCTCGATGAACCGCTTCATCTGCGCCGGCACCAGCATCAGGTACACGGGAAACGCCCACAGCACCGCATCCGCGTCCGTCATCTGCTGCACGATCGACCCCATCAACTCCCCGTCACGCTCGATCCGGCGAATACGCCGGGCGACCTCCACCACCTCGAAGCGATGCTCGGGGAACTGCTGCTGCAGATAGTCCACGGACCGTGCCGTGACACCGCGATTCCCGGAAGGGCTGCCGTTGACGACGATGATGTTCATGATGGCCTCCGTTCGAAAACGCTTGTTATGAAACAAGTGTTATCCATCGCCTGGGGGTCGTCAAGGAAAAGGGACGCTCATGAGTTCATGAGTTCTTGGCCTGGTGGGGTCCGTCCGGATCCGGCCGGAGGCTGGGGGCGGTACGGGATCAGGACTGGTCGTCGAAGACGGCGGTGGTGGCCTGCATGTCGATGGGTGGGGCGGCGTTGGTGGGGGAGTGGGTCTGCCACCAGGTGCGGGCGACTTCGGCGTCCCAGGAGTGCTCCACCTCGATCGCGGCCAGGCGCCTCGCGACCTCGATGGCAGACGCGGGGCGCTGGGCCGGGTCCTTGTGCAGGCACTCGTGTATCAGCGCCTCGAGCTCGGGGGGAACCGGCTGAGCGGCGCGATCGGACAGCGACGACGGCTCGGTGTTGAGGTGCTTGGCCACCATCATCAGCGGGTTGTCCGCCTCGAACACCAGTCCGCCGGTCAGCAGCCACCACGCCACGCAGCCCAGGGCGTAGAGGTCGGCGCGGCCGTCGACCTCGGCCGCTCCCTGCGCGACCTCCGGCACCATGAACGCGGGCGTGCCCCGCAGGGTGCCCTCGGTGGTCAGGTCGCCGGAGCGATCCACGAAGTCCGACCGGGCCTTGACCAGGCCGAAGTCCAGCACCTTGGCCACGTCGTACTGCAGCCCGCGGCGGCACAGGTAGATGTTGGATGGCTTGATGTCCCGGTGGACCAGCCCCTGGGCGTGGGCCTCGGCCAGGGAGTCGCAGACCTGGGCCAGCACGTGCACCACCCTCGTTGGCGGCATGGGCCCGTGCCGCTGCACCAGCACGTCGAGGTCGAGCCCGTCGAGCAACTCCATCACGTAGTAGAACGTGCCGTCCTCGTCCACGCCGAAGTCGTACAGCTCGATGGTGTGCTCGGACTGCAACACGGCCGTTGCGTGTGCCTCGCGTTCGAAGCGCGCCACCAGGTTCTCGGGTTCCGAACCCCGGGTCAGGGCCTCGGGCTGGATCAACTTGATCGCCGCAGGACGGGCCAGCATCGCGTGCTCGGCCCGCCAGACCTCGCCCATGCCCCCCTTCCAGCAGCTCCACCAGTCGATAGCTGCCCATCTGGCGGGCGTCGTGCACCTGGCTGCCCAGCCGGAAAGTGATGGCGGCCGCCACGACAGCGGTCACCACGGCCAGGGCTGTCGGCCCGAACAGCATCAGCGTCTGGATCGCATCTGGCCAGGGGTGCTCCCGCAGCAACACCATGGCGTAAAGGGCCAGGGGATCCATCAGCGCGGCCAGGGTCGAGGTGGCCAGGGTGCGCCTGGGCGTGCTGGGCACGAACACCGCGAAGATGATGATCCACACGGCCACCCCGGACCAGCGCACCTCCAGCACGTCGCCTGCGCACGGCACCCCGTGCTCGCACACGCCGATGGCCGCGGCCATCAGCACCTGGTAGGGAACGGACAGCGCCAGGATCTGCATCGGCCCGACCTGGGGCCAGCGGGACACCACGAACACCGCGAAGGAGAACACCACCGCCACGGACAGCGCCCCGATCAGCGGGGCGATCGCGCGTAGATCCGGTCGCCCCTCGCCGTGCAGGCCGGACAGCACGTTGAGCGCGGCGAAGCCCAGCAGCGTGACCACCGTGATGAGCCCCAGGGTCCCGATACGCCGCGCCGCGCTGGCGCGCAGCTCGGGGGGGAGGGCGCGGCCGGAGGACCACGTCCAGTCCGCGATCAGCGAGTCTCGCGCGCGGATCAGCCGCCGGTGCACGGACGGCGGAGACGGGTGCACGGGTCTCGGAGGCTTCACGATCCCTCCCTGGGGATCATCATACCCACAGGCAGCCCCTGCGTTCAGCACCCCACCAGCCGCGCGTACAGCGCCCGCGCCACGGCGGCATCCGTGGTCCCCTCGACCACGGCACGGCCGTCGGGGAACAGCACCAGGGTGAGATCGTCGTCGCGCACCTCCAGCACGGGGGCCGAGCGCACGACCGCGGTCACCTCGGCGAGGCGGCGCCCCAGGTCGTCGAGGTCGACCAGCGTGTCCGCGGCGGGCCGGATCTGGATCGCGTCGCGCCCGCACAGCCGCTCCCGGCCGTCGAGGGAATCTGTCGCCGAGCCGAGATCGCCGTCGAGGAAGTCGAACCGGCATTGCCCGCAGCAGGGACAGTCGGGCTCCCGCGCCACGGTCAGGCGATGCCATGACAGGTCCCACAGGTCGAGGTGGACCACCGCACCGACGCCGTCCGTCGCCCCCACCAGCAGCCTCTGGGCGGCGGTCACCTGCAGGGCCGCGATCACGGCCGGGGCCGTGTTCAGCACCCCGGCGGTGTCGCAGGTGTCCAGTGACCCCGGCGGGGCGGGGTCGGGGAACAGGCAGCGCAGACAGGGCCCGACCCCGGGCACGACGGCCATGCAGATCCCGTGGGTGCCGATCACCCCGCCGTAGACCCACGGCAACCCACGCTGCACGCACACGTCGTTCAGCAGGTAGCGGGTCTCCAGGTTGTCGGTCCCGTCCACCACCAGGTCGATCCCGTCGACCAGGGACAGCACGTTACCGGCGTGCAGGTCGACCAGGTGCGGCCGCACGCACACCCCCGGGTCGACCGCACGCAGGTGGGCCGCGGCAGCGGTGGCCTTGGGCTCCCGCTGCCGGGCGTCGGCGTCGGTGTACAGCACCTGCCGCTGCAGGTTGGAGGTCTCCACCAGGTCACGGTCCACCAGGTCCACGGTGCCCACGCCCGCGCGCACCAGCAAGCTGGCCGCGTGACTGCCCAGGGCACCACAGCCCACCACCAGCACGCGGCTGGCCGCCAGGCGCCGTTGCCCCTGCTCTCCGATCTGCGGGAGCCGCACCTGCCGGGAATGCCGGTCGTCAGTGTTCGCCATCAACTCCCTCCGCGGCCACCAACCCCAGGTCGTCCAGCAGCCGCAGGTCCCGATCCGGCTCGTTGCCGCCGGTGGTGAGATAACCACCGGTGAACATAGAATTGCACACGTACAGGGCCAGCGGTTGCAGGGATCGCAGCACGACCTCGCGGCCAGCGGCGATGCGCAGGTCCCGGTCCGGCGCGACCAGCCGCACCATGCACAGGACCTTCAGCACCCGCCGCGGATCCGGTCTCGACTGGCCGGCCAGCGGCGTTCCGGGGCGTGGATCCAGCGCGTTGATCGGAATCGACGACACCCCCAGCGCACGCAGCAGCAGCGCCATCTCGACCAGGTCCTCGTCGCTCTCACCGATTCCGACGATCCCACCAGAGCAGACCTCCAGCCCGGCCTCGCGCGCCCGCTCGATGGTGCTCACCCGCTCCTCGAAGGTGTGGGTCGTGCAGATGCTGGGGAAGTGCCGCGGGCCGGTTTCCAGGTTGTGGTTGTAGCGGTCCGCGCCCGCCGCGCGCAGCCGATCGGCCTGGCCCGGGAGCAGCAGGCCCATGGAGACGCAGACCGGGATGCCGACCTCGCGGCGCACCTCGTGGATGGCAGCACAGACCTGGTCGAGCCGGTGTTCGGTCGGACCGCGGCCGGTGCCCACCATGCAGAACCGCCGCGCGCCAGCGTCCCGTGCTCGTTGCGCCGCGGCGACCGTGGCCTCGCCGCTCGGCGCGGGGCGCTCGCCCGACCGCCCCCGGCCCGACTGGCCGCAGAACGCACAGTCCTCGGAGCAGGGCGACGGATCGGCGTTGAGCAACACCTGCAGCGTGACCTCCCGACCGAAGTGGTGACGCCTCACCCGCCACGCAGCGGCGACCAGATCCAGCAGGTCGTCGTCGTCGGCCGCGAGCACGGCAAGGGCCTCGGCGCCGCTGGCGGGCTCGCCGGCCACGCAACGAGTGGCCAGCTCGGCCCAGGTGAACGAATTGCGCTCGTTTCTCACTGGATCATCCCTGCTCAGATCATCTACCTTGTCGATAGACTTGATGAGTCTATCGAGAGGCTTCCATGAACGCGAGCAGCTCGAGCGCCCACGTGCTGAATACGCCCGCCGACGAAGGGAAGGGCGATGCCGCTTCTGCGCATTCATGAACGTGCCGTCGAACTGGACGACGCCGGTTTCCTCCTCGACCCGGGATCATGGGACGAGGAGATCGCCGTCGAGCTCGGTCGCCGCAAGGACGTGCACCCGTTGACGGACGACCACTGGGCGGTCGTTCGGTGCATCCGCGAGCACTACATCCGCTATGGCGCGCCTCCGATGCAGCGCCTGGTGGTGCGCCGTACCGGACTCGATCCCGACCAGCTGTTGGCGCTGTTCAACACGCGCTGCGCCGACTGCATGTGCCTGATCGCGGGCCTGCCCAAGCCCACGGGGTGAATGTAGGCCGCCGCCCCGGTCGGGGCCCGCACCGGTACTCCACGATCAGATCATGCCCAACCCGAGGGTGGTCGCGTGCAGCGCCACCACCAGGACCAGGAACACCATCCGGGCCCGGGCCGGGTCCATGCCCGGCAGCCGGTACCCGATCGAGCTGCCCGGACAGGTACGCACGCAGTCGCCGCACAGCGTGCACGACAGCGCGGGCCGGTGTCGCGCGATGTCCTGCTCGGACAGCGCGTCGTAGCGGCAGGCCGTGGTGCACGATCCGCACGCATCGCAGCGATCGTCGAGGCGGATGCGGAACGGCGAGATCCTGCCCAGCGCTGCGGTGACCAGTCCGATCGGGCACCAGCCCAGGCAATGGGCCATCGCGCCGGTCCGCCTCGACACGGTGGCCATCACCAGCACGCCGACCACGCCGAAACCCAGCCCCAGCGACGTGGCCTGCAACGGAGCCACGCCCGCGGCGTTGAGGCCCAGTGCGACGGCAGCGACCGCGACCAGCATTCCGAGCTGGATCCAGCGCCGCCACCTCGGCAGGGGCCGCGGACGGCGGCGGTTGGTGGCCAGCGCATCGTCCCACGCGCCGAGGTAGCACAGGTGGCTGCACCAGGCCGGTCCCACCAGCACCACGGTCCCCAGCAGCAGCCAGACCATGAACGACGGGTGGCCGCGAAACAGCGGACCGGCCAGGATCATGGCCGGCACCGGCAGGTGCAGCTTGCCGGTCATGAGGAAGATCTGCTGGCCGAACAGACCCAGGGTCAGTTGCCCGTAGAACGCCGCCGAGAACAGCAACCAGACCCGCCGGCGGACGCGCGGATGGCGCTTCGGATCGGCCATCCAGCGCAGCACGGCCATGGCGTAGACCACCAGCGCGGCGATCTCCACCCACCCCGCCCCGGGCACCAACCGCTCGGCCACCAGCATGGTCCGCTCCACCTTCAGCTGGACCGGCACGAGCAAGGATGCGGTCAGAAGCCCGGTGGCCAGGGCCCAGCCCGTGGTTCGATACGGCGCGATCCGGGGGGGCGGTGCAGCCATGGCCCCGTATGTTAGCGCCACTCCCCGCGCAGCAGCGTGCTGTCGCGGCCGAATGCCAGCCCCAGCAGCCAGTCCGTGGCCACCCGCACCTTGTTGTAGGCCCCGCCCGCCATCAGTGAGGAGTACGCGGACTGCCACAGCAGCCGGGTGGCGAACCCGTGCACCTTGATCCCGAACACCTCGGCCAGGGCGGCCCGCGGCCCCAGCGCGACCATCTGCCCCATGTGGTGGTAGCGCCAGGTGCGCATGTCACCCCCGCGCAGCAGCGCGCGCACGTTGTGCGCCACGGCCTTGGGCTGCCGCACGGCGATGTGGGCGGTGGGGATCAGACCCTCTCCGGTGCGGGGATCGAGCTGGTGGGCGGAGTCCCCCAGCACGAAGACCTCGGGGTGCTCGGGCAGCTGGTAGTGGGGATCGACCTTGATGCGGCCGATGTCGTCGTGCTCTCCGTCCAGGGCCGCGACCACCGGACTGGCCACGATGCCAGGGGTCCAGATCACGGTTTGCGAGTCGATACGCGTGCCGTCGTCCAGCTCCACGAAGCCCTCGCCCACGTCGGCCACCCGCGTCCGCAGTCGGACCTCCACCCCCTGCTTCTCCAGGGTCTCCCGTGCGGCACGACGGAGCTTCGCATCCAGCTCGGGGACCAGCTCTGGCCCCTCGTGCAGCAGCAGCACGCGCACCCGCCACGGGTGGATGCCGGTGTACTCGCGCGGCAGGAAGCGGCGCGCCAGCTCGTTGACGTCGGCCGAGGTCTGCACGCCGGTGATGCCGCCGCCGACCACGACGAAGGTCAGCAAGGCTGCGCCATCCGGTTCCCCCGCGGCGGCAGCCTCGAACACCCGGATCACCTGGTTGCGCAGCCTCACCGCGTCGGTCAACGACTTCAGCCCGAAGACGTGCTGCTCCTTGCCGGCGATGGCCCGCGTGTCGGTGGTGCTGCCCAGGGCGAGCACGAGCACGTCGTAGTCCATCGGTCCCCGGGAGGTGTGCACCCGCCGCCCGTCGAGGTCGATCGATTCCACGGTCGCCTGCATGAATTCGAACCGCCGGTCGCCTCGCAACCGACGGATCGGCACGGCGATGTGCCTCGTCTCGATCCCGCCACTGACCGCCTCGTGCAGCATGGGCGTGAACAGGAAGAAGTTCTCGTCGCTGACCAGGGTCAGCTCCACATCCGCATCGCGCCCGAGCATCCGCTCCAGCCGCAGCATGGTGTTCACACCGGCGAACCCGCCGCCGAGCACGAGCACCCGCGAGGCCCGCGCAGCGGGCGCGGACGCCGACGAGCCCTGTTCGATCATCGGTCTGCTCTCCGTTCGCAGCGCGGCCCGCGCCACCGACCACCACAGCCGGGGCGACAGCGCCATGCCCAGGATCTGGGAATAGGTGTAGGCGCCGGTGAACATGCCCCAGTTGATCCGGTCCATCAACCGGGCCGGGTAGGGCGCGCTGCGCTCGTCGGACAGCACGCGCGTCTGCAGCTCGAAGAACGCGCGTGAGTCCTTGACGCGGTGGTTGAGGCCCAGCAGCACGCGGCCGCGGCGGTTGTCCCGCGCCAGCTTGCGCTGCAGCGGGCTGAAGTGCCGCTCGAAGTCCCCCTCGGCCACCCCGTGCCGCACGACGGTGATCGCGGCGTGGCGGGCCGTGACGCTGGCCGCGCCGATGCCATCCTTGTACAGCCTGCTGACCGCGGCGTCGCCCACCGCCACCACGCGCTCGGCGAACGGGTGCCGCGCCGCGCCCACCGCGATCTTCGGCCGGCAGCGGCAGTCCGCACTCGCGCCGGCCGGCAACCACTCCCGCACCAGCGGCTGGTCGATGAAGTCCTCGACGCGCATCGGCTCGGGGCCCCGACCGAGCACCGACACGTTGATGTGCCCTCCCTTGGGAATCAGCGTGCCGAAGTGGAGGTGCCCGCCGGGCAGCAGGAACACGTGCACGCGGCCACCCAGGCTCTCGGCGATCTGCTCGGCGCTGGCGACCAGCTCGATCTGGACCATGCGCTCCGTGGGAGGGGGGTCGTAGGGGTGGGGAAGACGCGACGTCAGCGCGGAGTTCACGCCGGTGGCCAGCACCAGCAGGTCGACCTCGTCCTCCACGCCCGCCACCTTCACCCGCGGTCGGGGCTGGCCCAGGTACACGTCCTCGACCGCGCCGGTGACCCTGGCCACCCCCCGCCGCTCGGCAGCCCGCAGCAGGAACTGGTCGAAGCTCGCCTCGCCGTACCCGTCCGGACCGCCTCCCCGGTACACCGCCAGGATGGGCTCCAGCGGATGGGGCTGGTCGACCTCCACGGTCCCGCAGCGGGTGTGCAGGGAATAGCCGCGGATGCGGCTCATCACGACCTCGTCGGGTACGCTCAGATCCAGCCTCGCCAGGTCGCGCAGCAACCGAGACGAGAGGATGCCCGCGCACATGTTGCACCCGGAGGCGCCTGGATCGGGGAAACTGCGGGGCTCGTACAGGGTCACGTCCAGCGACAGCCCGGCGAGCCTCGCCTGGTGCTGCAGGTGCAGGGCGAACAGGGATCCGGCCGGACCGCCACCCGCGATCACGACCCGGCTCCCGGGCTCGAGGCGCGCCTTCATCTCGATAGTCTATCGGCGTTGTCGATTATTGGACAGGCCCGGGGGAGAGAGGACAGGAGCGCCGCCGCACATACGGGGGAGGGAAGCGAACGGCGACGCCCCTGTCCTACTCGAAGCAGTTGACGGTGCCGACCATGGCACCGTGTTCCGGGATGTAGACCTGCGGCCCGTGGCCACCATGATCATCCAGAACTTCGTGCTCATCTTCACTCTCCCCGCGAGAACGCCCACCACCGCGGCGTCGCGCAGGCTAAGTAATTCTATCGTGTTTGTGTAGTATTTCTTGCGCTCAAGGCAAGGGGGAGGATGCGTCTTTTTCCTCGAGATCGCGTTGCAGCGCCGCGAGTTCCGCGAGGGAGATGTGCGACAATTCTCGCTGGACGGCCTCGGAACAGCGGCGCCAGACTTCCTGGGTGGCGCAGCGGCCATTGCGATCGCAGCCCCCGGGCTGCTCATCGCAGCGCACCAGTTCGAGGCCGCCTTCGAGGATCGTGACGATCTCGTCGACCTGGATCGTGCCGGGATCCCGGGACAGGCGGTAGCCACCGGACGCGCCGCGCACGCTCTGCACGAGTCCGGCGCGGCGCAGCGAGGCGATGATGTTGTCGAGGTACCGCTTGGAGAGCCCCTGGCTGGCGGCGATAGCGCGTGAGTCCACCGGCTCGGTGGTCCCACGCATGGCCAGCTCCATCATGGCCCTGAGGCCGTATCGGGTACGGGTGGACAGTTTCATCGGCTTCACCTCGCGGGCGTCGACGCCATCAAATCACTAGTATAGTTGTAGATGATCGTGAACGAAATTGGGAGGGCCTATGCGGTACCTCAAGATCGGCATCGCCTGGACCATCTCGGTCACGGGCCTGCTGCTGCCCTGGCGGCTGCGCATCCTGTTCAGTGAGCTGCTGGGCTGGGTGGCGCAGCTGGTGCCGCCCGACCTGTACACCATGGACGCCCTGGACGCCGGTGAGGCACCGCCCGAGCCCGAGGGCGAGCCCCCCACCCCATGACCGTCGCCCTGCTGTTCTCCGGCGGCCTGGATTCCGCAGCTGCCGCGCTGCTGCTCGCCGAGGATCACGAGCAGGTCCACCTGCTGACGTACGACAACGGCCACGGCCACGTGGGCATTCGCCTGTCGCGGGGCACGGCCCGCGACCTGGCCCGCTCGCGGCAAGGTGTGTTCGTGCACCACATCGCCGACTGCGGCGAGCTGTTCCGCGAACTGGTCACCCGGGACCTGGCCGGCAACTACCGCCGCTACGGTTCCCGCTTCATCTGGTGCCTGGGCTGCAAGCTGGCCATGCACAGCCACACCATCGCCTACTGCCTGCGCCACGGCATCGACGGCGCGTCGGACGGGTCGTCGCGGGAGACCGAGTACTACGTGGAGCAGTCCCCGGTCGGCCTGCAGCTGATCGAGGGCCTGTACGCCGAGCACGGCGTGGGCTTCGTCAACCCCGTGCACCGGGTGGCGACCCGCGAGGAGGAGCAGCGGCTGCTGGCCTCCCGCGGCGTGCGCCGCGGCCTCACCATCTGGGGCCGCAACCCGGGCACTCAGCCCCTGTGCATCCCGGGAAACGCCCTGTACCTGCTGTCCACCGTGCTGGACATCCACCCCTCGTTCCCGGACGACGAGGTGCGACGGTTCTTCGCGGACAAGGCGCCCCTGTGCCGCGACTGGATCGCCGCCCACGGCGGGGTGCCCCCGGGGCCGCAGCGCACCCAGGATTCGCTTGCGCAGGGGGCGAACTGACCCATAATCGATAATGATTGTGGTGATTTGTTCGACCCGACGAGGACGACGATGAACGAGGTCGCTGTGCTGTTCAGCGGTGGAACCGACTCCACCTGCACCGCCGTGCTGGCGGCGCAGCAGCACGACCGCGTGCACCTGCTGACCATGAAGCGGTTCGGCATGTTCGGGGTGGAGCGGTCGGACACCAACGTCCGCAAGCTCGAGCAGATGTTCGGCCCGGACCGCTTCGTGCGGCCGGACCTGATGGGCGTGGACGGGCTCTTCCGCCACCTCTCCTACGGCAGCTACCTGCGCGACGTGAAGCGCCACGGGCTGATGAACCTGACAACCTGCGGCGTGTGCAAGCTGGCCATGCACACCCGCGCGCTGATCTACTGCCTGGCCCACGGCGTGAAGCGGGTGTGGGACGGCGCCAACCGCAACATGTACATCTTCCCCGCCCAGATGGAGGGCGTGCTCGAGCTGCTCGAGGACCTCTACGGCCGCTTCGACATCGAGTACGACAACCCGGTGTTCGACTACGAGGATCCGCAGGGCATGAACTTCGGCAGCCGCGTGTACGGCCTGTCCCCGGAGCGGGAGAACACGGCCGAGCGGGCCAACCAGTCCACCGGCGAGGTGCTGCGCCAGCTCGGCGTGCTGCCGGACGCGGACGTCAAGGGCACGCAGCTCGACCGGGAGATGCAGGCCCGCTGCTACCAGTTCGTGCTGTTCAACGTGTTCGCCCGCTGGTACTTCCTCGAGCGGTACGACTACGACGAGTACGCGCAGCGGGTGCACGCATTCTATGCGGACAAGGTCGAGCAGTGCCAGGGCCTGCTGGCGGAGTGGGACGCCGCCGGCCGCGACGACCACTCCGCCCTGGGCAGGATGCTCGCGTAGCCATGGGGTGCTGCTCGCTGAAGTCGGACCGCATCCGTGTGAGCGCGGCGTCGCTGGTGCTCGTGGTCGCCCCCCTGGAGATCGCCGGCCACCTGGCGATGGCCGCGCTGTGGCTTCCCGCGAAGCTGTCCAGATCGGCGTTGAACAGCCGCGCCTCGCTGGAGTGCCTGCTGAAACGCAACCGCGAGGTGGTCAACCGCCAGTTCCGCTCCACGGGCTGGCGCTGCGCCGTGTGCGGCCGGCTGCTGCGGCACTGGCCGCGGGTGTCGGGCCTGGTCTACCGCGGCATGTACCCCGCCCTGCTGTGCTCGGCGTGGCTGGCCGGGTTCGCCGTGCTGGTCGGGGGCCTGATCGGCGTGGTGGGCGTGGCCTGGGCGGGGTGAGATGAGCTGCTGCGCCAACAAGAAGCGCGATGGCGCGCCCCTGCGCAGCGAGCTGCTGGCGCGGCTGGGGTTCGAGTGGTCCAACCGCGCCGCCCGGCTGGCCTTTGCCGCGGCCGCGCCCCTGAGCGACGACGCCCGCCTGTGGCGGGACTTCGCGGCCATGCTCGCCGACTCGGAGCGCAGGGAGCTGGAGTGCATCGGCGAGGCCATGGATCCCGAGGGGGTCCGCCGGTTGCGCCGCGCGCTCGCGGGGAGGATGCTGAGGCGATCCCCGCGCCTGGCGGGGAGACTGTACCGCCGCCTGGACGGCGCCCAGCCGGGTCCGCTGCTGGACCTGGCCGCGGCCCGGGCGGCCGACCTGCTGGAGAAGGATGACTGGATTCGATCCCGAGGCCGCGCGGGCTGACTTCCCCGCGCTGCGCACGCGAGGCCGGGGCCGTTCCCCGGTCTACATGGACACCGCCTGCATGGCGCTCAAGCCACGGCCGGTGATCGACGCGCTGTGCGAGTACTACGAGGACTTCCCCGGCTGCCACGGCCGCACCTTCCACGAGTTCGGCCGCCGCACCACCCGCGAGGTGGACGCCGCGCGGCGCAGGGTACGGCGCTTCGTGGGAGCGGCCGAGGAAGCGGAGATCATCTTCCTGCGCAACGTCACCGAGGGCATCAACATGCTCGCCCGCGGCCTGCGGCTGGGGCCGGGCGACACGGTGGTGACCACGGGCATGGAGCACAACTCCAACCTGCTGCCGTGGCAGCGGGAGGCGCGGCGACGGGGGTTCGAGCACCTGATCGTGCCGCTGACGCCGGACGGCGAGCTGGACCGTGACGCGTTCAGCGCGGCCCTGGCCGACGCACCGGTCAAGCTGGTGAGCACCTTCCACACCTCCAACGTCACCGGCGTGACCCTGCCCGCGGAGTGGATCGTGGACCAGGCCCACCGCCAGGGCGCGGCTGTGGCCTTCGACGGCGCGCAGGCCGTGCCCCACTCCCCCGTGGACGTGCGCGCCCTGGGCGCGGACTTCTACGTATTCAGCTTCTACAAGATGATGGGCCCCACCGGTGTGGCCTGCATGTACGGGCGCCGCGAGCTGCTGGAGCACCTCGACCCGCCCCTGGTCGGCGGCGAGGGCATCGAGGACACCACGTACCAGTCGTACGTGTCCGCGGACCTGCCCGACCGGCTGGAGCCGGGCCTGCAGCACTACGCCGGGATCCTGGGCGCGGCCGCGGCCGTGGACTACCTCGACCGCTTCGACCGCGCGGCCATCGCCGAGCACGAGCGGGAGCTCAACACCCGGCTGACCAACGCGCTGGAGACCATGGACGGGGTACGCATCATCGGCCCGGCCGACCCGGCCCTGCGCGGCGCGGTGGTCAACTTCACCATGGCCAGCCTCGACGCCATCGAGGTGGCCCACCTGCTCGACACGTCCCACGACCTGATGCTGCGCGCGGGCAAGCACTGCGCCCACAGCTGGTACAACGCCAGCGGCACGCCCGACTCCCTGCGCGCGAGCGTCTACCTGTACAACACGGTCGGCGAGGTGGACCTGCTGGTCAGCACCCTGGACAAGATCGCCCGCGATTTCCGCTGACTCCTACTCCACCTGGATGCGCTCGCGGCGCAGCACGCTGTCCCGCGTCTCTCGCGTGAAGTCGCCGTAGAACCCCATCACCTTGCGGTACCGCGGCACGGGCACGGCCACCACCTTCAGCGCGAGCAGGCCCGCGACCTGCGCACCGGTCAGCGCCGCGATCCCCGCGCGGTACCGCCACCGGGAGATCGGCCGGCCCAGGGACTCGTGGTTGCAGCACCCCATCAGGCCGCGTCCTCGTCCGCACGCAGGGGGTAGCCCATCACCTCGCAGCGGCGCAGGACATGCTGGCGCGCCACCGCGGTCTTCTCGGCGATGAACCGGCCCACCTTCTCCGGGTCGTGGTCCGGCGGCTGGTCCAGCAGCAGGTAGGGCAGGTAGTACAGCTCGCCGGGATGGCACTTGGGCTGCACGCCCAGGAAGCGATCGCCGACGCGCAGGCCCATGCGGAAGCCGCGCTGGCGCAGCCCCTCGATCTCCTCCGAGCGGGTCAGCTGGTAGACCGGCACCTCGAACCGGATCCCGAACTCCGCGTAGAAGTCCCGGAAGCGGAACAGGCTGGTGGGCATCTGCTCGACCATCTCGGAGGTGGCGTGGCTGGAGCCGTCCGCCATCACCTCGATGCCGTGGCGCAGGTCGTACAGCACGGACGCGGTGTGCATGGCCAGCTTGCAGCCCAGGCACCAGATGAAGCCCGAACTCCAGCGCCGGTACTCGGCGAGCAGGTCGTCCACCAGCAGCAGCTCGAACAGGGGCTTGACCGAGCCGAGGTGGTGCACGAAGCGGTCGCCGGCAACCCGGCGCAGCTCGTCCACCCGCCGCCGGGTGCGGTCCAGCTTGTAGTGGCCATAGCCGTTGCCCCAGGTCAGCAGGTGCACCTCGTCGAACCGCTCGGCCAGGCGCAGGGCCGCGGTGGTGGAGTCCACCCCGCCGGAGAACATCAGGGACGCGCGTCGTACACTCACGATCGATACTCTAGTGATCTAATCGATCTTTACACGCCCCTGGCGATCACCGCTGCTTCTTCAGCTTCTTCTCCACCTTCTTGACCATCTTCTCGGCCGCGCGCACCTTGCCCTCGGCGACCTTGCCCTGGGCAGCCTCGACCTTGGCCTCCTTGCCCTTGCCCAGGCAGCCGGGCTCCTCGGGCTCGTGCCGCGCGGTGACCGCGTTTGCGAGGGACGGCATGACGAACAGGGCGACCAGCACCCACAGCATCGACGCTCTCTGCATGAAGACCTCCAGACGGACAGGGTAGGGCCGCTGAGCCAGCCTGGCACCCTCTGACCGATTTCGGTGCCCGCTTCTTCAAAAAGTCCACTTCTTCGGTCGGCGAGGTTGACACTCCGTCTCTCATTGGGGTAAACAGGAGCCAGTTTACCTGAATCAACGACCGGAGCGCGCCATGAGCTCGGATTCCCACGGCTGGTCTCCCCCGATGGACGACGCCGAACCCCTGGACCGGCGAGCCCTGCTGACCAACGGCCTGATGATGCTCGGCCTGCTGGCGAGCTACGGCACGGCCATGGGCTTCGGCGCCCGCTACCTGTTCCCCACGGATCGCTCCCGCCGCCAGCGACTGCTGGTCGGCCTGCGCACGGACATGCCCCAGGGCACCGCCGTCCCGTTCCGCACCCCCCAGGGCCAGACGATCAACGTGGTGCACGGCCCCACGGGCTTCCTGGCCCTGTCCGACGTGTGCCCCCACCTCGGCTGCAAGGTGCACTGGGACTCCAACAACGCCGAGTTCATCTGCCCCTGCCACGACGGCCACTTCGACGCGGACGGCAACCCCACCGCCGGCCCGCCCGCGGACATGGGTGTCGGCCTCGGCCGCTTCGACGTGGTCGAGGACGGCGACCTGGTGTTCCTGGAGCTGGAGGTGGTGTCGTGAGCGGCTGGCGCCGCGACGTCTCCGAGTGGCTGGCGATCCAGTTCCCCATCCGCTGGGACACGATCCAGTCCAGCCTCAACGAGCCGGTGCCCAACCACCTCAAGAAGTGGTGGTGGTGCATCGGCGGCATCCCCGCCTACCTGTTCGTGGTGCTGCTGGTCACCGGTATCGCCCTGACCTTCTTCTACGTGCCCGATCCGGACCGCGCCTACGACTCGGTGGACCGCATCACCCACGAGGTGCCCTTCGGCTGGTACATCCGCGGGCTGCACAAGTGGTCGGCCACCCTGATGATCGTGTCGGTGGTGCTGCACGTGCTGCGCGTGTACTTCACCACCTCGTACAAGCGCCCGCGCGAGCTCACCTGGATCACCGGGGCGTTCCTGCTGTTCATCACCCTGGGCTTCGCCTTCACCGGCTATTCGCTGGTGTACGAGCAGCTGTCGTACTGGGGCATCACGGTCGCGGCCAACATGACCGCGGTGGTCCCCGTGGTCGGCCCGCTGGCCGCCGACTTCATGCGCGGTGGCGAGACCCTCAACGAGGACACGCTGACCCGGTTCTTCGTGTTCCACGTGGGCGTGATGCCGTGCCTGCTCAGCGGGTTCATGATCCTGCACATCGTGCAGATCCGGCTGCACGGGGTCACCGAGCTGCACTTCGAGAACGAGCAGCCGGGCAAGGCCCAGCACTTCCGGTTCTTCCCCGACCACGTGCTGACCGAGCTGATCATCGGCGTGGCGCTGATGATCGTGCTGTCGGCGTTCGCCGTGATCTTCCCGGCCCACCTGTCGGAGCGGGCCGACCCGCTGGTCACACCGGCCCACATCAAGCCGGAGTGGTACTTCTTCGCTGCATTCCGCTGGCTCAAGCTCACCGGGCTGGGGCTGGCGATGTTGACCATGGGGATCGGCGCAGCCCTGTTCGTGGGCTGGCCGTTCGTGGACAAGGTGCTCTCGCGCTTCACCACCCGAGAGGTGGCCATCCCCCTCGGCATCTTCGCCTTCGTGTCGGTGATGGTGCTGATGGTGTGGGAAGTCATCGCGACTGCCGGCCACTGAGGCCGCAGAACCAGGAGTAGGACGGTGTCACTGAACTTCAAGCGGATCATCGTCGCAGCGCTGTCGCTGCTGTTCCTCGTCGCCCTGCTGATCGTGGCATGGGTCGAGGGCCTCAAGGAACGGGTCCAGGCCGACCCCGAGCCCGCGTTGCTGGGGGTCAGCAAGGACTGCTTCGAATGCCACGAGGAGAAGAGCCCTGGGGTGACCGAGCAGTGGGCCCACTCCACCCACGCCGAGGTGGGCGTGGGCTGCTACGACTGCCACGAGGCGGACGAGGGGGACGTGGACGCCTGGCACCACGAGGGCCAGCGCATCGCCACCCTGGTCACGCCCGCGGACTGCGGCCGCTGCCACCCGGACATCGCGTCCGAGTTCCAGGACAGCCACCACGCGGCCGCCGGCCAGATCCTCGGCTCGCTGGACAACGTGCTGGGCGAGATCGTGGAGGGCACGCCCGCGGCCAACTCCGGCTGCCAGCAGTGCCACGGGTCGATCGTCGCGTTCCAGACCGACCCGGCCACCGGCGAGATGGTGCGGGACAAGGACGACAAGCCGATCATCGACGACGCCACCTGGCCCAACTCGGGCATCGGCCGCATCAACCCGGACGGCTCCAACGGCACCTGTTCGGCGTGCCACTCGCGCCACTCCTTCTCCATCGAGATGGCGAGGCGCCCCGAGAACTGCGGCAAGTGCCACCTCGGTCCGGATCATCCGCAGAAGGAGATCTACGAGGAGTCCAAGCACGGCATCGCGTTCGCCGCGGCCGACGGCGCCGGCGAGATGGCGCTGGACGCGGACGAGTGGATCGTGGGCGACACCTACTCCGCCGCCCCCACCTGCGCCACCTGCCACATGAGCGCCACCTCCAACCAGATCAGCACCCACGACCCGGGCAACCGCATCTCGTGGACCCTGCGGCCGGTGGTGTCCAAGCACACCGAGGACTGGGAGGACAAGCGGCGCAACCTCGAGGACGTGTGCCTCAACTGCCACACCCAGGACTGGGTCAACGGCCACTTCGCGCAGTACGACCGCGCGGTCGACCTGTACAACGAGAAGTTCGCGAAGCCGGCCAAGAGCATCATGGAGGCCCTCAAGGAGGCCGGCGCGGTCAACGCCACGCCGTTCGACGAGCGCATCGAGTGGACCTACTTCTACCTGTGGCACCACGAGGGCCGGCGCGCCCGCATGGGCGCCTCGATGATGGGGCCGGACTACACCCAGTGGCACGGCTTCTTCGAGGTGGCCGAGCGGTTCTACGTGGAGTTCATCCCCGAGGCCCGCGAGGCCGCCCACGGCCACCCCGAGGTGGAGGCCCTGATCGACGACGTGCTGGCCATGGAGCAGCACGCCTGGGTCAGCGGGCTCGACCCCGAGGAGTCGGCGCGCATCCGCGAGTTCTACGACAAGCGCTACGGCGCCGCCGGGGCCGGAGGTGTTCATTGAGCATCATCGGCACGCTGATCGTGCACGTGGCGCCCGGCGCCATGGGCCAGGTGCGCAGCCGGCTGACGACCATGGCCGGCGCGGAGATCGTGGGTGAGGCCGACGCCCAGTTCGCGGTGTTGCTGGAGTCGCCCACGCCCCGGCTGCAGTCCGAGCGGCACAAGGAGATCGCCGGCTGGTTCGGCGTGGAGGAGGCGCGGGTCGTGTTCGGCGCCCGAGGAGACGACACATGAGCACGTCGAGACGCAACTTCCTGCGCGGCATGGCCACGACCGCGGCCACGGCCGCGCTCGCGGGCTGTGCATCGGAGAAGGTGGTCCAGACCCTGGACTCGTCCCTGACCTGGGGCAAGGCCCCCTGCCGCTACTGCGGCACCGGCTGCGGCACCCTGGTCGGCGTACGCGACGGCAAGGTCGAGGCGGTCACAGGCGATCCGGCCTGCCCGGTCAACCGTGGCACCCTGTGCGTCAAGGGCTACCACCTGCCGGCCATGCTGTACGGCGCCGACCGGCTGACCCACCCCATGCTGCGCAAGGGCGACGGCTTCGTGCAGATCAGCTGGGACGAGGCCCTGGACATCGCCGCGCAGAAGTTCACCGAGACCCTGGAGCAGCACGGCCCGTCCGCGCTGGCCATGTACGGCTCCGGCCAGTGGACGGTGCAGGAGGGCTACGCGGCCAACAAGTGGTTCAAGGGCGGGCTGCGCTGCAACAACATCGACCCCAACGCCCGGCTGTGCATGGCCTCGGCCGTGGTCGCGTTCTACACCACCTTCGGCGCGGACGAGCCGATGGGGTGCTACGACGACCTCGACAAGGCCGACGTGTTCGTGCTGTGGGGCAACAACATGGCCGAGATGCACCCCGTGCTGTTCAGCCGGGTGCTGGCGCGCAAGCGGGCCGCCCCGCACGTGCGCATCATCGACATCACCACCCGCCACACCCAGACCAGCGACTACGCCGACGAGGTGCTGTTGATGAAGCCGCAGGGCGACCTCGCCATCGCCAACGGCATCATCCGCTACCTGGTCACCACGGGCCGCGTGGACTGGGACATGGTGGAGAACCACTGCACGTTCAAGACCGGCCTGACCGAGCCCGGCTACGGCACCGAGGACCACTTCAAGTTCAAGGAGCAGGCGCGCGGGCTGACCTTCGAGGAGTTCAAGGCCGCGGTCGACCCCTACACCCCGGAGCGGGTGGAGGAGCTGTCCGGAGTGCCCGCGGCGCAGATCGTGCGCCTGGCCGAGGCGTTCGGGGCGAAGCACAACAAGATCGTCAGCACCTGGTGCATGGGCATGAACCAGCACGTGCGCGGCACCTGGATCAACCAGATCGTGTACGCCGCGCACCTGCTGTCGGGCAAGATCGGCGTTCCCGGCTCGAATCCGTTCTCCCTGACCGGCCAGCCCAGCGCCTGCGGCACGGTTCGCGAGGTGGGCACCCTGGCCCACGCGCTACCCGGCGGTCGCAACGTCAAGACCGAAGCCCATCGCCAGAAGGCCGAGGAGATCTGGGGCCTGGAGCCCGGCACCATCGACCCCGTGCCGGGCACCCACACGATGGCCATGTTCCGCGCCATGGACCGCGGCGAGATCAAGACCATGTGGGTCCAGGTGACCAACCCCTACGTCACCCTGCCCAACCTACGGCGCTACCGCGACGGCAAGCGCGACAGGCCCGACGACAGCTTCCTGATCGTGTCCGACATCTACCCCACCCCGACCACCGAGCTGGCCGACCTGATCCTGCCGTCCGCCGGCTGGGTGGAGAAGGAGGGCATGTTCGGCAACACCGAGCGGCGCACCCAGCAGTGGGACCAGCTCGCCGAGCCACCCGGAGAGGCCAAGCCGGATGTCTGGCAGATCGTCGAGGTGGCCAAGCGCATGGGCATGGGCCACCTGTTCCCCTGGGAGGAGCAGCTGGAGAAGAACCTGTTCGAGGAGTACCGGCTGTTCACCCTCGGCGCGGGCAAGGACCTGGCCGACTACGAGACCTACCGCAACGTGTCCGGCCTGCGCTGGCCCGTGATCGACGGCCGCGAGACCCCGTGGCGCTACGTGGCGCCCCACGATCCGTACGCCGATCCGGACAAGCGCATCGACTTCTACTCGGCCAAGAAGACCGGCGGCAGGGCCGTGATCTGGTTCCGCCCCTGGGAGCCGGCGGCCGAGGAGCCGGACGGCGAGTACCCCTTCTGGCTGTGCACCGGCCGCGTGATCGAGCACTGGCACTCCGGGTCCATGACCCGGCGCGTGAAGCAGCTGCACCAGGCCATGCCCGCGGCCTACGCCGAGCTCAACCCCGACGACGCGGCCACACTCGGCGTGGTGGAGGGCAGCAGGGTACGGCTGAGCACGCGCCGCGGCAGCATCGAGCTGCCCGCCCGCATCGACGCCCGCGCCGTACCGGCGCCGGGCAACGTGTTCGTGCCGTTCTTCGACGAGGACGCGCCGATCAACGACCTGACCCTGGACGCGTTCTGCCCGATGTCCAAGGAACCCGACTACAAGAAGTGCGCTGTCAGGGTGGAGCTGGCGTGACCATGGGCGGTCCCACCCCCCCCTCCCCCCTCAGGTGGATCGCGCTGGTCGCGCCACTCCTCCTGACGGCGTGCCCGGCGCCCGTCGAACGGCCGCAGGCCATCCCCCTTTCAGTGGATCGGCTGTTCGACGGTGCGCCGCCCACCATCCCCCACGACGTGGCCGAGCTCGGCAGGCACGACTGCCTGAGCTGCCACGCCGAGGGGGACGCGATCGCCGACGGCGAGGCCGCCACGGTCACACCGCACCCGGAGCTCGAGCGCTGCGGCCAGTGCCACGTGACCACCGAGGCCGTGAACGCGTTCGCGGACAACACCTTCACCGGCGGGGTGTACCCCATGGGCCTGCAGGCCCACGCCGAGGCCCCCCTGCTGATCCCCCACCCGCTGACCATGCGCGAGAACTGCCTGGCCTGCCACGGCCCCGACGCCGACGAGGCCGCGCTGCGCACCACCCACCCCGAGCGCATCCGCTGCCAGCAGTGCCACGTGCCGGCCCACCAGGGCTGGCCCGGACCGCGCCCGGATCTGGAGATGGACCCGTGGAACACCGTGCCCTGACCCCCCTGTCGCTGCTCCTCCTCATCGCCTTGCTCGTCCCGACCGTGGCCCTGGCTGCGGACGACGACGGCCCCGCGGTCACCTTCCACCCCTACGTGCAGGAGCGGGTCCGCTTCGAGGTGCTGCCGGACAAGACGTTCGCCAGCGACGCCGTGGGCAGCTGGCAGATCGCCAACCGCGCCCGGCTCGGGCTGGAGGGCCGCTACGGCAAGGTCATCTCCGGGTACGTGGAGATCCAGGACGTGCGCACCTGGGGCTCGGAGTACAACGCGGGCAACATGGGAGAGGGCACCCTGTTCGACTGGGTGGCCAACGGCCTGGACATCTCCCAGGCCTACGGCGAGGTGCGGGCCCCGGACAAGTCGGTGCGGGTGCGCGCGGGCCGCCAGGAGATCGCCTGGCACGGCCAGCGCCTGATCGGCTCGGTGCTGTGGGCCCACCAGGG
>CAZXHG010000071.1:0-37703 GCA_964639985.1 uncultured Rickettsiales bacterium
TACGGCATCATCGTGTACCAGGAGCAGGTGATGCAGATCGCCCAGCAGATGGCCGGCTACAGCCTGGGCATGGCCGATCAGCTGCGCCGCGCCATGGGCAAGAAGATCGTCGCGGAGATGGAGAAGCACCGCGTCTCGTTCAAGGAGGGCGCGGCCGGGCGGGGGGTGGACGACAGGAAGGCCAACGAGGTGTTCGACCACCTCGCCGAGTTCGCCAAGTACGGGTTCAACAAGAGCCACAGCGCGGCCTACGCGCTGGTGGCCTACCAGACCGCGTACCTCAAGGCGCACTTCCCCGAGGAGTTCTTCGCCTCGCTGCTGACCATCGAGCGCAACAACACCGACAAGGTGCTGCTGTACATCGCCGACGCCCGCAAGCACGGCATCGAGATCCTGCCACCGGACGTCAACGAGAGCCGCTGGCGGTTCACCGTGGTCGACGAGGGTGTGCGATTCGGTCTGTCGGCGGTCAAGAACGTGGGCGACGCCGCCATCGTGTCCATCCTGGCCGCGCGCAAGGAATGCGGCCGCTTCGACACCATCGACGACTTCCTGACCAACGTGGACCTGAGCAAGGTCAACAAGCGCGTGGTGGAGAGCCTCGTCAAGTGCGGCGCGTTCGACTCCGCGGGCCACACCCGGGCCTCCCTGATGGCGCAGCTCGACGGCCTGATCGAGTCGGCCCAGCGCGCAGCGAGGGACCGAGAGGTCGGCCAGGGCAGCCTGTTCGGAGCCCAGGAGCCCGGCGTGGCCGTGACCATCCCGGATCTGCCGGAGTGGCCGGAGAAGGAGCGCCTCGCCAGCGAGAAGGAGGCGGTCGGGTTCTACATCACCGGCCACCCCATGGACGCCTATACCGAGGAGGTGGCGCGGTTCGGCTCCCACGACACGGTCACCCTCGCGGACGCGCGCGATGAGGCCAAGGTGGCCCTGGCCGGGATCCTGGGCGGGATCCAGCGCAAGCTGAACCGCAAGGGCGATCCCTGGTGTCTCGCACGGCTCGAGGACCGGGTCGGTGGCGTGGTGATCAAGTTCTTCAAGCGCTCCTACGAGAAACACCAGGAGATCCTGGTGGAGGACCTGCCCCTGCTCGTCGAGGCGCGCGTGTCCCGCGGCACCGACGGCACCGTGGAGCTGCTGGGGGACAGCGTCCGCCTGCTGGAGGACGTGCGCGCCGACTCCACGCGCCAGGTGTGGCTGGACCTGCGCGCCGACGAACTGGACGACCGGCGGGTCGCGGCCCTGCAGCGCTGCCTCGTGGACGAGGAGGGCACCTGCAGCGTCCGGCTGCGCATCAACGTGGCCCACGAGACCGAGGTCGACGTGCGCCTGCCCGCGGTGGTCAAGGTGTCACCCACCGACGAGCTGCGTGACGCGCTCAACACCCTGTTCGACCGCAAGGTCGTCCGCTTCCGGTGAGCGGCGCTGCCCAGGAGCTGCGCTGGCAGTGGCTGGGACGGCAACCCTACCGGCCGGTGCTGGCGCGCCAGCACGCCCTCCGTGACGGGATCCTGGCCGGCACGGCCGAGCCGACCCTGTTGCTCGTCGAGCACGAGCCCGTGATCACCCTCGGCCGGCGGGGTAGCCGCGCCGACCTGGTGGCGCCGCCGGCGTCGCTGGCCGCCCGCGGGATCGGCGTGGAGGCCGTGGAGCGGGGAGGCCTGGCCACCTACCACGGGCCGGGTCAGCTCGTCGGCTATCCGATCCTGGCGCCGTCCCGGTTCCGCCTGACCGTACCGGCGTTCGTGGAGCTGCTCGAGGACGTGCTGATCAGCCACCTCGAGCGGTACGGCCTGCGAGGTGAGCGCCGCGACGGGTTTCCGGGCGTCTGGTGCGGCGCGGCCAAGGTCGCCGCCATCGGGCTGCACCTGCATCGCGGGGTCAGCATCCACGGGTTCGCGCTCAACCTGTGCCCCGAGCTGGCGCACTACGACTGGATCGTGCCGTGCGGGATCCGGCCCGCCCAGGGTGCGGTCTCGTCGGTCGCGCAGCTGACGGGGAATGCCCCTCCGCCCGCCCAGGCGGCCCCGCAGATCGGGGATTGCCTGGTGCGCCGACTGATTCGCAGTGCATCGTTCGGTTCTTGACAATTCCCTTGCGTTTGGCTAGGCCGGGTGCTTACCTGATGAGGGAGGGAGCGACCATGCGTGCCATCCGACCGATCTGCGCCGCAGGCCTGTGTCTGGCCGCGGTGCTGCTGATGGGCAAGCGCCAGGCGCCGCCCGACGACGATCCACCTCCTCCGCCCGAGAACACCATGGAGAAGGAGCTGCTGCGGCCCAAGCTCGAGACATCGGAGACCGTGGACACGCTGCTGGGCAGCATGCCCCCGCTCGACGGCTACATCGAGAAGGTGTCCACCAACGGTACCGTCCGCCTCGAGAACGACGACGGCGTGGTGATCGTGATCGACGCGCTGTCCGCGGACAGCGTGGAGGACGGTGGCTACGACCCGGGATCCGTGCGCGCGATCGTGGCCAAGCAGTTCGAGCCGCGGGTGGTCAAGGACCCCGAGCTGCCGGGCAACGACGTGGTCCTGCGCTTCCGCGGCTACGGAGCCGATGAAGAGGGTAGCGTCGCGTTCGTACTCGACCTGATCGATACGCCGAGCCGCGGCCCCGGCATGATCCTGATCTTCGGTCCCAACTCGCAGCGGGAGACCTTCCCCACGATGACCGAGCAGATCGTCGCGTTGTTGATCGCGCCCTGAGCCCCCCGCCGACCGCTCAAACCACCAGCGCCGTGACCTGAGCCCCCGCGACGAAGACTGTCGCGGTGTGATCCGCACCGTGCATCGAGAGCCCGGCCAGCCACCGCAACGCGTCCAGCGCGCCTGCATCCGTCGACGGTGCGTCCGCCGTGGTGCCGGCCACTGCGCGGGCGCGCTGTGCCACGGCGTCGACCGCCTCACCGTTCGCGCCGGGAGCTGCCATCGCCGTCAGCGCCGTGAAGCGCCTCGCGCCGCGGGAGAGGGTCTCGGCGGTTTCTCGATCGGCGATCACGGCGGCGGCCGCGCCCCGGTCGTCCCAGCCGGCCACCAGGACCGCGTCGGCGTGCCCGCTCGCCACGGCGAGCGAGGCCTGCCACAGGGCCAGGCCGCTGTCGGGTACCTGGACCGCGGGCAGTGGCGTCAGCCCGAGCGCGGCGTGCACGGCAGCGGCGTCCTCGGCCGGCGTCGCCGTGTAGAAGCAGCACTGGAGGAAGCCCGCCACGCGGTTCGCCGGGATCTCGCACGTCTCGGCCAGGCCACGCAGGGCCAGGCCGACCATGGCCGCGGCCTCGCCCGCGTCGTCGACGGTGACCGCGCCCGCGAGGGACACCTCCCGTGCGGGGTTCGGGATCTGCTGCTGCCTCTTGCTGAAGGTCGCCATCCGGTCCTCCTCCTGGAGCCGGCCGCAGGCTACCAGCGGCCTCGACCGAGGGCAACGCGTGCGCAGCGGTTGCGCCGCATCGTGCCCTTGACACCTCACCGTCAGCCGGGTTTGTTGTGACCGGCACGGAGGAGAGCACATGCCCCGTTGGATCCTGGTCATCCTGCTCGGTCTGCTGGTCGGCACCGTCGGCTGCAAGGACCCCGACGAGCCCCCGGCGGACGACGACAGCGCGGACGACGACGACACCGTGCACGAACCGGACCCGCTGTCGATCGCGCTGGAGGCGCCCGACGACGGCGACATCGGCTGGGGCCCGACCCTGGCGGTGACCGGATCGGTGACCGGGGACGAACCGGCGGTCACGGTGAGCAGCGGGCCAGCCACCCTGGCCGACGGCGGATTCGAGGCCGCGCTGGACATCGATCCCCACGCACCGTTCACGGCCATCCTCGCCGAGGGCACCGATCCCAGCGGCTGGGTACGGGATCGCAGGACCTACCTCCACGGCGACACGGTCGACGCCACCCTGCCCGTGGACCGGGGCATGGCGATGCGGATCACCGACCGCGGCATCGACGGCCTGGAGGGCTTCATCCTCACCCAGTTCACGCCCGAGACCATCGAGCAGATGCTGCTGGACACCAACCCGCTGTACTCCGGCATGGGCGTCACCATCACCGGCGACGCGGCCTCGGTAGGCTCCCTGGAGATGGACCTCGACGCCCAGACCACGGGGCTGGCGCTGAACGCGACCATCTACGAGGTGTCCCTGGACGTGACCGTGGACGCGGGAATCCTCGGCACCTACTCCGGCACCATCTGGCTGGACGCCATCGAGGTGACCGGCACCGTGGTCCTGTCCGTGGATCCCCATGGTGATCTGCTCGTCGAGATCCCAGACATCTCGGTCAACCTCGTCGGCCTGCAGCTCGACTTCCCCGACATCTGGGAGCCGGTGCTGGTGACTCTCGAGATCGTGGTCCCGCTGTTCCTCGAGGGCACCATCGCCGACATGCTGGCCTCCGAGGTGATCACGGCCGTGGAGGACGCGCTCGGCGCCGTCGACGAGGGCTTCGCCTTCGGACCGGTGACGATCCACGTCTCCATCGACGAGATCACCCACGACGTCGACGGCGTCAACATCGTGCTTGACCTGGTCGTTGCCGTGGACGGCGTGGATCTGCCATCGGAGCGCGTCGGCTCCACAGGTGACCTCCCGCTGATGTTCGGTGCCTACACGCCGATCGGCGCGCTCCCCTACGGGGCGCAGCTGGTGATCGACGACGACGCGCTCAACGCCATCGGCATCGGCCTGTTCGCCTCGGGGGAGCTGGAGCAGGTGATCGAAGGCGAACTCCCGCTGAAGAGCCCCATGCCGCTGGAGGCGTTCTGGTTCATGGACGCGCTGCCCTCGATGGCCGGCGTGCTCTCCGACGACGCCCTGATCACGCTGATCACCCGCCCGTCGGTGCCGATGGTGGGCACCGCGGTCGAGGGGCCCGAGGGGGTGCTCGACTTCCACATCCCTGGCTTCATGCTGGAGATCCACGCGGACCTCGAGGATCTGAATGGCGAGACCGAGCCGGCCTACCTGCTGGCGCTCGACGCACCCATCGAGATGACCGTGGACGCGGAGGCCGGTGAGCTGGTGGTCTCGAGTGGCGACGACATCGCGGCCACGTTGCTGTGGTGTGATCCGGTGTTCGAGTGTGAATCGACCGAAGGCGAGAGCCTGTCGGCGTTGATGAAGACCGTGATCAACATGTTCGTCTCCGACATGCTGCCGGACCTGACGGCGCTGATCGACGGTGTGGTGATGGTCCCGCTGGAGGGCGGTGCGTGCGGCATCGAGGCCGACCACGCCTCGTTCTACGCGGATCTCGTGCCGGCGGAACCGGCCGAGTAGGCAGGAGCGGACTACAGTCCGTTGACCGTGTCGATGATCTGCTGCTCGACGGTCTCGTTGTAGCCGTTGGTGATGATCTCGCGGATCACCAGCGTCTCGTCCACGATCACGAACACCGGCAGCTCCCCCGCGGTCGCGAACGGGTCCACGCAGGACTCCACGCCGTCGGTCCACACGTCCACCGAGGTCAGGCCGTGGTCGTCCTGCCAGTCCTGCAGGACCGACTGGGAGACGTCCTCCCCCCAGTTGGCGTCCTGGATCAGCACCTCGAACATGGTGAAGCCGCCGCCTGCCCCCAGCTCGGAGTTCAGGGCCTCGGCGTCGTCGGCCGCCTCGGCGCACGGCTCGCACCACTCCGCGCCGACCGTCAGCAGGATCCTGTCGCCCTCGGCGTCGTGTGTGGACGTGGTGTCGCCGTCCTGGTTGGTCAGCTCGCAGCCGGGCAGGGTGTCGCCCACGGAGTATCCCTCGCCGGGGGGAAGGTCGTCGTCGTCGTCACCGCTGGTGTCACAGCCGATGGCCAGGGCCCCGATGATCACGAACCCCCAGATCCGCATCTCTCTCACGTCTCACCTCCGAGTGTTGCGGGCATGGACCGCGTCATGATAGCCGGGGCCTCGCCAACCATCCAGGTGCAGGATCGGTCCCGGGTCACAGGCCGCGCGCGAGCAGCGCGGCCCAGGGCGCGGCCAGGACGACGCGAAGCAGCAGGTGCAGGCCGAGCAGCCCCGTCCCCGCGGCGATCCAGCGACCCAGGGGGTGCCAGGCGATCCTCCGCCGGCTCAGGAACGCGCCGGTGATCTCGCCCCACCCGATGAGCAGCACCGCGTAGCCCAGCGCTCCCACCACCGTCCAGGGGGGCACGCCGAGCACGACGGCATGGGGCGATGCGTGCGCCGTGTACACGAGGGCACCCCAGGTCCAGCTCATCCACAGGATGTGGCGCGCGCCGGACAGCAGCGGACCGATCCCGCCACCCAGCGCCGATCCCAGGGATACCGCCGCGTAGTCCAGCGCGTGGTCGGTGGTGAAGTCATCGGGGCGCGCCAGCAGCCCCTCACCCTGCCGCACGTAGCGTACGGTGTCCTCGAGGAGCCACCCGGCGTCGCTGCCCAGCAGGGTGGGGACGCCCCCGCCGAGCCCGAACGCGAAACCGAGCATCGCCACCCCGGTGCACCAGGCCAGCAGGTGCGCGAAGGCGCGGGGTCGGTCGGCGGCGGCGAGGTCCAGCAGCAGGTACGGCAGCAGAGGCGCGACCAGGGCGCAGCGTTCGAGGCCCGGCCATCCGGTGCAGGTCGCCAGGGCCCCCAGCACCACCGGGGCGATCGCCACCTCCACCATGGAACGCCGGCGCAGGCGACCGTTCTCCAGGGCGCGGTGGAGGGCCGGCAGTAGGGCTGGTCGCGGGTCGAGCACGTGCGGCGACGGTAGCACACCGGGACCGGAGTGGATCCGGTCCCCTCGGCTGTTGTACGATCGAACCCTGGGAGGTCGAGCTCATGGTCTCATCGGCACGGATCCTCGCGTTCCTCCTGCTCGTCGTCTCGCTGTCCGGACCTGGGGTCTGCCACGCCGCCGGCGAGCCGGACGCCCCCCGGATCCGCGCGGTCCTCCAGGAACGGCTCGATGCCATGTTCGAGGATCGGCTGTTCCGCGTGCGCGGGACCGAGCGCCTGGCCACGCGATCCCACCGGGAGCCCGCCGACGACCGCGAGTGGCTGCTCGTTCGGTACCGTGCGGAGCTGAGGTTCCAGCGCGACCACCGGCTCGCCAGCTGGGACAGCCTCAACGTGGGCGCCCTCGTCCCCCTGCTGGGATCGTCGGCGCGGCACGTGCGCGGCGTGAACGCGCTGGGCAACGAGCGTGGGGACGTCCTTGCGGTGGAGGGCACGCTGTCGTTCGTGCTCGCGGACGGGGCGTGGACTCCTGCCTACAGCGCGGCGCGCATCCAGCCGGAGACCGTCGGCGCCGCGGCGGTCGGTGAACAGCCCCTGAACCTGCGGCTCCGCGCCCAGCTCGAGCACATCAGCGAGGCGCTGGAGGAGGGGGAAGCGGACGAGGGTGGCCTGGCCCTCGAGGGCGACCTCGAGCAGCTGGTCGCCGATGTCGAGTGTCGGATGGCCGACGGCGAGGGCCTGCTGCGGCTGGGAACGGCCGCCCCGACCACCGAGTACATGGCCCTGGGGCGAGGGCTGGCCGAGGTCATGAACGCCGACGACGAGCGGCTGTACGTCCGGGGGACCACGGGGAGCGTGGACAACATCGAGCTGTTGCACGCGGGCATGATCGACGCGGCGTTCGTGCAGGACGACGTGGCGTACCTCGCCCATCGCGGCCAGGGGATGTTCCAGGGCAAGCTGCCGATGCAGGATCTGCGAGCCGTGTGCGCGCTGTTCCCCGAGGTCGTGCACGTGGTCACGTTGCAGGGGGCGGGGATCGTGACGGTCGCGGACCTGGCCGGGGCCACCGTGGACGTGGGCCCCGACGACTCCGGTACGCGGGTGAACGCCAACCAGGTGCTGACGCTGTCCGGTCTGTCGTACGCGGATCTGGGCGGCGTGCAGGGCAGCCCGCCCGGGCAAGCCCTCGACGACCTGGTGGAGGGGCGCATCCAGGCCGCGATCATGACCGGCGCCCTGCCCTATCCTGCGATCGCCGCCCGGGCGTGGAGCCTGCCGCTCGTCGTCGTGCCCATCGGGGAGGACGCGATCGCGGCGGCCGGGGAGCTGCCGTACCTCGTCCCTACCGCCATCCCCGTCAACACCTACCCTGGCCAGACCGAGCCCATCCCGACCCTCGGCGTGTCCGCCGTGCTGGTCGTCCGCGAGGACCTGCCCGACGAGGAGGTCGCCGCGCTGCTCGGCGCGCTTTTCGACGGACGCGAGCAGCTCGGGCAGCACACGGTCCAGGCGTGGTACCTGTCGGTGGACACGGCCGATCGTGGGCTGTCGATCCCGTTCCACCCTGCGGCGGAGCGGTTCCTCGCAGCGGCCTCCGCGCGCTGATCCCTCCGGCCGGGGCGACCCGGGCGCCAGGAATCCCGGGAATGTGGCACCATCCGGTGCTTGACATCCGGGGCCGGCAACGATAGAAATCGCCCGCTCTTTGAGACCTCAGGCGCGTAGCTCAGTGGGAGAGCACTACCCTGACACGGTAGGGGTCGCTGGTTCAAATCCAGTCGCGCCTAGGTCACACCCCTCGTCAATGTCAACGAGCGTCCGAGGCGTACCCGTGCGCCTCGGACGCTCGTTGACATTGACCTGTGGTCTGCCAGACTGTGCGCTTCGTTCGATTGGAGGCCGCCATGAGCGAGATGATCGAGCTGACGTATCCCGATGGTGTCGTGCGCGAGGTCGCGCACGGGATCACCGGCAAGGAGCTGGCGAAGGGCCTGCCCAGCAAGGTGCGCAAGAAGGCATTCGCCGTCGAACTCGACGGCGAGGTCCTGGACATGCACACCCCGCTGCGCGCCGGAGGCGCGTTCCGGGTGATCCTCAAGCGGGATCCCGAGGCGCTCGACGTGCTGCGCCACAGCGCCGCCCACGTGATGGCCGCGGCCGTGCAGAAGCTGTACCCCGACACGCAGGTCACCATCGGCCCGACGATCAAGGACGGCTTCTACTACGACTTCGACCGCGACCGGCCGTTCACCGTGGAGGAGTTCGCCGAGATCGAGGCCGAGATGAAGGCCCAGATCCAGGCCAACCTGCCGTTCGCGCGGACCGAGGTGTCCGTGGACGAGGCCATCGAGCTGTTCGAGGGCCGGGGCGAGCACTACAAGGTCGAGATCATCGAGGACCTGGCCCGCGACCAGGGGGCGACGACCGTCAGCCTCTACGAGCACGGTGACTGGACGGACCTGTGTCGCGGCCCGCACGTGCCGCACACCGGCGCGATCCGCGCGTTCCAGCTGCTGCACACGGCCGGCGCCTACTGGCGCGGCAACGAGCGCAACCCGATGCTGCAACGCATCTACGGCACGGCGTTCTTCGACCCCAAGGACCTCAAGGCCCACCAGGCGAAGCTCGCCGAGCTCGAGCGGCGCGACCATCGCCGCGTGGGCAGGGAGCTGGACCTGTTCTCGACCATGGGCGACATGGGCCCGGGGTTGATCCTGTGGCACCCCAAGGGTGGGCTCGTGCGCAAGGAGATCGAGGACTTCTGGCGCGATCAGCACCTGGCCAACGGCTACGGCATCGTCTACACGCCCCACATCGCCAAGGTGGACCTGTGGGAGACGTCGGGGCACACGGGCTTCTACCGCGACAACATGTTCAACACCATGGACATCGACGGGCAGGAGTACCAGCTCAAGCCGATGAACTGCCCGTTCCACATCCTGATCTACAAGGATCAGCTGCGGTCGTACCGGGATCTGCCGCTGCGCTGGGCCGAACTCGGCGCCGACTACCGCTACGAGAAGTCCGGGGTGCTGCACGGCCTGCTCCGCGTGCGCGGGTTCACCATGGACGACGCGCACCTGTTCGTGCGCATGGACCAGCTCGAGGACGAGCTGATCCGGCTGGTCGACTTCAGCCTGTTCATGCTGCGCTCGTTCGGGTTCGACGGCTTCGACATCTACCTGTCGACGAAGCCGGAGAAGTCCATCGGCAGCGACGAGGTCTGGGAGCGCTCGCAAGAGGCGCTGCGCAAGGCCCTGGACGACTCCGGGTTGCCCTGGGAGGTGGACGAAGGCGGTGGCGCGTTCTACGGCCCCAAGATCGACATCAAGATCCGCGACGCCCTGGACCGGGCCTGGCAGTGCACCACGATCCAGGTCGACCTCAACCTGCCGGAGCGGTTCGAACTGACGTACGTGGGCGAGGACGGTGAGCGCCACCGCCCGATCATGCTGCACCGCGCCCTGCTGGGTTCGCTGGAGCGGTTCTTCGGCGTGCTCATCGAGCACTACGGTGGCGCCTTCCCCGTGTGGCTGGCGCCGGTGCAGGCGCGGGTGCTGACCGTGTCGGAGAAATCCGAGGAATACGGTCGCGAGGTCGCGGCGAGGATGCGTGCGGCCGGGCTGCGGGTCGAGGGAGACTTCGGCGCCGAGAAGCTGGGGGCCAAGATCCGGGCGGCTTCCGCCGAGAGGGTGCCGTACCAGCTCGTCGTGGGCGAGCGGGATCGCGACAGCGGCACCGTGTCCCCTCGGGTGCGTGGGGGCCACACCTGCGATGCCATGACGGTCGATGAGATGGTAGGGTGGATCCGCTGGCAGGTCGCGGAGCGGTGTACCGATCCGGTGACACGGCCCAGCGGTGGATGAGTCGGGGTGCCCTCTTCGTGTTGACAACGAGGGTGGGTTGCCGTAATTAGGCTGCTGCTCTGGAGACGGTCCGCTGTGGACGTGTGCCCGGAGCCATTGAAGGAGGTAGACACTTGAACCGCAGGTCGAGGAACTAGTCGTGCGTCGAGGCAAGCGTCGTCGCCCACAGGAGTTCAAACACGAAGAAACGCGCTTCAACCGGCGCATCCGAGCCCGGGAAGTGCGTGTCATCGGAGCCGATGGGGAACAGATCGGGATCCTCCCCATCCAGCAGGCCCTGATCGCGGCCGAACAGGCGGGGCTCGACCTCGTCGAGGTGGCCCCGACCGCCCGACCGCCCGTGTGCAAGATCATGGACTTCGGGCGGTACAAGTACGACGAGAAGAAGCGGGCACAGGAGACGAAGCGGAAGCAGACGGTGATATCGGTCAAGGAGATCAAGATCCGACCCAAGACCGATATCCACGACTACGACTTCAAGATGAAGAATGCCCGCAAGTTCCTCGAGGCTGGTGACAAGTGCAAGATAACGGTGGTGTTCAGGGGTCGCGAGATCACGCACAAGGAGATCGCCTTCGAGCGGCTCCAGCGCGTGCGCGAGGACCTCAGTGACGTCTCCACCGTCGAGCAACAGCCGAGGATGGACGGCCGCACGATGGCCATGATCCTGGCCCCGACGGCCAGCAAGAAGTGAGATGGCAGTACGATGCCCAAGATGAAGACCCGCCGCGCCGCAGCCAAGCGTTTCAGCCTCACCGGCTCCGGGAAGCTGCGCCGCAACAAGGCCTACAAGAGCCACATCCTGACCAAGAAGGACACCAAGCGTAAGCGCAACCTGCGCAAGTCCTGCCTGGTCGATCCCGCGGACGCCGGTCGCGTCCGCCGGATGCTCGGCAAGTAGACCCGGACGACCCCCCGAACCCTCCTGCGGTCACCGCCCACGAGGCAGGGAAGCCGCTGAAACGGAGAAGGCCATGCCACGCGTCAAGCGTTCGTTGAACCGCCGCAAGCGGGTCAAGAAGATCTTCAAGGAAGCCAAGGGCTACCGCGGCGCGCGCAGCAAGTTGCTGCGCTCTGCGATCAACGCCACCACCAAGGCCCAGCAGTACGCCTACCGGGACCGCCGCAACCGCAAGCGGGACTTCCGCCGCCTGTGGATCCAGCGGATCTCCGCGGCTGCCAAGGCCTGCGACACCAGCTACTCGGTGCTGATGGGCAACCTGAACCGCAAGGGTGTGTCCATCAACCGCAAGATGCTGTCCGAGATCGCGATCGCCGACTTTCCCGCCTTCCAGGAGATCGTCGCCTTCGCCGCGAAGCAGTAGCGGATCCGAGGCTCGGCGCCTCCCTCGACAGAGCACCGCGGCTTCGCGTGCGCGCCTGGACTGGCGCGCGCGTGAGGCGTAGTCTTCGTCCCCTGTCTGACCTGGAGAAACGATGCTGGACGAGATCAGCCGTACGTGCGAACGGATCGTCGCCGACGCCGAGCGGTCCCTGGCCGAGGCCGGGAACGAGGCCGAGGTGCACCAGCGCAAGGCCCCGTTCATCGGCCGCAATGGCGAGATCCCCCGCCTGTTCCAGAGGCTGCGCGAGCTTCCGCCCGAGCAGCGGGGGCCGGTCGGCAAGCAGATCAACGAGGTGCGAGCCAGCGTCGACGACCTGGTCAAGGCGCGGCTCGCGACGATCGCGACCGAGGCGCTACGCGGGGACGCCATCGACGTGACCCTCCCCGGGCGGCCGGTCCGCGCGGGGCACCTGCACGCGCTGACCCGGACCTGGGAAGAGGTCGCGGCCATCTTCGGCGGCATGGGCTTCGACGTGGTGCAGGGGCCGGAGGTGGAGACCGACTTCCACAACTTCGAGGCGCTCAACATCCCCGCCGACCACCCGGCGCGGGCCATGCAGGACACGTTCTACCTGGACAACGGCGCTGTGCTGCGCACCCACACCAGCCCGGTGCAGGTGCGGGTGATGGAGAGCACGCCTCCGCCCGTGCGCGTGATCTGTCCTGGCTGGGTGTACCGGCGCGACGAGGTGGACGCGACCCACAGCCCGATGTTCAGCCAGGTGGAGGGCCTGTGGGTCGACGAGACCGTGACCTTCGCCGACCTCAAGGGTGTGCTCGCGGGGTTCGTGCGCGAGTTCTTCGGGCCCAAGACACCGTTCCGCTTCCGCTCCAGCTACTTTCCCTTCACCGAGCCGTCGGCCGAGGTGGACATCCGCTGGAAGGACGACTGGCTCGAGATCCTGGGGTCGGGCATGGTGCACCCCAACGTGTTCGCCACGGTCCGATCGGAGCACTACGACCCCGACCGGCTGCAGGGCTTCGCCTTCGGCATGGGGATCGAACGGCTGACCATGATCCGGTACGGCATCCAGGATCTCAGGGTGCTGTTCGAGTGTGATCCGCGCTTCCTGGAGCAGTTCTGATGCGAGTCTTGTGGAGCTGGTTGAACGAGCTGGTCGAGATCGACCGCTCACCGCAGGAGATCGCCGACCTGCTGTCCGTGGCGGGCATCGAGGTCGACGAGATCGAGACCTCCGGGCCGCAGTTCTCCAAGGTGGTGACCGCGAAGCTGCTCGACGTCTCGCCCCACCCCAACGCCGACAAGCTCTCGATCTGCCGCGTGTTCGACGGCAGCGAGGAGCGCACCGTGGTCTGCGGCGCGACCAACATGAAGACCGGCGACGGCGTCGCGCTGGCCCGGCACAAGGCGCGCCTCCCTGGCGGCGTGGTCAAGCGAGGCAAGATCCGCGGTGAGCGCAGCGACGGCATGCTGTGCAGCGAGGTCGAACTGGAGATCGGCGAGGACGCCGATGGGATCCTGATCCTCCCCGGCGACATCGAGCTGGGCGTGCCCATGGAGCGGTACCTGGGCCTCGACGACTGCGTGATCGTGCTCGACCTGACCCCGGATCGCGCCGATTGCCTGGGCATGATCGGCGTGGCCCGCGAGGTGGCGGCGCTCACCGGCGGCGAACTCAAGGGCCCGGCGCGGCTCGACGAGTGGTGGCAGCCGGTGGTGCAAGGCGCCTCAGCGGCGGTCGCCGGTCAGGGGGAGCTGGCCGTGGAGATCGCGCTGCAGGACACCGACGGATGCCCCCGCTACACCGGCATCGTGCTGCAGGGTGTGACCATCGGTCCGTCGCCGAGCTGGATGGTGCAGCGGCTCAAGGCCGTGGGCGCGGGCGTGCACAACAACGTGGTGGACGCCACCAACTACCTGTGCCGGCTGCTGGGCCAGCCGTTCCATGCCTTCGATCTGCGCTTCTTGCGGGGGCGCAAGGTGATCGTGCGTCGGGGTGACGACGGCGAGGTGTTCCGGGCCCTGGATGGCGAGGAGCACACGCTGTCGCCCGAGGACGTGGCCATCTGCGACGCTGGGGGGCCGGTCGCCCTGGGCGGGATCATCGGCGGCGAGGGTTCGATGGTGTCGGACGACACCACCGACCTGCTGCTCGAGGCGGCGTGGTTCGAGCCGACCTTCATCCGCGCCAGCAGCGCGCGCCTGGGGGTGAAGACCGAGTCCAGTGACCGCTTCGCGCGAGGGGTGGACCCGCGCAACACGCTGGCCGCCAATCGCATGCTCGCCGACCTGATCGTGGACGTGGCCGGTGGAGCCATCCGCGGCCCGGCCGCGGATTGCAACCCGCGGCCCTGGACGCCGCCGCGGATCTCCCTGGAGACCGGGCGCCTCAACGGCCTGCTCGGGACGGACCTCGACACCGACACCGCGGCCGCCATGTTGCGGCAGGACCTGATGCAGGTGGAGGTGGAGGGCGACGTGCTGACCGCGCGTACCGCGCCGTGGCGGTTCGACATGGAGCAGCCCGTGGACCTGGTCGAGGAGGTGGCGCGGCTGTACGGCTACGACCGTATCCCCATCACCCGGCCCGTGTCCGAACGCGTGCCGGTCCGGCGGGGAGACGCGCTGGAGCGGGACGCGCGCGTGTTCATGGCCGGACAGGGCTTCGCAGAGCTGGCCCTGCTGGCGTTCACGGGCGAGGACGAGCTGCGAGGATTCGGCTACGGCGACGAGGAGATCGCGACCACGGTGAGGCTGTCCAACCCGCTCGGTGCGGACTCGGCCCTGCTGCCGCCGTCGCTGCTACCGGGGCTGGTGCGGCACGCGGGCGCGGCCAGTCGTCGCACGGCCGATCTGCGCACCTTCCAGCTACGCCGCACGTTCGTGCGTGGCGACGGGCCGACCGGTGTGCACGAGACCGTGTCACTGGCCGCGCTGTGGATGGGCGCGCGGCAGGCCGCGTCGTGGGACGGCGCGGTCGAGCCTGCGGACTTCTTCGACCTCAAGGGCGCGCTGGAGGGGCTGCTCGCAGCATTCGGTGTCGGCGGCGTCCGCTTCGAGGCGCTCGCCGACGCGCCCGCCTGGGTCGATCCCGCGCAGGCAGCGGCCCTCGTTCGTGGCCGGGACCGCTTCGGCGTGCTCGCACGCGTCAGCCCGAACCTGATCGCGACTCACGATCTGGCCGGACCGGCCTACGTGTTCGAGATCGCCTTCGGAGACCTTGTGCGCAAGCCCGCCAACCTGCGGTACCGCATCCCGTCGGAGTTCCCGGCGTCCGGACGCGACGTGTCCCTGCTCGTCGACCGCGCGGTCGCGGCCGATCAGCTGATGGGCGCGGTGCGCAAGGCCAGGGCCGCCAACCTGGCCAACAGCCGCGTGTTCGACGTGTACGAGGGGCCGGAACTGGGCGCGGACAGGCGCTCCGTGGCCATCCGCTTCACGTTCCAGTCCGACAAGGCAACCCTGTCCGGGGAGGCGGTCGACGCCGCCTTCCGCAAGATCCTCGATGCCCTGTCGGCCCTGCCCGGCGTGACGGTCAGGGACGGTTGAATGGCCTCCTCCAAAAGTGCCTCTCGGATCGAGAAAACCTAAAGATAACTAAATGTTCTTGACATCGAACCATGCCATTTCTATATCTGGTTGACGTGTCTGGACGGACCTCCCGAACGCTCCTCCTGCTGATCGGAGCCACCCTGCTGGTGGTGCTCCAGATCTCGTCGTGCGACAGCGACGATGGGGAGTACGAGTCCCTCAACGACGAGGACAACTGCGCGACCGTGCAGGTGGTCGAGGGGGAGGGGGATGACGACGACACCGTCGGTGACGACGACGACACGACCCCGGCGGACGACGACGACAGCGCGCAGCAGGGGGATGACGACGACAGCGCGCAGCAGGGGGACGACGACGACACCGTGGGTGACGACGACGACTCCACGGGCGACGACGACGACGACTCCGCCGCAGCCGGCGACGACGACGACTCCGCGGCGCCGGGGGCGCGCGCGGACGACGACGATGACAGCGCCTCGGACGAGGATCCGTATCCGGGCGCGGCCGTGATCGATCTCACGTGCTGCGGTGGTTCCACGGTGATCGGGCAGGCGCTCGTCGATCCGGAGATCGGACCGGCCGGGGAGGGCGAGGAGCGCTACGTGGCCGTGATGATCGACGCCGAGGCGTTCGAGGAGAACGGGTTCGACGTCGACGACGTGGTTCGTGTGACCGTGAGCTACGACTCCCAAGGCATGGGCGAGGGAGAGGTCGAGCTCGAGCAGGACGGCCTGCAGGACACCCTGTGGGACGGCTGGCTCGGCTGTGGAACGCTGGGTGGTGTCCCCCGCACCGACCAGCTCTGTTTCCACCTCTGGGGTGAGGAGGAGTCCGCCGAGTGACCGCCGAACACGCCGGATGAGGGGCGTGGCGGGACCGTGGACGGCAAGGGCATGACCAAAGCGGACATCATCGAGAGCATCTACGACAAGGTGGGATTCTCCAAGAAGGAGGCCGCCGAGCTGGTCGAACTGGTGTTCGACACGGTCAAGGAGACCCTCGAGCGGGGCGAGAAGATCAAGATCTCGGGGTTCGGCAACTTCGTGGTGCGCGAGAAGCGCTCCCGCGTGGGACGCAACCCGCAATCCGGCGAGGAGATCATGATCAGCGAGCGGCGGGTGTTGACCTTCAAGCCCAGCCAGGTGCTCAAGGACGCCCTCAACGGGAAGACCCGGTGACCGCCGGCGACGTCCACATCCCCGACAAGACCTACTTCAAGATCGGCGAGGTGGCCCGGCTGTCCGGGCTGGAGCCGCACGTGCTGCGCTTCTGGGAAGGGGAGTTCAAGCACATCGCGCCGGAGAAGTCCCGCAGCGGCCAGCGGCTCTACCGGCGCGAACACATCGAGCGCATCCTCGAGATCAAGGACCTGCTGTACCGGCAGAAGTTCACCATCGCGGGCGCCCGCCGGCGGCTGCTGCACCGCCACGACCAGGACGCGGCCGAGGCCGAGGTCGAGCAGGTACGCGACGACCTGTACACGCAGCTGAAGGCCCGCGAGCAGGCGCACCGAGACGCGCTCGGGGAGATCCGCGACGGCCTGCTGGAGCTGCGACGCCGTGTGAACCTGGGCTGATCGGGCGGTCGCCTCAGGCCTCGATCCGTACCCTCACCTCGTCTGCCGCCGCCTCGTACTCGGTCTCGTACGCCGCCAGCGGGCTCTCCGCCGGTCCGGACACAACGCCGCCGTCGAGGTCGAAGTGGGAGTCGTGGCAGTAAGGGAAAGGCGCATGATCTCCTTCAGTGGAAATCAAAGTCTACCTCAGACATGGAATATCGCCAATACGTACTTGCGCGATGCGCCGAAGAGCCACGTCGCTGCGATCTGCGCTATGTTCGCCGCGTGACTCCTTCGCTCCCCGGCGACCGGCCCCGCGTGTTCGTGGTGGACGGGTACAACCTGGCCCTGGGCTCGGTCACGTTCTCCATGGCGAAGGACCTCAACGGGCTCGCTGGCCTGCGAGACGCGGTGTTCGAGGCCGTGGCCCGGGACTGCGAGCGTCGTGCCGAGGGCGCGATCGTGGTATGGGATGGGGCCGATGCGATCGGGCTTCCGGCGCGCACCGACCAGCGCGGCGTGCGCGAGTCGTTCAGCCGCGCGCCGGAGAAGGCGGACGAGCGGGCGATCGCGCTGGCCATGCAGGTGCGCGATGCCGGCGGCCAGGCCACCGTGGTCAGCGACGATCGCGTGCACGTGCGAGCCGACGCGGACCGCGCGGGTCTCCCGTGGATGGGCTGCGAGGAGTACGAGGAGCGCCTGTCCGCACCGCTGCCGCGCGATCCGTACGCCTCCAACGAGGGGCGCCACGCCCGTCGAGCGCTGACCCGGCTGGTGGCGGCCGGGTTCGTGGACGAGCCCGGTCCGCGGGGCGACGAGCTGGTGGCGGAGCTGGCCGCCGCCCTGGCCTACAGCCTCGCCGGGTCGGGCAAGCCCCACAAGCTGGCGCGCGCGGTGGTCCGCTGGCTGCGTGAGTACGGCGTGGAGGTGCGCGGCGGACCCCACGAGCACCGGGCGCTGCTCGCTCCCCTGTGGGAGCGCTGAGCACCCGCCAGTAACGGCGCGGTAGTGGGCCTGGACTCCGGTAGATGCCAGGCTGGAGACGGCAGGGCATGCGCGGCTGATTCGAGTCCGTGCGCGCGAGGTGCCACGATTGGTGGTAAAATCGCGCCAACCCGCGGCAGCCGGCCCGGCCGGCGCGCGTCCGGAGGTCGTCATGGTTCGCTGGTGGACCCTTTCCATCGTCACGGTTCTCGTCCTGCTCTCCGCAGCGGTGGGCTGCTCCCCCGAGGAGCGCGTGGTGAACACGTCGCCCATGGAGATCGATGCCGACGGGATCGATCGGCTGATCATCGGCATCGGCGAGGGGGACCTGCAGGTGGTGGGGGACCCGGACGCCACGACCATCGCTGCGGACATCATCCTCGTCACCACCCGCAAGAACACCGATCGGGACACCGAGGCCCTCACCGACATGATCGTGCAGCTGCGCGCCCTGGAGGATGGCGAGGCCATGCTCGGCGTGGACGACCCCGGCATCGACAAGTACCGGGCCAACGCCGAGGTCGTGATCCCCGCGGACATGGCGGTCGAGATCGCCGACGACAAGGGGACGGTGACCGTGCAAGGCTGCGGTGGCGTCGACATCGAGGACAAGAAGGACGACCTCGAGATCACGGACATCGTGGGGGACGTCACCGTGGGCGACACCGATGGTGAGATCAGCATCGGCGACGTCGTCGGCGACGTGGTCATCGACGACGGCAAGGACGACCTGTACGTGGAGGCCGTGGAGGGGGACGTGGAGATCGACGACGCGGGCGGCGACATCTTCGTCACCGACGTCAGCGGCACGGTGACCATCCGCGACGGCTCCGGCCAGATGAGCATCGACGACGTGGGCTCCGTGGTCATCGAGTAGCGCCCCCCCCCAGGGCCCCCTGCGCGGGCCCGTGATCCGCCTGACACTTGCCTTTGCCGCTCCATTCGGGTTGACTGCCCCCTCCTAGAAGGTTGCGCGCGCACATGCATGCGCGGCCGGGGTAACCGAGGCAGGAGCCATGCAGCGCACCAACGCACCTACCATCGTCGTCGTCATCATCGCCATCTGCCTGGCCGGCGGGCTGGTCTACTACGCCTTCGACAGGGGCGAGTCCACCACCGAGGACCAGGGCTCCACCAGCAAGTACGAGCCGGTGACCGAGGTCGCCGAGCCCATATCGTTCCAGCTCGCGGCCGTGCCCGATGGACCGTCCATCGACCTCGGCGCCGTGGTCCGCTCGACCGAGGGCGACGAGGTCAAGCTGGACGACCTGGTGGCCGACCGTGCCCTGATCCTCTACCTCGACACCGACCTCGGCGATCGCCGCCTACGGGCCATCACCCGGGATCTCAAGCGCCTCATCCAGGGGGGGCAGGAGCTACGCTTCACGCTGATCGTGCTGTTCCCGCGGGGGACCTCGGCGAGCAACGCCAGCGACTTCATGCGCAAGCGGCAGCTCAAGGCGCCGCCGTACATCGACATGGACGGCGAGTTCGTGGACGCCAACGGCTGGGCCACGCGCACCGCGGCGCTGGTCGACGGCAACGGCACCATCATGCGCAAGTTCGAGCCCTGCCACGACTGGGACGAGCGCTTCGGCCTGATGCCGCCGCTGACCGACGACGTGCTGTTCTGGGCCTGGGACATCCCGGGCAAGGCGCCGGTGATCGAGGACACGGCCAAGGCCGCCTCCATCCCGCTGATCCGCGCCGCCCTGACCGCGGACTACTCCGGGGACGGCGTGCCCGAGGGGCTGCGGGCGCTGGCTGCCGACCCGGCCCTGGCCGTCGTGCCCGAGCACCAGGTCTACGTCAGCCTGTTCCGACCCGGGGAGACCAAGCGGCTGCGGGGCATGGCCGACAGTGGACCACTGGGCGAGCGGCTGGCCGTGGCCACGGGCCGTGCGCTGACCGACGCGCATGACCGGGACGAGTGGGTGGCGGCCGCGGCCGACATCCGCTTCACCGTGGACGTGCTCGGGCCGGACTTCGCCATCCCGGGCCGCGAGCTGCGCACCTTCTGGTACTTCGTGGAACCGGGGGTGGACGGCGTGCGCGTGGTCAACGGCGACCGCGAGGGTGTGGTCCTGCCCGGTGAGGTGATCACGCAGGGCATCCTCTCGCCGCGGGTGACCAAGCGCAACGAGAAGCTGCCGCGGGTGCTCTCCGAGACCTGCCGCCGCGGGGGCCTCGGCGGCCAGGCGTGGGAGAAGGCCGAGACCGACCTGCGCCGCTTCCGCGCCACGAGCTGGGGTGAGGTGCTCCCGGGCGCGGGCGCGACCGACCTGTACCGCGCCAACGTGCTGATTGGCGACCAGTCTCCGCAGGACATCCTCGAGGTGCTGAAGCTGGGCGGCCGCTGGCTGCTCAACACGGTCAAGGAGGACGGCACCTTCGACTACCAGTACTACCCCAACACCGACGAGGGCTCCCGCGACTACAGCTGGGTGCGTCACGCCGGGTCGGTGTACGGGCTGTTCGAGATGGCGGAGCTGGCGCACCGGGAGCCGTTCCTGCGCGAGGACTTCGACGCCTACATGAACGCCGGCGCCACCTCCATCGGCGGCGTGTTCGCCCAGCTGGACAAGATCCCCGGGGACGACAACGGCGATCGCTACTGCCTGCTCGAGGGGCGCAAGTGCCAGTCCGGATCGGCCGCGCTGACGCTGATGACCTACCTGTCGCGCCCCCCGAAGGAGCACATCGAGGACCCGGCGCACATCGAGGCCATCTTCCGCGACGACGACGCCGAGATCATGGAAGGGCTGGCCCTGGCCATGACCGACATGATCGACGGCGACGGCAAGGTCTTCCGCACCTGGGACGAGGCCCAGAACAACGAGAACGTGGCCAAGGAGCCCCTGTACTACCCGGGCGAGTGCATGCTGGCGCTGACCCGCTACTACATGCACACCGAGGACGAGCGCTGGCTGACCGCGGCCAGGGCGATCGCCGAGAACCAGATGGCGATCTATCGCAAGAACCGCTGGAGCAACCCCGACCACTGGGTGATGCAGGCGCTGTACCTGTTGTTCCACACCACCGGGGATCCGGAGTACGCCGAGGTGGCCATGCAGATGGGCACCCACCACGCGTCCGAGCAGTTCGGCGGACCCCACGTGTGGCCGTTCCCCGACTACCGGGGTTCGTACCGTCGTACCAACGACGTGCCGCGCACCACCCGCGCCGGGTCGCGCACCGAGGCCATGATGGGGGTGGTCCGTACCGCATGGGAGGCGGGCGAGGACGCGCGCATCTTCGAGGACGCCGTGCTCGAGGCGACCCGCCACATGAGCGAGCAGATCTTCAAGCCGGAGACCTCCTTCTGGATGGCCAACCCGGATCGCGCCGTGGGCGCGCTGCGCATGGGCGTCGTGGACAACCACTGCCGCATCGACAACAACCAGCACGCGCTGGTCGGCATCGCCGGTGCGCTCGAGGTGGCGCGCAAGCGCGAGGCCGCGCGCAAGGAGTGACCGTGCTGGCGGTCCACGCATGAACGGCACGTCCCGCCCCCCGCGGCGTTGGCCCCTGGCGCTGACCGTTTCCCTGGGCCTGCTGGCGTTCCTGACCCTCCGCATGACCACGCTGGACCGCGCCGGCGAGCCCGCACCGGGCGAGGTCGCCGAGTTCGGGCTGCTGCCCTCCCACCTGGTCGGCGGCACCGCGATGTCGTTGCCGCAGTACGTCCCCCTGCCCCGTGAGTGGGGCGCCCTGCCGTTCGGTGCGGCTGCCGTGCCCGCGTTCGTGCTCGCCGGTCCGTCCACGTGGTCGCTGCGCCTGACCGCGGTGCTGTGGCACACGTGTACGCTGGCGGTGTTCGCCCTGCTCGCCGCGTCCCTGGGCGGTTGGCGGTCCGCGGCCCTGTTCTCCGCAGCCTGGACCCTGGCGCCGCCGTTGCTCGTCGAGCTGCAGCAGTTCGGCTGGCCGAGTCACCTCGAGGCCTGCCTGCCCGCCGGGGCTGCCCTGCTGGCGCTGACCGCGGCGCTCCGACGGGACAGCGCGGGGCTGGCCCTGTTCGCCGGGGTGCTGGCCGGACTGGCCGGCTCGTTCGCCTACAGCGCCGCCCCGGTCGCGCTGGCGGCGGCGGGGGTGGCCGTGGCCGCGAGCTGTCGAGGCTGGCCGATCCACCCGGTGGCCGTGACCGGCGGCGTGGTGCTGGGGCTGGCGCCCGCCCTGCTGCAGCGGGTGCTGTGGAGCGGCCCGGCCGCGGCGTGGCAGTGCGCTGACGGCGACCTGCGCTCCGTGCTGCTGGTGGTGGAGGGCGACCACTGGCAGTACAGCGGCGAGGGCGCACTGGCACGCGCGGCCTCCCTGGTCGGCCGGGACCTGGCCGGCATGTGGGGCTACGGCGGCGGCGGCGAGGAGGGCACCGCCCTGGGCTGGGCGGTGCTGGTCGCCCTGGTGGCCCTGACCTTGGCCGGCTTCGCCGGCCGACCGGCGCGCGTGGCCTGGCCGGGGCTGGTGGGGCGCGACGCTCGCGTCCGCTGGGTGGTCACGCGCACCGCTGCGGGCGTGATCGGACTGTACGCCCTGGCTGCCCTGGCGTCGGGCATCGAGCTACAGCCGCGGTACCTGTCGCCGCTGGCACCCTGGGCGCTGATGGTCGCCTGCGGCGGCGCGGCCATGTTCGGGTTGCCCCGACGCGACGCGGCCTCGGGCGGGCGGCTGGCGCTCGCGGTGGCCGGTGCGGCGCTGCTACTCGTCTCCGGCACACAGGTGGCGTGGTGGGACCTCGGGCGGGGACCGGGCGCGGGCCAGCTGGATCGACACCTGCGGGGGGATCGCTTCGCCCTGGCCGTGCACGAGCGCTTGAGCGAGCGACCCGACGCGATCCAGGCCGTCCTGAGGGAACACCCCGCCCAGCGCGTCGAGGCGCTCCAGGCGGCGGGCAGGGCCGCCCAGGTGCGGGGTTCCGGGGCCGGTGCCGTGCGGCTGTCGGACCATCCCGTCGGCGTGCACCCCTGGATCTGGGAAGGGTGGGGGATCGGCCTGGCCCGGGACATGGGGCCGTCCGCGGCTCGTGATCTGCCCGCCTGGATGGCTTCCACCGAGGCCGACCCCCGGCGCAGGATCGCCTTCGGGTTGGGCCGAGGAGGGCCCTACCACGGGCCCGTGGCGCTCGCGGATCCCGTACCGGTGGCGCTGCAGCGGGAGTACTGCGCCGGGCTGGGCGCACTGCAGGTGTACCGCCGCTACCCCCTGTTCCGCCACGATCCTCCCTGGAGCGCGCGGGAGCTCGTGCCCGGCTGCGATCCCGACGCGGTGGCGATCGGCGCCGGCATGGAGCTGGCCCGCGAGCTGCTCCCCGACAGCGGGCTGGCGGGCGGGGAGGGGTTGCTGGCGTGGCTGCACGGCCCCGCGAGCGACGCGGCCTTCGCGGCTGCCTTCGAGTGCGGGTTCACGGCCGAGCGGGAAGCGCTCGAGGCGCTGCGCGACGAGGACTGGGAGGACGCTGCGCCGCCCTCGACACTGGAGGCCTGCCTGGACTCCGCCCCCGACAGCGGGGCGCAGGGATCGTAGAATCGCGTCCTCGGGACGCAGGAGAACGACCATGGAACGATTCGACGTCATCGTCATCGGCGGCGGCCCCGGCGGCTACGTGGCCGCCATCCGCGCGGCCCAGCTGGGCCGGTCGGTGGTCCTGGTGGACCGGGGCGAGGCCCTGGGCGGGACCTGCCTCAACGTGGGCTGCATCCCCTCCAAGGCGCTGCTCGAGGCGTCCGAGGCCGTACACCTGGCCCGACACGGGCTGGCCGTGCACGGCGTGACCGTGGGCGAGGTCTCGTTCGACCTCGACGTGATGATGCAGCGCAAACGTCAGGTCGTGCGCGAGCTGACCGACGGCATCGCCGGGCTGATGAAGCGCAATCGGGTCACCGTGTTGCAGGGCACGGGCGACGTGCCCGAGCCCGGCACGGTGCTCGTGCACACGGCCGAGGGGACGGTGGAGCTGGCCGCGGAGTCCACCGTGCTGGCCACGGGCAGCGTGCCCGTGGAGCTGCCCTTCCTCCCCTTCGACGGCGAGCGCGTGATCGACTCCACGGCCGCGCTGTCCCTGGACGCGGTCCCCCGCCACCTCGTGGTGATCGGCGGCGGCGCGGTCGGCCTGGAGCTGGGCAGCGTCTGGCGCCGCCTCGGCGCCGAGGTGACCGTCGTGGAGATGATGAAGCAGATCACCCCCTTCGCCGACCAGCAGGCGGCCAAGACCCTGGAGCGGGCCCTGAAGAAGCAGGGCATGGCGTTCAAGCTGCGGCACACGGTGACCTCGGCCGAGGTCGTTGGCGACGAGGTGACTCTGGTGCTGCAGGACGGCAAGGGGCGCACCAGCGGGCTCACCGCGGACCGGGTGCTGGTCGCGGTCGGCCGCCGCCCCCACCACGGCGGCATCGACCTCGCGGGCCTGGGCGTGCGCGTGGACGACCGCGGGCGCGCGGTCGTGGACGACAACCTGCGCACCGGCGTGCCAGGCCTGTACGCCATCGGCGACCTGGTGCCCGGCCCGATGCTGGCGCACAAGGCCGAACAGGAGGGCGTGTCCGTGGCCGAGGTGATCGCGGGCGGGCACGCCAACGTGGACTACTCCGTGGTCCCGTCCGTGGTGTACACCGATCCCGAGCTGGCCGCGGTGGGCGCCACCGAGCAGCAGCTCAAGGCGCAGGGCCTGGAGTACCGCGTGGGCCGGTTCCACTACCGGGCCAACGGCCGGGCCAAGAGCATGGCCGCCGAGGACGGCATGGCCAAGGTGCTGGCCAGCGCGACCGACGGCAGGCTGCTGGGCGTGCAGGTGGTGGGCGCCCGCGCGTCTGAACTCATCGGCGAGGCCGTGGTGGCCATGGCCCGCGGCGCCACGGCCGCGCAGCTCGGCCACACCGTGCATGCCCACCCCACCCTGTCGGAGATCCTCAAGGAGGCGGCGCTGGCCGCGGCCGACGAAGCTCTGCACGCCTAGACGGGACGGAGGGAAGGCTGGCACCTCTCCCCGGCGGGTGTGATAGACAGGTGTCGAGGGAAGGGAGCCCCCATGAGAGACGGATGTGAATTCCTGATCCAGGCGCTGGCCATGGCCATGGTGCTGTGTCTGCTGCCCGGTTGCCCCACCACACCGGCTGATGACGACGACGCAGCCGACGACGACGACGTGGCGGACGACGACGACGTGGCCGACGACGACGTGGCCGACGACGACGACGTGGCGGACGACGACGACGTGGCCGACGACGACGACGTGGCCGACGACGACGACAGCACGCCCGACCCGGACTCGTGCGAGGCCCAGGGCGGGGTGACCCTGCTGTTCGAGACGCCCGGCCCGATGTCGGGGTGTGGCGCGACGTGGGTCGAGGCGGACGTGACCATGACGCTGCGCGACAGCACGACCTGTTCGGGCTGTTCCGGCGAAGCGAACGAGGGCACCGCCTGGGTCTACCCCGCGGAGCTGTACCTCGACTTCACCGGCCTGGACTGCGACGTCACCAAGGTCACGGTCGATCTCATCGACTACGTGGCGGTGGGCGCAGCCGAGGTACGCCTGTACGACGCGGGCGGCGCCGTGATCGCCCAGGGCGCCAACACCTCGACCGCCACGGTCGAGACCGTGGGCGCGGGCAGCCTGGGCGGGGCCCTGGCAGCCGGCGCCGGCATCGACGGCTGCGAGACCTCGGCGACCCGCGTCCAGCTGTTCTGAGCCTCCGGTTCACCATGGGCTCGACGCTCGATGACAGTCGCCCCGGGTAGCACGTCTTCGGCATCCCCGCAGCGTGGTAGCCTTCCCGCGATGGGGAACCCGGAGGAGGGGACGATGACGCGGTCGCGAACCTGGCTCGCGCTGATGCTGTTCGCCGGTCTGTTCACCGCCTGCCCGGGCACCGTCCCGCAGGCGGACGACGACAGCGCGGAAGAGGCAGCCCCCGAGCCCTTCGACGAGGCGCTCGCCGAGGAGTTGCAGTCCGCCCTCGAGACGGCCCGCGACGAGCACGAAGCACCGGGAGTCGCGGCCGCGGTGCAGATGCCGGGGACCGAGCCCTGGGTCGGCGTGGCCGGGCTCGCGGATCTGGACACCGGAGAGGTTTTGACCCCGGCGCACCGGTTCAAGATCGCCAGCGTCACCAAGACCTTCGTCGCCGCCGTGGTGCTGCAGCTCGCGGCCGAGGGCAACCTGGATCTCGACGATCGGCTCGGCGATCACCACGACGGGTTCGCCCTCGCACAGGACGTCACGCTCCGCCAGCTGCTGATGCACACCTCCGGCGTGCCGGACTACGGCAACACGATGTCGTTCCAGACCCACGCGACCGAGGAGTGGACCGACGAGGAGCTGCTCGACCTGCTGTCCGACAGCGAGCTCGCGTTCGAGCCGGGCACGGACTGGCTGTATTCCAACAGCAACTACGTCCTCCTGGGGCTCGTCGTAGAGGCGGTCACCGGCGAGCGCTGGGATCAGCAGGTGGCCTCACGGTTGCTGGTCCCGGCCGGGCTGCACACCCTCGAGGCGCCGCTGGGTGACCCCGCCTGGGGAGGTGTCGTGCCCGGCTACTGGCAGGGCGGGGATCAGACCGAGGCCCTGCACCCCACGGCTCTCGGCGCGTCCGGCGCCATGGTCGGTGGTGCGGAGGACGTGGCCCGCTGGGGCACGGCCTGGCTCGGCGGCTCCGTGCTCGACGAGGCCTCGGCAGCGCAGCGGTGGGAGCAGGCCTTCGAGCTGTCCGAGGGCGTGCTGTACTGCGGCCTGGGGATCTACGCCATCGGCGGGCAGCCCACGGATCCCGCGGCCGAGCTGTTCCACAACGGCGAGCTCACGGGCTACAGCGCCTGGATGGGCCATCACACCGAGGGCGGGATCAGCCTCGCCGTGCTCACCAACTCCTGGCCGGGCACGGCGACCGAGATGGGCAGGGCCCAGGACGTGGCCGAGGACCTGTGGACCGTGCTCGGCTGGGGGCCCTGAGCGTCCCTTTTTCCGTTTGTTGCGAGATGTTGCGAGATGTCTCGGGCGGGGGATGGTTCAGTCGGTGGCGGGTTGCAGGATCTGGACCTCGGCTGCGACCTCATCCAGTGCCTCTTCCGAGAACGCCAGCGGGATGGACTCGCAGGTCAGCCATGAGTCGATCAGGTCGGCGTAGTGGGGGCTGGCGGGGTGGCCGGACTGGCCGGTGGTGTGCATGAAGCGGGACGCGTCCCAGTCGGACGGGTCGAGCACCTGGCGGTAGGAGGGGCCCCAGGAGTTGCGGAAGGGGTCGCTGCGGGAGGTCCACGAGACGTTGACCGTGTAGGGGCCGCCGCCGCGGTGGACCGTGCGGTCCATGTGCTTCCGCAGGATCGGCAGCACGGCGAGCTGGTGGTGGAACACGGTGTGGTGCAGCGAGCCCCAGGTCCTGCACGTCCGGGTCCACGTTGGTCAGGCCCCAGGCCACGTCTTCGTTGTGGCCGATGACCACCAGGGGCAGGCCCGGAAAGGTGGCACCGGCCACGTGCAGCCGGTCACCGCGCAGGTGGGCCAGGTACCACACCGACGGCATGGACAGCTGCAGGTGGGGGTCGTTGGCCAGCAGCGGGCTACCGGAGGTGGTGTGGTCCCCGTGCACCACCCAGTTGTTGGAGCCCAGGCCCTCCACGTCGATGGGGACGAGCTGCCGGAGCGCCTCGGGCGCTCCCCCGATCGGATCGAGACGGGCAGCACCACCCTCGGCACCCGCGTCGTCCGCCGGCGCCGGCATGATCACCGGGTCCCCGGGATGAGAGGCCAGCAGCAGGTCGGCCAGGGCCGGGTCCATGGCCTCGTGCAGCCGGGCCCGGGAGTACTCCTGGGACGCGTCGCTGCCCAGGCTCAGGGCCATCATCTTCATCCAGGTGAGGCCGTCGGCCGGGGTCCAGGGTTCGGGTTGCAGGCCCAGCAGTCCGAACTCGGGTGGCAGCTTCGGGTCCGTGGCCAGCCAGGCGTTGACGCCCCGGCAGTAGGCCTCGAGCAGCTCCCGCAGGTCGGACGGCAGGTCGGCCTCGACCTCCTCGGCGCGGGCGCGGAAGCCCACGGTGCGCAGGTAGCGGTCGGTCTGAACCGTGCGCTTGCCGAACACCTCGGAGAGCCGGCCCGCGCCGATGCGGCGGTTGAGCTCCATCTGCCACAGCCGGTCCTGGGCGTGGCACCAGCCCAGCGCATACACCGCGTCCGCGTCCGTGGTGGCGCGGATGTGGGGCACGCCCCATGTGTCGCGGGTGATCTCGACGGGGCCATCGATCCCCTCGACGTGGACCTCGCCCTCGATGGCGGGTAGCGAGGCCCGCCAGGTCGAGACGCAGCCTGCGAGCAACAGAGGGACGGAAGCGAAGAGAACCAGAGATCTCATGAGTAAAGACCCGACCTGACCCCCTCGAGGTGCCGGCTCCGCGGCCTTCGGCCGCTCGAGCCGACCTACGATTTCACCGTTCAGAAGCCTTCGAGGAAGTTGAAGTACAGGGTGATGCCGCGGCCGTCGATGTTGAACTGCACGGCGCCCATGCCCGCGTCCGAGCCCAGCTCGCCGCCGAACATCTGGTCGTAGTTGATGGTGATCTCCATCGTGCGCAGCAGCTCGTTGATCAGCGTGCTGACCAGCCAGTCACTCTCGGACAGTACCAGGCCCACGCCCTCGCCCTCGGTGATGTGGAAGTTGCCCACCGAGAAGTGGAACTCCACGTCCGAGACCGACAGCTCCATGGAGGCGGACATGGTGGCCGTGCCGCAGGCGTCCTGCAGGAACCACAGCTTCATCTCGGTCTCGAGCAGGCCCATGTCGTCGGACGACATGCGCTCCAGCGTGACCTTGACCGGACCACCCTCCTCCTCGTTGCCGTCGAGGTCGTAGCCCTGGGGGATGACGTTCTCGTAGTTCATCCGCTTGGCCATCGCCACGAGCAGCTCGGGGTGGAACACCAGGCCGATGTCCGCGTCGTCGGGCAGCGCGATCTGATCCTCGATGGCCGTGGTGATGTTCATGTCGAGGTTGGTCTGCAACGGCATGACCATGGTGTCGTGCTGCGGGATGATGAACGGGCCGCGGGGGGCGAGGTAGACCTCGTTGCCGCCGATCTCCCATGACTTGAACGTGGCGATGGGCTGGTTCTCGAAGCGCCACTGCAGGTACGCGCTGACCAGCTCGGTCACCACCGGCTCGAGGTACTGGTAGAAGCTGTTGACGTACTCGTCGCCGAAGTCCACGTCCAGGGTCAGCACCTCCAGCTCCTGGAAGTAGGCGACCAGCTGGGTCTCCTCGTCACTCAGCGGCACGAACCCGACGGGCATCTGCACGCCGATGACGCCGGAGCCGCCGGGCACCACGTAGCCGGCGATGTCCACCTCGTTGACGAACTCGACCTCGGCCTGGAAGCAGTCGGGGCAGTCGAGGTCACCGCCGATGTGCAGCAGCGGGATGTCCGGCTGTACGCTGAGTGTCACGTCCAGGCCGAGGACGTCGACGGTCTCGCTGAGCACGGGCAGCTCGTTGTCGTCGAGGCGGCGGAACAGCTCGTTGACCGCGTCGGTGTTGAGGATCATGGCCATGGCGTAGTCCACGACCGTGTCGGGGATCACGGGCAGCAGCTGGCCACCCGCCTCGAGGTCCGCGGCCCACTCCTCCTCGTAGCGGTCGCAGTCGCCGAACCCCTCGCGCAGGATCTCCTCGAGGACCACGCAGGAGGGGATGGCCCCCAGCGTCAGCAGCACGGCCAGGGCCAAGCGGGCCAGGGTACGTCGTTGAGGGTACGGCAGCTCTCGTCGCTTCATCGCTGACTCCGCTGTGTGTGCTGAGGACAGTTCTCTAGCACGGATCGATACGGATCGTGCGGGCATTCCATTCGACTCGATAGGCGCGGGATCACCGCCCGAGGATCGTGTCGGTGGTGCGGAAGTGGGCCTTGCCCACGTCGGTCAGCACGTCCGCGCCGTGCTGGCGCACGAGTTCGCGGCCGGCCTCGATCACGGCGGGGCCAGCGCCTGAGCCCAGCTGCACGCCGAAGCGCTCGCTCAGCGTCTCCAGCCTCGACAGGTAGGTGGCGCGGGCCAGGATCGAGGCGGCGGCCACGGCCGGGTTGTCCTCGGCGCGGGGGCGGGCCAGGACCCTGGTGTCGCGGGGCATGGCGCCGGCGATCACCCGCTGGGCGGCGAAGCGGTCCACCACCACGGCCTCGTAGTCGACCCCCTTGTCGTCGAGGTCGCGCACCACCCGGCCGTGGGACCAGGCGAGCAGGCCGTTGATGCCGCGGCCCCGGCCGCGGTTCTGTTCGTACAGCTCGTTGTAGCGGCGGGGGGCGATGGCGACCACGGCCCAGTCGCCGCGCAGGCGGCTGCGGATGGCGCTGGCCAGGCGTGCGATGGCGTCGGCGCCCAGGCGCTTGGAGTCGGTGACACCCAGGGCGACGATCGCGTCCGCGGCGCGTCGGTCGACGCGTACGCCCGCGGTCACCAGGGGGCCGAAGTAGTCACCCTTGCCCGCCTCGTCCGTGCCGATCCAGGCGCGCAGCGCGGCCTCGGGGGCGGGGAGGGGGGAGGCGGCCGCGCCGCGCATGATGGCGGCGACCTGCTCGGCCTGGGGCGCGGACGGGCCCTGCGCGGGCACGATCGACAGCCCCTTCTTCTTCGAGTGATAGACCGAGACCACCACCGAGGCCGTGCCGTCGGCGAAGGTCAGCTTGAGGCCGTAGGGGATGGGGTCCATGTCCACGGGGAACATGCCGGCCGCGTGCAGCCGCGGCATGGCCTGGGTCAGGAACTCGTCCACCTCGGTGATGCCGCTGACCGGGGCGCCGTCGCGCGGCTCGGACGAGGGCGGCGCGGACACGTGTACCGTGCAGTGGGCCTCGACCAGCTCGGTGATCTGTTCGGTGAGTTCGGCGTGACCGGTGACGCCGGTGAGCGAGAACCGCTTCTTCTTGGGGGAGTAGTACAGCGTGGCCGACGCGGAGCGGTCGTCGGGACCGTCCAGCGTCAGCCGCGCGCCGTAGTCCACGGGCCGGGAGTCCAGGGTCAGGCCGGCGGGCAGCGTGGCCCGCATGCGGTCGAGGGCGTCGGCGATCTGGGGGAGCAGGTCGGGCATCGGATCAGGCCCGGGAAGCTTCGAGCAGATCGACCACCTCGTCCACGGACACGGCACCGGCGCGTACGATCGGCCGGCTCGCCTTCTCCGGGTCGACCACGGTCGAGGGTTCCTTGGCGGGCATGTCGCCGGCCTCGATGAACACGTCCACGGTGCGGGCGAAGTTCTTCTTCACCTGGGCCGGGGAGGAAGAGCCGGCCTTCTTGGAGAGGTTGGCCGAGCTCACCAGGATCGGACCGTCGAAGGCCTGCACCATGCGGGCGGGGACCTCCTCGTCGGTGATGCGCACGCCCACCCGGTCCTTGCTGCGGGCGGCCACGGTCTTGACCACCTTGCGCGGCAGCTCCTCCGAGGGGCGGAACAGGATGGTCAACGGCCCGGGCCAGAAACGCTCGATCAGGGACGCTGCTCCGGGCGGGACCTCGTCGACCACCTGGTCGAGGGCCGCCCTGTCGGGGATGAACACCAGCGCGGGCGCGCGCTTGGCGCGCCGCTTGGTCTGGACCAGCCGGATGACCGCGTCCTCGCACAGTAGGGACGCCGCCACGCCGTACTGTCGACCGCTGGGGAAACAGACCAGGCCGCCGTCGCGCAGGACGTCCGCGACCTCGCCGTAGAGGGCGGGGTCGTCCCGCAGTGCCTGGATGCCGATGGTGCGCATGAACCCCTCGCTTCCCGGCGGCGAGGTGCGCGCCGCCGTGACGGCGGTTTAGTGGAGCACGCGCGTGAAGTCAACGGCGGGGGTGGTGTACGGGGACCAGTGATCAGCAGCTGCCGTAGTAGTCGTAGAGGATCTGGATCACGTCCCCGTCCTGCGGGATGAAGCTCGGTGAGAACACCACCGCGTTCTGCCCGGCGTCGTAGGACCAGCCGGTCCCCACCAGCCCGCCGTTGACGTACACCTCGATGGTCGTGGTGATCGGCGTGTAGGTCAGCTCGAACGTGTCCTCGAGGTTGACGGTCATCCAGGCCAGGTTGGTCAGCGCGGTCGACCAGTCCGAGTCGCAGATGCTCGCCAGCACGCCGCCGGTGGCGTTGGCCACGTCCACGTAGCCCGTGCCCGGATAGGCGCTGCCTCCCGGGCCGCTGCACGACTGGGCCGTGTAGCCGTCCGTGCCGCAGATGGACGACAGGATCACGTAGCTGGGGTCGGCCTTGAGGGCCTGGTAGTAGCTGAGGTAGGTGCTCCACGAGCCGCTCTGGTCGGACTCGTCCGACACGTACACCACCCGCAGGCCCGCGTCCTGGCGCCAGAAGCCGGTGTTGGGGTAGTTGCCGTTGATCGCGTCGGTGAGGGCGTTGTAGCCGTACATCAGGCCGCGCTCGTTGGCGCTGCCGGTGGTGCCCACCAGGCAGTTCGAGGAGAACACAGCGCCGCCGTTGGGCGTGGTGGGGCTGATCACCTTGGTGGTGCCGACGAAGTCCTCGTCGTCCGTGGTCACCGTGGCGATGCGGAAGTCCACGCCCGCGCCACTGACCACGCTGTAGAAGTAGCCGAAGTCGTCGGACAGGAAGCCCTGCTCGTCGCCCATGGAGCAGGAGTTGTCCACCACCCACAGCACGTCGGACTGGTTGTTGCCCACCTGCACCCAGTTGTCCATGGCGCTGCCGCCGGCCACGCCCACGCCGTCCTGGTCGGCCTGGGCCACGCCGAGGTTGGCCGCGTCGCTGTTGATCTCCAGCAGGCCGGAGAATGCCATCAGGTTGGTGGGCTCGAACTCGAGGTTGAGCACGATCTCGTCGCCCGGGTCGAGATCCCAGCCGTTGTTCAGGTAGTCGTCGAGGTCGTCGGCGTCGAGGAACATGGTCTGGCCGGGCATGGTCGTGTACGAGTAGCCGTGGATGGTCAACGGCGCGCTGCCGACGCTGCGGATCGTGATGTCCACGTTGTCGTCGCAGCCGTAGTACACGTTGCCGAAGTCCCAGTAGTCGGGGTCGACCTCGATCTCGGATGTGGCCCCGTCGCCGTAGACGTCCACGCTGACGGTCTGGTCGAAAGGATCGTTGCTGACGATGTCGATCACCGCGGAGTAGGCCTGCTCGGCCGTCGGCCAGAAGCTGATCTCCATCAGCGTGCTGCCGCCCGGGGCGACGGTGGTGCCCTGGGGGTTGGTGGTGATCGAGAAGTTGGGATCGCCGCTGCGGCTGATGTTGTACAGCTCGAGGTCGGCGGCGCCCACGTTGTAGATGGTGACCCACGCCGTGTCGCTGTCGCCCAGCTTCACGTCGCCGAAGTCCACGGTCCACGGATCCACGTCGATGTCAGGCGTGGGCGCGGGCTCGCCGGTGAGGGTCACGGTCACGGTGGGCTCGTCCGGATCGTCGCTCTCGAAGGTGAGCGTGGCCGTGTCCGCGGTCTGGTCCACCGGCGCGTACTCCACGTACACGTTGGTGGAGGCGCCGATGCCCAGGGTGCCGGGCAGGCTGCTGGACAGGAAGCTGAACTCGGTGCTGCCGCTGAGGGTGACCGCGGTGACGTCGAGGTCGGCGGAGCCCACGTTGGACACCAGGATGTCCGTGTTCGTGGAGGTGAACACGTCCACCGCGCCGAAGTCGTAGATGAGGGGATCCACGTCGATGTCGGGCACGGGCAGCTCCGCGCCGTTGAGGTCGAGGTAGACGGGGTTCTCGTCGGGATCGTTGGAGGGGATCTCCACGGTGGCCACGTCCGAGCCGCTGTCCACGGGCGTGTAGGTGACGTACAGCGCCGTGGCGTTGCCGGGGGCGAGCACCATGCCCGAGGGATCCACGGTCAACGTGTACTCGCTGGTGCCGACCACGGCCAGGGTGCCCAGCACCAGGTCGGCGGTGCCCACGTTGGTGATGTCGGCCGACAGGGTCAGGTCGTAGCCGACCATCACCTGGCCGAACTGCAGGGACGTGGGCTGCAGGTCGATGTCCGGCGCGGGCACGTGCGCGCCGAGCAGCGCCACGACGACGGTGGGCTCGTCCGGGTCGTCCGACGTGATCGTGATCTCGCCGGTGTCGTCGGTGAAGTCGCTGGGCGAGTAGTCGACCAGGACGATCTCCGCGCCGCCCGCCGGGATCGAGATCGGGAACTGGGCCGCCGAGATGGCGAAGTCCGTGGAGCCGGTGAGCACCGGCATGTCCACCTGCAGGTCGCCGGTGCCCACGTTGCTGACCAGGACCTGGTCGCTGGACGTGGTACCCACGTCCACGGTGCCGAAGTCCACGCTCAGCGGGTCGACCTCGATGTCGGGGATGGGCTCGTGCTGGCCGGCCAGCAGCAGCGTGGCCGGGTTCTCGTCCGGGTCGTTGCTCGGGATCTCGATCTCGCCCACGTCTGCGGTCATGTCGGTCGGGGTGTAGGTGACCGTGACGGTGGTGGAGTCCCCCGGGTCCAGCACGGCGCCGGACGGATCCACGTCGATCACGAACTCGGTGCCGGCGATCAGCGTGAGCGTGCCGAGCTCGAGGGTGTCGGCGCCCAGACTCCAGATCTCGGACTCCATGGTCACGGATGACCCGATGGGCACGTCGCCGAACAGCAGCTGCGTGGGGATCAGCTCGATGTCCGGCGCAGGCTGCAGCGCCCCGGTCAGCGGGATCTCGACCAGGGGCGTGTCCGGGTCGTTGCAGTGGATCAGCAGGGTGCCGGCGTCGTCCACATCGTCGTCCGGCGTGTAGGTGACGTCGATCTGTTCGGAGTAGCTGGGGGGCATGGTCACGGGCGCGGGGTTGACGTCGAGGGTGAACTCCGGCGAGGTCCCGGTCTGCAGCTCGATGGCGCTGACCTCCAGATCGCCGGTACCCACCGAGGTGATGGTCACCGTCAGGGTGAGCGCGCCGCCGCTGGGCACGGCGCCGTAGTCCAGGCTGGAGGGCGACCAGGCGATGGCCGCGGCTGGCCCCTCGATCACGTCCTGCACGATCACCGGCACCTCGACCACGGGCTCGTCCGGATCGTCGCTGGTGATCTCGATCACGTCCTGGAAGCCGCCGAGCTCCGCGGGGTCGAGGTCCACGCCCACGACCACCATCTCGTTCGGCCCGATGTTGCCGGTGTAGTTGCCCACCACGAACGGTCCGGTGCCGTCGGCCAGCAGCACGGAGTCCACGGCCAGCGTGCCGCCGCCCACGTTGTGGATCTCCAGCTCCACGTGGGCTGGGGCGCCCAGGGACACGGTGCCGAAGTCGATGGACTCCGGGGACACGAAGATGTCCGGTGAGAGTGGGTTGAGCTCCTGCTCCTGGCACGCGTTGAGCGCCAGCACCGCGGCCGCGAGCGCGGGCAATGCGATCCGGAGTCGGTAGGGTCGGTCGGTCATGGTGGTACCCCCGTGGGCGTCGAGGTCCTCGTCACTGGCCTGCATCTTATCGGCGAGTCCGGGCGCGGGCCAGGGAATGCGCGCGCGTTCTCCAAGGGGTTCAGCTTCGCGCGGCCGCGTTCCCATCCAGCAGGTCGGCGATCGTGACCTGCTGGAGGCGGCGCGCCAGGGCGGCGCTGGAGTCGGTGAGCAGGTCCCTCAGGGCGTCGTCCGTGGAGTCGCGGGGCTCGCTGCCGGTCGGCACCTCCAGCGCCTGCGAGGCCAGCGCTGCGGCCACGTCCGCGATGGTGATCTGGTCCGCGGTCCGGGCCGGGGAGAGGTTCTCCCACTGGCTGGTCCCGCTCTGCGCCACCAGCCCGGCAGCGGCCAGCGTGTCTCCCAGGCGGTCGGTCAGGTAGGCGGCGAGCTGCATCTTGCGCGACGCCGCGGCGATGGTCACCGGCAGCTCGCCGTCGCGCTCGGCGCGGTAGACCACCAGCAGCAGGCGCACGGCGTGCCATGTCTGGTAGCGCTCGCCCAGCAACTTGCGCTGCTCCAGCCCCGCGAGGTGCGTGTAGTTCTGTGCCACGAATGCCAGCACCGCGCCGGCCAGGATGAGGAACCACGCCAGCCAGTTCCAGATCAGGGCCAGGAACAGGGCGCCCAGCACGCCGTAGATGCGCGTGTAGGTGTCCGACGACGACGCGTACGCCAGGAAGCCCAGCTTGGCCAGCGAGAACAGCATCGACGTCGCCCCGGCGGCGATGGCAGCCGAGCCCGTGTGCACGTATGTCCGTGGCACCAGCTTGTACAGCAGGAACGTCAGCATCCAGCCGATGCCGAAGCTGGTGAGGAACCCGCGCACGTCCGAGGTGAACAGCGGCGTGCGGTCCAGCAACGCCAGGGCGGACTGGAATGGCCCGGCGGTGGCCACGCCCAGCACCAGGGCCCCGACGATCAGGCCGCCGACCAGGCCCAGCGGGCCCAGCCGCTGCGCCCAGCTGGTGCGGGTGGGGCGGATGTTCCACACCGAGTTGATCGCGCCGTACAGCGTGGAGATCAGCACGATCGCGCCGTACACCAGGATGGCCACGCCCACCAGCGAGAAGACCTCGGCGTTGGCCACGAAGGTCTCCAGCTGGGCCGTGACCAGCTCGTCGTCCGCGGCCAGGAACTCCTCCACCACGATCCGGATCAGGGATTCCCGCGCCGGGGCCAGGCCCGGCAGCGCGGCGAGCACGGCCAGCAGCAGGGTCAGCGCGGGCACCAGGCAGAACAGGAACTGGTAGGACAGGGCCATGGCCCGAGTCGAGCACTCCTTGACCACGATCTCCCGCACCACGAACGTGGCGAACAGCACCGGGCTCTTGGCCGCGCCGGGGAACCCGCTCTCGATCACGATCCGGCGGTAGGCGTCGAGCGCGCGTCGCCAGCTGGCCTCGATCCAGGAGATGATCCGCGAGTCGGGCATGAATCCGGATGATAGCGTGGGATGCTTCGGCTGGGCGGACGTTGTAGGATCGGATCCTCGAGAGGGACGAATGGTCGAAGAACTGCCAGCCAATTCCGATATCGCGATGGCGGACGGCGACGGCGAGGACGAGCCGCTCGACGACATGACCGACGACGACTTCGATCGCATGTTGCGCGAGATGGAGGACGAGCTCGGGGACATGCCGAGCGTCGACGACGATTCCTCCGACGGCGAAGAGCCCGAGCCAGCGGACGAGGACGAGGACGAGGACGAGGCCAGCGAGGACAGCGTCGTCACCTCGGACGGCGAGGGCGAATCGGGGGACAGCGGTGACGCGGCGGAGTCCCTGGACCTGGCCACCGCCGATGACGCCGACGAGGACGTCACCGAGGTCGAGCAGCCCACCGTGCCCGCGGCCGTGACCCTCGGCGCCGACGACACGCTCTCCATCAGCTACACCGTGCAGGTCGCCGACGGCGACGGCGGCTTCGTGGACACGGAGTCCAGGGGCCTGCTGGCCGGGGCCCGGGACTACAAGATCACCGTGCTGGACGACTTCGCATTCGGCTTCGACGCCACTCGCTGTCGCTACGAGGTGATGCTCGATCCCAACGCCGTGTCCGTGGGCCTCAAGGACGTGGAGCCGGGCAGCGAGAGTCCGATCCTGCTGGACGACGATGGAGGTCTGCTGCTCGCGCGGCCGGCGGGCATGCGGCTGGCGATCCACCGTATCGCACGCAACCCGGACGGCTCCCAGGCGTTGATCGCCGTGGCGTCGGTCGGACCCGAGCGGTCCGAGGACGTGCCGATCCCGCTGATCCCGCCCGAGGCAGGGGCCGTGGCCGAGTACATGGTGGGGGTGGGTCTGGCGGACTGCGATCCGCCGTCCTACGCATTCTCGGTCTACATGGCGGTCAAGCTGCCCTAGCAGTCTTCGGGGAAACTCGATT
>CAZXHG010000072.1:0-37697 GCA_964639985.1 uncultured Rickettsiales bacterium
TTCGGCGAGGCGTTCGACGGCGACGACGCGCTGATCGGCTCGTTCACCTTCGACGGGGAGATGGACTCGGCGTTCTACTTCAGCCAGAAGTTCCAGGCCTTCGACGACGTGTTCAAGTGGGGCGGGGCCACGTCCGGCATCGAGACGCTGTGGAAGCAGCGGCTGGTCAACTACGGGGACGAGCCTGCGGTGGGCGGCATCAGCGCGCCGCCCCAGCAGACGCTGGTCAACTTCATGGACAACCACGACGTGGCGCGCTTCCTGTTCGACCTGCCCGACGAGGCGCGGCTGCACCTGGCCCTGGCCTTCCTGCTGACCATCGACGGGATCCCCTGCATCTACTACGGCACCGAGCAGGGCTTCGACGGCGGCAACGACCCGGGTAACCGCGAGGTGCTGTGGGACACGGGCTACGACACCACGGGCGACACCTTCGTCACCACTCGCGACCTGATCGCCCTGCGCAAGGCGATCACCCCGCTGCGGCGCGGGGACTCGACCGTGGTGTGGGCCACGGACCACACCGGCGACGAGGACGACGCCGGCATCTTCGCCTTCGAGCGGTCCGTGGACGGCGATCGCGCGCTGGTGGTGTTCAACACCAGCTTCGAGAACGTCTCGGTGACCGCGGAAGGCGATGACGTGATGCAGACCGGGTTCGCCGGCGGCACGACCCTGGTGGACGTGTGGCGGGATGTGCGCGGCTCGCACACGGTGGAATCCGACGGCACGTTGCAGCTGGAGCTGCCCCCGGGCACGGCCATGATCCTGGTGGAGGAGGGCGTCGCCGACTCCCTCGACCGCTGAGCGGCCCGCCCACCGATTGCCGGCCTCCCCACGGAGCTTTAGTCTGCAAGGACCACGTACGGGGGTGGTCCGATGACCCTGGGCATCGCGCTGGTCAGCATCGTCCTCGCCGCAGCGATCGTGCTGCTGGTCACCGAGAAGCTGCCCATCGATCTCACCGCGATCGGCATCATCGTGGTGCTGATCGTACTGGGGCTGCTCACGCCGCGGGAGTCCCTGGCCGGGTTCGGTCACCCCGCGCCGATCACGGTGGGCGCGCTGTTCGTGGTCAGCCGCGGGCTGATGCGCACCGGCGCGCTGGACTTCCTCACCAGCAAGCTGATCGCGTTCGTGCGGGGCCGCACGAACTGGGTCCTGCTGCTGTCGCTGGCCCTGGCCGGCGTGTTCTCGGCCTTCCTCAACAACACGCCCGTCGTGGTGCTGTTCATCTCGGTGATCATGGCGGTGTGCTGCGAGTTCTCGCTCAGCCCGTCCAAGTACCTGATCCCGATCTCGTTCATCTCGATCCTGGCGGGCACGACCACCTTGATCGGGACCTCGACCAACATCATCGTGTCCGACCTGGCCGTGGCCGGCGGGTGCGATCCGATCGGCATGTTCGAGTTGGCCTCGCTGGGGCTGCCGATCGCGCTGGTGGGTGGGGTGTACCTGTACCTGTTCTCCGGCCGGCTGCTGCGAGCCCACAAGGAGCCGATCTGCGAGCTGGCCCACAGCGACCGACAACGCTACGTCTCCGAGCTGCGGCTGCGCTCGGACAGCGCGCTGGTCGGGCTGGCGCCCGAGGCCATCGACGAACAGTGCCCGGGCGTGGAGCTGTTCCAGGTGATCCGAGGGTACGCCGTGCTGGACGCGGACGAGCCCGGGCTGCGGTTCGAGGTCCGGGACATCCTGCTGGTCAAGGCGTCCGCCCGCCAGATCGTCACCCTGCTGGACCGCAAGCTGGCCGTGCTGCCCAAGGGGGAGGACGGTACGGTGGCCAAGCCGTATGACCTGCGCTCGCTGATCGTCGAGCTGGTCGTTCCGCCCAGCTCCGAGCTTGTCGGCAGGCGCCTGGACCGGGTGATCCGTGAGCTGGACGCCCACATCAACGTGCTGGGCCTCAAGCGCCGGCGCCTGCACTACCAGCAGCGCCAGTTCGCCAGCCTCCGCCTGAGCGTGGGCGACATCCTGCTGGTGCAGACTCCGTCGGACCACGTGGACACCCTGCGCGCCGGCGGCAACCTGATCGTGGTCGACGACGTGGTGCGCACCATCGTCAACAAGCGGCGCGCGCCCCTGGCCATGGGCCTGTTCCTGTCCATGGTGCTGGTGGCCACGATCGGCCTGGTCGACATCCTGACCGCCTCGCTGACCGCCGCGTTCCTGATGATGCTCACCGGCTGCCTCAGCCCAAGGGACGCGTACCGCTCGGTGGACATCCGCGTGCTGCTGCTGATCATCGGCACCATCGCGCTGGGCGTGGCCCTGCAGAAGACCGGCGCAGCCGAGCTGTACGCCGAGGGCATGCTGGGCCTGTTCGCCGGGGCCAGCCCGCGCGTGGTGCTGGCCGTGTTCATCGGCCTGACCAGCGTGGCCAGCCTGTTCCTGTCCAACAACTCCACGGCCGTGCTGCTGCTGCCGATCGCGCTGTCCGCAGCGAGCTCGATGGGCGTGGATCCGCGGCCGTTCGTGATCGGGATTTGCTTTGGCGCGTCCGCCTGCTTCGCCACCCCGCTGGGCTACCAGACCAACCTGCTGGTGTACGGCCCGGGCGGGTACACGTTCATGGACTACGTGCGGGTCGGGCTGCCCCTGAACGTGCTGGTCTGGGTGGCGGCGTCCATCGGTGTCCCGCTGATCTGGGATTTCTGAGTCACCCCGCGATCCGACCTCGCTGGACCTGGAACAGCCGGCGGTACCCACCGTCCCGCGCCATCAACTCCTCGTGGGTGCCCCGGTCGGCGACGGCCCCCCGCTCCATCAACACGATGCGGTCGAAACGCTCGGGCTCGATCAGATCGTGGGTGATCACCAGCAGCGGCCGGTCCCCGGCCAGGGCGAACAGGTCGCCCAGCACGGCCCGCGCCGTGACCGGGTCGAGGCTGGCCGTGGGCTCGTCCAGCAGCAGCATGCCGGGTTGCGTCAGCAGGGTGCGCGCCAGGGCCAGGCGCTGGCGCTGGCCCGCGGACACCTGCTGGCCCATCTCACCGATCCAGGTGTCGAGCCCCCGGTCGAGGCCGCGCACGAACGTCTCGATGCCGGACGCTCGTAGCGCGGCCCACAGCTCGTCGTCCTGGGCCCGCGCGTCTGCCAGCCCCAGGTTGTCCCTCACCGTGCCGGCGAACAGGTGGGGCTGTTGCGGCAGGATGCCCAGCCGCCGACGCAGCGGATCCGCGGCCAGGGTGCGTACGTCCGCGCCCCACGCCTCGATGCGACCGTCGTAGTCGTCCCAGAACCGCGCCAGCAGGTACAGCACCGTGGACTTGCCCGAGCCGCTGGGGCCGACCAGGGCCACGCGGTCGCCCGGGGACAGCTCCAGGTCGAATCCCTGCAGCGCGGGGGAGGCCGTACCCGGGTACGTGAAGTCCACGTCGCGCATGCCAAGCGGCGGCGCGTCGGGGCCGGGCCGAAGCGTCGCCAATCCGGCGGGGTCGACCACCTCGGGGGTCGCGTCCACGGCAGCGCGCAGCCTCCGCAGCGCGGCGAGCTGCCCCTCGAGCTGCCACGCTGCCGCGGCCAGGGGGGCCGCGGCCTCGAAGCTCGCCAGCGCGGCCAGCAGCAGCACGGCCAGCCCGATGCCGCTCAGCTCGTCGGCGCGGACCATCGGGATGGCCGCGACCAGCAGTGCCCCGACGGTGAGGTGCGCGATCAGGGTGTTGAGCGCCGGGTCGAGGGCGGTGCGCCAGGCGGTGCCCCGTTGGATCCCGGCCAGCCCAGCCTCGTGGGACCGGTGGCGGGCGAGCCGCTCCTCGCCTTGGCCGGCCAGCAACAGGTCGGCCATGCCCTGCACCAGGTCCACGGCCTCGGCGTGCCCGCGGGCCACGTGGTCCCGCTCGCGTTGCCCCAGGCCCGCGGTGATGCCTCGAAGCAGCAAGGGTAGCCCGATCCCGGCCGCGGCGAACCCCGCGAGGTGGATCGCGGGCAGCGCGCCGCCGTGGCGGGCCAGGAAGGCCGCTGTCCCGGCCGCGACCAGCACGGCCACCAGGGGAGGGGCCAGGCCCCGCACGTAGAAGCCCTCCAGGGTCTCCACGTCCGCGATCGCGGACGCGAGCAGATCGCCGTGGCGAGCTCGGGTCAGCCGGGCCGGCGCCAGGGGCTCGAGCCGAGCGTAGAACCACACCCGTAGCTCGGCCAGCAGCCGCAGGGTGAGGTCATGGGCGGCCAGCCGCTCCAGGTAGCGGAACCCGGCCCGGGTGATGCCGAACAGCCGCACCGCGGCCACGGCCGTGCGCAGCGCGCCCGCGGACGGCTGCTGCGCGGCGCGGGCCAGCAGGAACGCGCCGGTCCCCAGCAGGGCCACGGAGCTGCCCACGGCCGCGGCGCCGGCGGCCGCGGCGAGCAGCAGCTGACCGGTGTGGGGTGTCACGCGGCGGAGCAGGTCGGCCACCACGCCGGGCGGGGTAGGGGAGGCCGCGGCCCTCCGCTCCTCAGGATCGGGATCGTCGCGGACAGCCGAGCCAGAGGCAGCATCGGGCCGCGCCGGAGCGCCGGTAGCGTGCTCCTCGCTCGCGGCCAGCATGGCCGCGTACGGTCCCTCCAGCGAGCACAGCTCGTCGTGGGTGCCCTGCTGGACCACGCGGCCCTGGTCGAGCACCACGATCCGGTCTGCGTCGCGCACCGTGCTCAGCCGGTGGGCCACCACCACGGCGGTGCGACCTCGCAGCAACACGCGTGTGCTGCGCTGCAGGCGGGCCTCGAGCTCGGGGTCGAGGTGGGAGGTCGGCTCGTCCAGCACCACGAGGTCGGCGTCGCGCAGCAACGCCCGCGCCACGGCCAGTCGCTGGCACTGACCGCCGGACAGCTCCGTGCCACCCTCCCCGGTGGGCGTGTCGTAGCCCTGGGCCAGCTCCCGGACGAACTCGTGGGCGTGGGCGGCGTGGGCCGCCTCCTGCACCCGCTCATCGGTGGCCTGGGGCGCGCCGAGGCGGATGTTGTCTGCCACCGTGCCGCCGAACAGGTGTGGCGCCTGCGGAACCCAGGCCAGCCGCCGGTGCCAGGCGTCCCGGTCGAACGAGGCGAGGTCCCGACCGTCCACCGTGATCCGCCCCTCGTGGGGCGTGGCCAGCCCCAGCAGCAGGTGCACCAGGGTGCTCTTGCCCGCCCCGGACGGGCCGACCAGCGCCACGGTCTGGCCCGGCTCCACGGCCAGGTCCACGGCCTGCAGCGCGGGCTGCGGCTCGTCGTCCTCGGCCCGCGCCGGCCAGGTGAAACCCACCCCCTCCAGCCGGATGGCCAAACGCTCGGGCACCGGCGTCCGCTCGGCGGAGCGGGGCGAGGCCGCGGGCAGGTCCAGGATCGCGAAGATGCGCTCGGCCGCGGCAGCCGCCGCCGTGCGGGCGTGGAAGCGTGCGCCGAGCTGCCGCAGGGGCATGTAGAACTCCGGCGCCAGCAGCAGCACGGTGAACGCGACCTCGAAGGTGAGGTGGCCGTGCAGTACGCGCATGCCCAGCACCACAGCGACCACGGCCGTGGCCAGCGTGGCGATCAGCTCCATCACCAGCGTGGACATGAACGCCACCCGCAGCACGTCCATGGTGGCGCGCCGGTAGCGGTCGGACGTCTCGGCGATGGCGCGCAGGGGCTCGCGGCCGCGACCCAGGAGCTTCGCCGCGGTCAACCCCTGCAGCACGTCGAGGAACTGGGCGCCCATGCGCTGCAGCTGCAGCCAGTGCTTGCGGCTCCTGGCCGCGGCCACCTTGCCGATCAGGGCCATCAGCAGCGGGATCACCGGCGCGGTCAGGGCCATGAGCACCCCGGACAGCAGGTCGTGAACGGCGGCGATGGCGCCCACGGTCACCGGCACGGCCACGGCCAGGGCCAGCTGGGGCAGGTAGTGGCGCACGTACGGGTCCAGCGCCTCCACCCCCTCGGACAGGGTGGTGCTGAGCTCGCCGGTACGCTCACGGATCAGGGGGGTGGGGCCGACCGCCAGCAGGTGCTCGACCATGCGGCCGCGGAGGCGTGTCTTGAGGTCGACCGCGGCCCGGGCCGCGGCGACCTCCGACCCCCACACGGCCGCGGCCCGCGCCACGGTGGCGCCTGCGAACAGCCCGAGGAGGGCGCCGACGTCGTCCGCGGCCGCACCGTCGAGGTATACCCGCGCCACCACCCGGGCCAGGGTCGCGGCCTGCAGCGCGGTGGCCACGCCCGCCAGCCAGCCCAGGCCGATCGCGATCCCCAGGGGGACGCGGTGCGCCAGCGCGAGGTGCAGCAGGCGGCGTTCCGGGCTCATCGCTGTCGGTGCCGGATCAGGCCCTCCTGGGCCACGGACGCCACCAGCACGCCGTCCTCGGTGTAGACCGAGCCGCGGTTGAAGCCCAGGGCGTGGCCGGCGCTGGGGCTGTCCATGGTGTGCAGCAGCCAGCGGTCCATGCGGAAGTCGCGGTGGAACCAGATGGCGTGGTCCAGGCTGGCCACCTGCATGCTGGGATCCCAGAACGTGCGGGCGTGGGGGAACAGGCAGGTGCCCACCAGGTGGAAGTCCGAGGCGTAGGCCAGCAGGTAGCGGTGCAAGGCTGGATCGTCGGGTAGCTCGTCCACGGCCCGCAGCCACACGTGCTTGGCCGGCTCGCGCTGCCGGGGGGCGAACGGATCGATCGGATCCACCACCCGCATCTCGATGGGCTTGTCACACAGCAGCTTGGCCCTGATGTGCTCCGGGATCCGGTCGTGGTAGCGCTTCACCCAGGTCAGCTCGGCCTCCTGGGTGTCGACGGACGGGATCCCCTCGGGCACGGGGAACTGGTGCTCGAACCCCTCCTCCTGCACGTGGAACGAGGCCGCCATCGAGCAGATGGCCCGGCCGTGCTGGATGGCCATCACCCGGCGGGTGGTGAAGGACGTGCCGTCGCGGATCCGATCCACCTGGTAGACGATCGGGTGGCGCGCGTCGCCCATGCGCAGGAAGTACGCGTGCAGGCTGTGCACGGCCCGGTCTTTCGATACCGTGCTGGAGGCCGCGGACAGGCCCTGGCCCAGCACCTGGCCACCGAAGACCGCGCCGAAGCCCAGGTCCTGGCTGGCGCCGCGGAACAGGTCCTCCTCGATCTTCTCGAGCTCGAGCAGGCGCAGCAGTTCGTCGAGGACGTCGCTCATCGGTGGGCTCCCGGCGCCTATTGTGCGGCTGCCCCCCGACCAGGGCAAACCGGCCTGCACAGCGGGCGCCCGCATGCCCTGGGCCCGCGGCCCGGCTCGGTGGTATTCTCGCGGCTGGAGCGGCCGGCGCCGCGCAAGGGAGGACGGTTCGATGAAGACGCTGGGAACGATCCTGCTGGCCGTGCTGTTCGGACTGTGGGGGGCGGGCTGCATCCTGCCCGGCGTGCCGCAGGGCCTCGAGGACGACGACGACGACAGCCAGGCAGACGACGACGACAGCCAGGCAGACGACGACGACAGCCAGGCGGACGACGACGACAGCCAGGCGGACGACGACGACAGCCAGACGGACGACGACGACGACAGCCAGTCCGATGACGACACGTTCGAGGACGACACCGACATCCGCGACATCCAGCAGGGCAACGTGCCCGAGGACACCGAGGTCCAGGTCAATCACGTGGTGGTGACCTCCCAGCTGTCCGCGAACCCGCCGTACGTGTTCTTCGTGCAGGAGCCGGGGATCCCGGCGGACGCGGCCTTCAGCGGCATCTACGTGTACGTGGAGAACGAGGCCATCGTGCCCACCATCCAGCCGTCCATCCAGGTCGGCAACACCGTGGACATCACCGCGATGTACCTGGAGTACTACGAGCTGTCCGAGCTCAAGATCGACGAGGCCACCGACGTGGTCGAGACCGGCACCTTCCAGATCAACCCCGCGGTGGTCGACCCGTGCGACGTGGCCACCGGTGGCGCGCTGCAGGAGGACTACGAGGGCGTGCTGGTGCGGGTGGGCAACGTGTCGGTGACCGACGACAACCCGGACGATCCCCAGGACTTCGGCGAGTTCGAGGTGGCCGCCTGCCTGCGGGTGGACGACCTGTTCCACCAGGAGAACCCGGAGCCGGGCACGGCGTACCAGTCGATCTCCGGCGTGATGAACTACGCCTACAACGAGGCCAAGCTCGAGCCGCGCGGCTCCACGGACCTCGTGCCGTACTGATTCCCGCGGCTCACTCGGCCTCGGTCATCTCCAGGTCGGGATCCACCACCAGCACCGGTGCGATCGTCGTGGCCACCTTCTTCAGCAGGGCCAGGTCCTCGGCGGTGAACTGCTGCGCGCTCCCGGTGTAGGAGTCCACGTACAGCAGGCCCACCGGGCCGAGCTGGCCATCCAGCGCGGGCACGGCGATCGCGGAGCCGATGCGCTCCGGGCCACCGGGCACGTCGTTGACGACCACGTGGCGCTGCTCCTCCACGGCCGCGGTCAGCGCCACGAGCACCGGCTGTGCCTGCCGGTGCTCGCGGGGGATGCGTGGCGAGACGTGGGCGCGGGTGGGCAGCAGGCGCTTGTGGCCGGCGACGCGGAAGACGAAACAGCGATCGGGATCCACGAAGCGCAGCACGCCGTCCACGGCCGAGTCGAGCGCGTCCTCCACCCGGCCGGCGGCCACGGCCTCCCGCAGCCTCGTCAGCCAGGTGTCGGCCGCGGCCGCGCGGTCGTCGTCCGCGGTCGTGGGGGTCGCGGGGTAGGCCGACTGCACCGGCTGGACCGTGGGCAGCCTGGGCATCGTGCCCGTGGCGTCGGCCACGATGTCGGGGTTGACCACCTTGCGGCCGAGGACCGCGTCCGCGTCCAGGGCCTGGTCGTCGAGCACCTCCAGCACGGTGTTGCCCACGGTGAACAGGTCGCCGATCGACAGGGGGTACTTGTGCACCCTCTGGCCGTCGATCTGCACGCCGTTGCGGCTGTTGAGGTCGATCAGGGTGTAGCCCTCGCCGTCCCAGCGGACCATGGCGTGGCGCCGGGAGACCTTGTCGTCCACCAGCTGGATCAGGTTGCCGGGGTCGCGGCCGATGGTCAGGTTGCGCTGGCCCAGGCGGTAGGTCGTGCCCGGGTTCGTCCCTTCACGGATGATCAGGATCGCCATGTGCAGCCTCCGGTCGCGCGCCTCCCCGGCGCGGCCCGCACAGCATACACGGCGTGCGCGTCAGCGCGGTACCAGCCGCGGGGCGAGCGTGGCCAGCGCCGGGAACACCACCAGGTCGGCCACGAGCGCCAGCACCAGTGCCAGCGCTGCGAGCAGGGCGAAGTGCAGGTTGGGCTTGAAGCTGCCCAGCAGGGGGGTGAGGAAGCCCAGCACGAGCACCACGGTGGTCACGGTCAGGGCGTGACCCACCTCGCCGGCTGCCCGCTCGAACGCGCTGGCCACGTCTGCGCCCCGCCGCCGCTCCCGCAACACCCGCTCCAGCAGGTGCACCGTGTCGTCCACGGCGATGCCCAGCAGGATCGGCGCGACCATCACGGTTGTGGCGTCCAGCGGGATGCGCAGCCAGCCCATGGCGCCCAGCACGAGCACCAGCGGCAGCAGGTTGGGGATTGCGGACAGCACGCCTACCCGGAGCGATGCGAACAACATCGCGATCACCCCGAGGACCAGCACGAACGCCAGCCGGAAGGAGCGCAGCTGGCTGGTCAGCAGGTAGCTCTCCATGCGGCCCATCAACAGCGCCAGGCCGGTGACGCGTGCGTGCACCACGTCACCGGCGATCGCGTCGATGCGGCGCTGGAGCTCGGGCAGCAGGGGCACGAGTTGCTCGTAGCGGGTGGCCGCCACCGGCACCTCCACGCGCGCGCGTCGATGATCCAGCGACAGGTAGCGGGTCCGGTCCGCACCGCCGTCCAGCAGCAGCAACAGCTGGGCGGCCTCTGCCGCGCTGGCCGGGAGGTCGTCCGTGCCGGGGGGCTGGCCGAGGAACACGCGGCGGGCCTCGACCAGGAAGTCCATGCCGGACAGCGGTTCACCGGTGGCGGGCATGGACGCCACCTCCGTACCGATGCGGCGCACGCGGGTCATCGCCTCCGGCTCCAGCAGGTCGGCGTCGCCCCGCGCCTCCACCAGCACCTGCAGCGGGTGGGAGCCGCCGAGCGTGCGGTCCACCTCGACCGCGTCGCCGTAGATCGGATCCCGCTCGAAGAAGTACGACAGCAGGCGTGCGCCGGGCTGCAGCCGGGCCACGCCGAAGCCAGCGGCGACCACCACCGCCAGGGTGGCCGCGGCCACCACCCGGCGGTGACGGATGGACAGGGCGGTCACGGCGGCCAGCCTCGGCGCCAATGCCGGCCCCCTCTCGTGGGCCAGGGAGTGCAGCCACGAGCGGGGTAGCATGGACAGCGCCGCGGGGATCCCGGCCACGGTCAGCGCGAACGCGGCGAGCACCCCCGCGGCAGCGGCCACGCCGAGCTGACGCGTGGCCGGCAGCAGGGCCGCGGTCAGCGAGGCCATGCCCGCGGCCGTGGTGAGCGAGGTGATCAGGCAGGGGCGCAGCACCCGTGCGAAGGCGCGCCCCAGGATCGCCGTGGGCTCACCCCCCTCGCGCGCGCTCAGCCGGTAATGGTGCAGCAGGTGGACCGCATCCGCCACCCCGACCGCGGCCAGGATCGGGACCAGCACCGTGGTCAGCACGGTGGCGTCCCAGCCCAGCCAGCCCATGATCCCGTAGGCCCACACCACGGCCAGCCCCACCACGGCGAGCGGGACGGCCACGGCCACGGTGCTGCGGAACAGCAGCCACAGCGAGAGCACCACCAGCAGCACCATGGCCGGGCCGTAGCGCCACGCGTCGCGCTGGCTGTAGCGATAGGTGGCCTCGTCGATCACGGGCGCGCCGCCGAGGAAGACCTCCCGGCCACCCGCGTGGTCGACCGTGGCCCCCCGGATGGCATCGACGAGCCGGGCGGTCGGCTCGAACGATCCCTCCTCGAGGTGCACGGTCAGGACCAGCGCGGTGCGGCTGCCGTCCGGGGCGACCAGCGGCCGGTACAACGGGCTGGCCCGGGTCAGCTGGCGCGCGCGCTGCCGCTGCTCGATGGAGGGCGGCAGGTCGGGCAGGAGCCGACCCACCGCGACGCTGCCACTGCGGGCGAACATCGCCTCGGTGCGGGTCAGGCTCCACACCTGCTCGACCCCCGGGACCGCGCCCAGGGCAGCGGACAGCGCCTCGACCCGCTCCAGGGTGTCGTCCGACCAGGGGTCGCCGAGGGTGTCCATCGCCACCACCACGGCCGCGTCCGTGCCGAACTCCTCCTGGAAGTCCTCGTAGGCCGCGAGCGCGGGATCGTCGCGCAGGAACCAGATCTCGTAGGAGTTGTCGAACGACACCCGGCTGGCGCCTGCGGCCATGACCGCGCTCACCGCGGCCAGCACCAGCAGGGTCGCCACGCGGCCGCGCACCAGCAGCGCGTACAGCCGAGCGGCCATCGGATCTGCCGTGGTCACGGCCCGCCGTTCGTGTTCGGACCGCGCCCCCGGCCCCAGCGGATCCACTCGTGGGCCGCGAGCGCGTCGAGGTCACGGTCACCGCTGCTCACCCTCGACAGCAGCTTGTACTCCACGGGATCGCCGGTGAAGGTGCGGTACAGCCACCGCTCGAGGCCGGAGCCGAAGCGCTGCACGTCGGCCACGAACTCGCCGAGGTTGAGCCGGGTGTCGTGCAGCCGCAGGGGCGGCAGCGTCACCTCTCCGGCGGCGCCGCGCAGCACCTGGTCCACGGGCCAGCGGTCGGCCGTGGCCTCGTGTGCGGCCCAGGTCTGCACCTCGCTGGTCAGCGCGTCGAGCTCCATCCGCTCGCCGTCGCCCATCCGGGCCAGGCCCAGCGGTAGGGTGCGGATCGAGCCCCTCTCGGCGATGCCCACCCGGTTGAACACCACCATCGTGTCCTCGCCCAGGGCCCGACCCCAAAGCAGCTCGCGCAGGGGCAGCGACCACGGCGGGATGTCGGTCTGCACGAAGTCGCTGTAGCCGAACCCGTCGAACCTCACCTCCCGCTCGTCCACACGGATGGTGCCGGCCAGCTGCGCACGCGGCACCGGCACCACCCAGCGGAGGACCCGGTCGGCGCGGCGCACGAGCACGCCGTCGTCCTGCGGGCTCCACGGTCCGTCCATCGGTCGGTACCTCAGATCCGCGGCCGCGCCGTCGAGGTCGAGCTTCACCCGTACCTCGTCGTGGTCCAGGCGGAGGTACCCGCCCGGGACCTGGGCCGAGCACCGATCCGGGGCGAGCTCCAGGTCGCTGCCCGGCACGTGGAAGCTGCGACGGAACGCCCCTCCGTCGGCGGGGAACAGGCTGATCACCAGCTCGGCGCTGCGCTTGCCCGCGAGCACCATGGGCGCGAGGTACAGGAAGAAGAACGAGCCGTCCGCGGTCTGGCCGTCGAAGTACCACTTCTCGAAGGCGAACAGCCACCCGGGCTCCAGCTGTCCGGCAGGCTCGACGAGCGGGCCGGGTGCGGTCGACGCGTCGGCGGTCATTCCACCTCCAGTGCGGCGAGGTAGCGCTGCCAGCGCAGGGGGCTGGCCTCGCCGAACACCAGCTGCACCACGCCGGTACCCACGCCCAGCTGCAGGGTGTCGTTGCGCTCGGTGGTGACCGTACGGATCGACTCCAGGGGAAGCGATCGCACCTGCGCGTCACCCTCCCAGCGGAGCCCGTCCCGCCCCAGCTCGGCCCTCCCGCGGCCCACGCGGGTCAGCGGCCCCAGCGTGACCTGGGCGTGGGGGTCCTCCCGCCACTGCACGGCCTCGGCCGTCAGCAGCGGATCGGGCCGCCCCTCCAGGTCGGGGACCCCCCCGGCCTTCGCCGCCCAGCCGGCCAGGGTGTCCCGCTCGCCGCTCCGATCGGCGGGCTCGACCAGGGTCATGTCCCCGCCCCCCAGGTCCCAGCGGGCCCCACAGGCCCCGCACGCGACCGCGGCATCGCCGACCGGCGCCAGGCGCTCCTCGGCGCCGCAGATCGGGCACCGCCACAGGGTCAGTTGCGGGCGGATGTCCGCGAACCGCGTCAGGTCCACGCTGGCCTCGTCCGGATCCCGCAGGGCGGCGATGCGCGCAGCGATCACGTCCGCGATCTCGCCGGCGCGGGATCGGTCACCGGGGTCCAGGTCGGGCAGTGCGTCCGCCAGCATGTACGGCTCGCCGATGCGGACCGTGACCTCCGCGGCCCGGTCCGGGCCCCCGGCCCAGCGAGGCCACAGCCCGTAGGCGTTGACGAACGCGGTCGGCACGATCGGGCAGCCGAAGCGGCCGATGTTGTGGGCCACGGCCAGCAGCGGCCGCGCCTGCTCGCCGGTCCAGGTGCGTTCCCCTTCCACCGCGATGCCGATCACCCCACCGGCGGCCCGCTGGTCGGCAAGGGCCTGGGCCGCGGCCGGATCACCGCAGTAGCGGCGCTTGGGTACGCCGCCCATCATGCGCAGGAACAGCCGCCGCAAGGGGGAGCGGAACACCTCGGCCGTGACAGGGATCACGATGCGGCGTCGCGTGATGTACTGGGCGAGGACGAAGTCGAGGTAGCACAGGTGGTCGGTGGTGATCAGCACGGGCCCGTGCGCCGGGATGTTGTCGGCCCCCTCCACGCGCACCTTGACGCGCCGGCGGAACACGGCCTTGACGATGGCCCTGCCCAGCTCGCGCAGGTCCAGCGGCAGCAGGATCCCGGTTCGCTGCCGGTGCACGCGGTACGCTCCACCGAAGCGCTGCACCAGCACCGGCTCCTCGAGCCAGCGGACCCAGGTGTGAAACCAGAACACGGTGAACGCGGGCACGGCCACTGCGGCCATGCCCAGCGAGTCCAGCCACAGGCCCGCCCCGGACGCCAGCAGCAGGTAGCCGGTGTAGATGGGGTGGCGCCAGTAGCGGTACGGTCCGGATGTCACCAGCTCGGTGGGGGGCAGCGAGGAGATGGGCAGGCCCTTGCCATGTATCCGCAGCAGCACCGAGGCGTGCACGCAGATCCAGGCGCCGGCGACCACCAGGGGCGTGCCCGCGTGGCGCAACCACGGCGCCAGCCCGTCCATGCCCAGCAGCCGGTCCACGCCCCGTCCCGCGCCGTACAGCGCCGCGGGCAGCAGCACCCAGAACACCAGGGTGTAGGCCGCGATGATCAGGACTCGGCGGAGAGGTGGCATGGACAGGGCCATTGAACCACATTGCGCCTCCGACCGGTCCTCCACTTCCCGCGACCTCGCCGGGGTGGGACACTGGCCGGGTGAACGGGATCCTCATCGCAGCTCTCCCCACCGCGGGCTGGGCCCTGCTGGTCGTGGCGCTGGCCCTGGGCACACGGCGGCCGGGCCTTCACCCGCTGGGCGCGCGTGCGCCGCGCTGGTGGGGCGGGATCGCCGCGCTGGCCGGTGTGGCCTCGCTGGTCGTGGGAGCCGTGCTCACCGGCCCGGGATGGGCCGCCTGGACCGCCCTGGGGGCGCCGCTGGGGCTTGCGTTGACCGCCTTCGCCTCCTGCCTGGTGCGCCGCGATCCGGACGCGGCCTACGTGGCCGCGGCGAGGTCGATGGAGGTGCCGGACCATCCGGACGCCGGAGCGCTGTTCCTGGCATCGGCCGCAGGGGACGACCGCCTGCCGACGGTGGTGCTGGTGCACGGCGGCGGCAACGATCGGCTGTTCGGGCTGTGGCACCTGGTGGACGTGCTGCGCGCCGAGGGATACCCGGTGGTCACGGCCCACGTCGCTGGACACGGGCGCGGCGGTCGCGATCCCTTCGGGCTGGCCGAGGCGCGCTCCCGGCTCGACGCGGTGGTGGCCGCGGCCGCGTCCGCCGCCGCCGGCCTGCCCCCCGTGGTGATCGGCCAGAGCATCGGCGCTGCCCTGGCCCTGGACCTGGTCGCCCGCTCGCGGCCCGTGGCCGGGGTGGCCGCGGTGTCGGCTCCCGCGGACGGGCTGGACGTCGGCTCGGTGGCGGCCCGGGAGCTGCTGGCGCTGCTGCGGCCGCCCATCTACCGCGCCCTGCGCCACGGCAACACCTACGAGGTGCTGCCAGCGGCCGGCCGGTTCAAGCGACGCGCCTTCCCGGTACGCACCCGCGGCGGAGAGTCCTACGTGGCCGCGTTCGACCGGGTGGTGCGCGAGATGGCCCTGCCCGCGCGCCTGGCCGCGTGTCGGACCGGTGCCCGGTTGCTGCTGGTGCACGGAGGGCGGGACGGGGTGATCCCGGCGCGGCAGCTGGCCCTGCTCGGCGACGCGCTGGGGGAGCGCGCCGAGGTGGCCCTGTTCCCGGCCGCGTCCCACATGGATCCGCTGTTCGACGACGCCGTGATCCAGCGACTGTCGACATGGCTCGGCGGTTCGCGCGTTGACCGGAGTACACTGGTCGGACCGACGTGACCACGCCTCGCCCCTCCTGGTGGAACCTCACGCGCCGCGACGGCCGGCTGCACATGGACCGGTGCGACCTCGTGGCCCTGGCCGAGCAACACGGTACGCCCGTGCATGTGGCCTCGGCCGCGCGGCTGCGGCAACGCTGCGCGGAGGTCGCGGAGGCATTCGCCGGCTACCCGGGTCGCACGCGCGTGCACTTCTCGTACAAGACCAACAGCGTGGCCGGGGTGCTGCGCGTGCTGCACGGCTGCGGCCTGGGCGCGGAGGTGGTGGACGGCTACGAGCTGTGGCTGGCCGGCCAGCTCGGCGTGGCAGCCGACGACGTGGTGTTCAACGGCCCCAACAAGAGCGACGCCGAGCTGGCCGCGGCCGTGGGGCTGGACGTGGGCCTGCTGGTCGTGGACGGCCTGACCGAGCTGGCGCGGATCGATGTCCTCGCCCGCGACGCGGACGCACGCGCCCGCGTCGCACTGCGCATCTGCCCGGACATCGTGCCGCGGGGTATGAACGCGTCGTCCCTGACCGGTTCGCGCAAGAACCAGTTCGGGCTGGACGATCGGGCGGGTGAGGTGGACGAGGCGATCCGGCGCGCCGTGGCTTCCCCCCACCTGCAGCTGCGAGGCATCCACGCGCACATCGGGTCGGGGATCCACGACATGCGCGCCTTCGAGACCGCGGCCGAGCGGGTCCTGGGTATCCAGAAGCGCGCCTTCGACGCGGGCGCCGAGCCAGACCTGGTCGACCTCGGCGGTGGGTTGGGCACGCGGCTGTCCCGGGAGTTCACCACCACCGAGATGCTGGCGTACCTCGGCCTCGGGCGCCTGCCCCGACAGCGTGAACCCTCGCCGCCGGGCCTGTTGCAGCGCTACGGGGAGGCCCTCGGCGGGGCGGTGGAGCGTGCCTGCGTGCGCCTCGACATCCCCCTGCCCGACCTGGTGTTGGAGCCGGGCCGGGCCATGGTCAGCGACGCGCAGGTGCTGCTGCTGTCCGTGGGTGCGCTGCGGGATCGCCCGGGTGTGGGCCGGTTCGTGCTCACCGACGGCGGGGCCATGACCGTGTCGATGATGTTCCTGTCGGAGCTGCATGGGGTCCTGCTGGCCAGCCGCGACGCGTCGCCCGCCGGGCGGTGCCACGTGTTCGGCCGGCTGCCCAGCCCGATGGACGTGGTGTACCGCAATCTGACCCTGCCCGAGCTGCAGGTGGGGGATGTACTGGCGGTGATGGACGCGGGCGCGTACTTCACGGCCACGTCCACCAACTTCGGCGGCCCACGCCCGGGTGTGGTGCTGGTCGACGGCGGCGAGCCGCGGCTGGTGCGGCGCCGCGAGACCTTCGACGACCTCGCCCGGGTCGAGCTGGACCTGCAGGGGGATGGATGACCCTTTGCATGGCGGCGCCGGGGCGTTAGGTTGCACGACGTGAAGGACCCTCTCCACCGGACCCTGCTGTTCGCGTGCGCGTTGCTGCTGCTGGCGAGCGGCCCCGCGGGCGGGTGTGACGGGTGCGACGAGGAACCCCAGGACGACGACAGCGCGGACGACGACGGCGTGATCCTGGAGGTGACAGCCGAGGTCAGCCCGGTCGTCGGCTCGGTTGTCACCGTCACGTGGGCCACGTCGCGCCCCACCGCGGGGCGCGTGGAGTGGACCGACGGGGGCAGCCGCGCCTCGGACGCCGACGACGCCACCGAGCACCGCGTGCAGCTACGCGGACTGCGCGCGGGCGAGGAGCACACCTTCGAGGTGGTGGCCCTGGAGCAGGGCGAGGAGGTGGAACGCCATACCGGTGGATTCACGACATCGCCGCTGCCGCCGGAGCTGGAGCAGATCGGCGTGCACACCAGCGGCGAGCCCGCGGACGGTGGCTACCTGTTCACCCCCCTGGTGACCGGCGACGAGTTCCCGGTGATCCTCGACCGGGCCGGCAACGTGCTGTGGTGGTTCGTGTCCGACGAGATCCCGGTGCCGCGGATCCTGGCGGTCAAGCCGTCGTGTGACGGCGAGTCCGTGTGGTTCAACAGCATCAACGCCGTGGATGACGAGATCGACATGGCCTGGCTGGTGCGGGTGTCGTGGGACGGCACCGAGGTGGAGCACTACGAGCTCGCGGACCACAACCACACCTTCGTGGAGATCCCGGACGGCAGCGTGGCCACGCTGTTCCACGACTTCCGCGACGTGGAGGGCGAGGCCATCCGTGGTGACGAGATCGTGGAGGTGGCCCCGGACGGCATCATCACCCCGGTGTGGTCCGTGTGGGACCACTTCGAGTACGACGGCGGCGAGTACCTGCCCGGCACCGGCTGGACCCACGCCAACGCCCTGGAGTACGACCCGGTCGAGGACGCCTACCACGTGTCGCTGCGCAACCTCGACTGCATCGTGAAGGTGGACCGCGCCAGCGGCGAGGCGGAGTGGGTGCTCAACGGCGAGCATTCGGACTTCGCCGTGGTGGGCGAGGGGCTGTTCGCCGAGCAGCACGAGTTCGAGCTGCTCGGCGACCGGGTACTGGTGTTCGACAACGGCACGGTCGCCCGCTACACCTCGCGCGCGCTGGAGGTGGAGCTGGACACCTCGGCCATGGAGACCTGGGCCGTGTGGTCCAACGTGGCCGATCCGCCGCTGTTCATCCCGGCTGGCGGCGACGTCTCCCGTCTGCCGTCGGGCAACACCCTGATCACCTGGAGCACGGCCGGTCAGATCGACGAGGTCACGCCCGAGGGGGAGCGGGTGTGGCAGCTGCAGACCGATCTGGGCGCGGGGGTGTTCTACACGGTGTGGCAGGACGACCTGTACACCACCGACCTGCCCGGGTGCGGGCCTTGATGTCGGCGGTACGCTGGCGCATCGAGCCGGGGGAGGGGCCCGTGGTGGCCGTGGCCCAGCACGCGGGCCACGACGTCAGCCCCGACGTGCTGTCGTACATGGCCGTGGACGAGGCCACCCGGTTGCGAGAGGAGGACCCCTTCACCGACGGCTGGCTGTTCCTCGGCGACCACCGGGCGCAGGCCTTGCAGTCGCGCTTCGAGGTGGACTTCAACCGCCCGCGTGAGCTGGCCATCTACGCGGGACCGGCCCAGGCGTGGGGCATCGATGTGTGGCGTGAGCCCCTGCCCGATCCGCTGCGGCAGCGCACGCTGCAGCGGTTCGACGCGTGGCACGCCGAGGTGGACCGGCTGCTGGATGCCGTCGTGACGCGCCACGATCGCGTCCTGCTGCTGGACCTGCATTCGTACTGCCACCGCCGGGGCGGGCCGGACGCGCCGCACGACGATCCGGCGCTCAACCCCGAGATCAACCTGTGCACGGCCACCCTCGACGGGGGCAGGTGGGGTTCGCTGCTGGATCGATTCGAAGCGGAGCTGCAGCGGTTCGACCTCGACGGGCGGCGCCTGGACGTGCGCCGGGACGTCAAGTTCACCGGAGGCACCTTCGTCCAGCGCGTCAACCGCGAGCGCGGCGACCGCGTCTGCGCGCTGCAGGTGGAGGTGCGCAAGAGCTACATGGACGAGTGGACAGGGGTGCTCGAACCCGAACGACACGCGGCCTACGGCCGTGCCCTCGCCGCTGCCCTGGCCGCGGTGCGCCCGCTGCTGGGCACCGAGCAGCCGGACCGGGAGGCGCGATTCGGGTCCTGATCCCCCTGGCCGCGCTCACCGTGGCCCTGTCGACCGCGACCGGCTGCACCCCGGCCAGCGAGGAGCTGACCATGGGCGATGTCGAGGTCGTGGCCGATCCCGGCAACGCCCTTCGCGCCGTGGTGCGCTGGTCGACCGGCGCGCAGGCCACGTCGCGGGTGGAATTCGGGCTGGCCGGCGAGCTGCAGTACGCGCTGTACGACGACGCAGCGGCCGCGGACCACGAGGTCGTGCTGTACGGTCTGCGTCCCTCGTCGAGCTACACCCTGGTCGCGGTCTCCACGGGCGAGGACGGCGCCGAGCTGCGCTCCGACCCCCTGACCTGGCAGACGGACGCGCTACCGTTCCACGGCCCGACCTTCGAGCTGACCGCACTGGACGACGCGCTCGTGCAGCCGGGCTGGACCCTGACCAGCGCCGTGGTCGACGGGATCCTGTCGCCCACCATCGCGCTCGCGGTGGACCTCGAGGGGGAGGTGGTGTGGTACCACGAGATGGGAGCCCAGCCGGCGTTCGTGGACGTGGACGTCACCCTGACCGCGGCGGGGAACGTGCTGATCGGCGGTGACCTCGGCCCCGAAGTGGCGCCGGTCGAGGTGAGTTTCGCTGGCGACGTGGCGTGGACCGGTCCGCCCCAGCCCGACGAGTACCTGGCGCCGGGCACCTCCCACCACACCTTCCGGGAGCTGCCCAACGGCGACCACCTGACCCTGGTGTTCGACGAACGCGGCGGCGTGGTGACCGACGTGGTGGAGCAGCGCAGCCGTGACGGCGAGGTGGTGTGGTCCTGGGACGCCTCCGACCACGTGCCCGACGCGGCGGAGGAGCACATCCACGGCAACATGGTCCTGGTCGACCTCGAGGAGGACGTGGCCTGGTTCAACAGCCTGATCAACGGCGCGCTGTACAAGCTCGACCGCGCGGACGGCAGCCTGCTGTGGGCCCTTGGGGAGGAGGGGGACTTCACGTTCGTCGGCGAGCACGACGTGCCGTGGTTCACCCACACCCACGCCCCCGAGCTGCAGCCGGACGGCACCGTGCTGCTGTACGACAACGGCATGTACCCCGAGCGCCCCTGGTCCCGGGCGATCCAGTACGCCCTCGACGAGGAGGCCATGACCGCGTCGGTGGTCTGGGAGTACCCCGGCGAGCTGGCGGACGACACCTGGTTCGCCTCGTTCTGGGGTGACGCCGATCGCCTGGACAACGGCAACACCCTGATCACCGCCGGCACCGTGCTGGACTTCGACACCCAGAGCACCCTGTTCGAGGTGACGGAGGACGGAGCCAAGGCCTGGCAGCTGTACGTGTCTTCGATGACGGAGGGGGAGCTGGCAGGGTGCTACGGCGCCGAGCGGATCCCGGTGCCGCTGGAGGAGCTGTAGCGGCCGCTACTCCTCGACCGGGTCCATCTCCAGCGCCAGCTCGATGCCGTGCAGGATGGCCTCGGTGTAGTCGTTGGGGTTGTGGGTGATGACCTCCATGTTCTCGTCCACCAGCAGGATGGTGGGGAAGCCGTACAGGTCGAAGTGGTCCATCATCACCTGGTCGAGGTCGGCCAGGACCGGCACCTTCTCGTTGGGCCAGGCGCTGTCCCAGTTCTCGCTGTTCGCCGTGCTGGGCGCGCCGCCCTGGGCGTTCTGCGACAGGATCGTCACCCACTGCAGGCGGCCGTCGTTGACCACGGTGTCGAGCTCGTCGAACTCACCCCAGCTGTCGAAGTACGAGGGCATGTCGGCCAGCAACGCGGCCCACTCCTGGCAGTACCCGCACCAGCCCGCGGACACGTCCACGAGGGTGTACACACCCTGGCCGGCGAAGTCGTACACGTCCACGTCCTGCTCGAACTGGTCGGGCCCGATGAAGTGGCCGTGCACGTCACCCACGCCCACCGACTGGCTCAGGTCCAGCCCCTCGATCTCGTCCTTGTTCGGGTTGTAGGGCCAGTAGCCGATGTAGATCCGGTCGTCGTCGTCGGTGGGGTCGCTGCCGTAGCCGTTCTCGTCGAAGTCCGAGTACGTGTCCCCGTCCGTGTCGACCTCGGTGCCGTCCGTGCCCAGGTCGTACTCCTCGCCGTCGGTGAGGCCGTCACCGTCCGTGTCCGCGACCTCCGGGTCGGTGCCGAAGTCCGCCTCCTCGTCGTCGGTGAGGCCGTCCCCGTCGGTATCGACCGGTTCGTCGTCATCGTCGTTCGGCGCGGTCGGGCAGCCGAGGACCAGGAAGCAGGGAATCAGCAGTGTGAGCAGCCAGGTGCGCATGTTCCACCCCTTTGTTGGTGCAGTTGCTGGTGTTTACCCTGCCGGTCGCGTCTCGCACAAGGGACATCGTTGTCGCCCACGCTCGCGCGCGGGGGCGGGTGCGCGGCCGATCCGGGGCGCGGGCCTTCAGGTTTTCTTCAGTCATCCGATACCGACTAGAGAGCGCCAGAAGTGTCGCCCTGCCCATCGCACCCCACCGGGTAGGGCGGCCGCGCCAGCGTGTCCACAGGGACACGAAACGAGACCTGTGCGGCGAGGCCTGCCGCCGCGCGGACGCCCTGTCCGTGCGCCGTTTGGCACCCTCCTGCACGGACGGGGAGACCCGTGCGCCAGCTCGGCGCGCGAGCCGACCCCAGGACAAGGGAGGTGGACCGGTGTGTGCCGGGGCCGATGGGGCCCTGTGCGCGGATGCAGAGGTACGCGAACTCGAACCCGGAGGGACAGGTCCGCGGTCCGTGAGGACCGGCGGCCGGTCGTGACGTGATCGTCGAACGCCACCAGCGCTCCGGTGCGGCCCGTGCCGCGCCGGGAGTGATGCCGTGAGTGCCATGCAGTCGGTGTGGTCCGACTCCGTGACCCTGGGGATCGTGCGCCACCTGGCGCGCACCCGGTATGGCCAGAGCCGCGGCATCGACAAGCTCTCGTCGGGCAAACGCGTGATCCGTGCGTCCGACGGCGCGGCCGATCTCGCGCTGAGCGTGGGCCTGCACACCCGCATCCGCAGCACGAACGTGGCCAGGCGCAACGCGACGGCCGCGCGATCGGCCCTGCAGATCGCCGACGGCGGCGTGGCCGAGATCCAGGTGATGCTGATCCGGCTCAAGGAGCTGGCCATGGCCGCGGCCACCGAGACCGTCGGCACCTCCGAGCGAGGCATGATGCAGCTGGAGGTCAACCAGCTGGTCGACGCCATCGACCAGATCGCCTGGACCTCCACCTACAACGGCAACGTGCTGCTGGCCCAGACCCACGTGGACGTGGGCTTCGTCGTCGACGTCTCCGGCTCCATGGGGGGTGAGCTGGCCACCCTGCAATCGGAGATCGCGTCCTTCCGCCAGCAGTTCCTCGACGCGGGCATCGACGTGGAGTTCGGGCTGGCGCCGTACCGCTCCAACCTCGATCCCGTGGACGGGGTGATCATCACCAACGACATCGACCAGGCCGGATTCGACGCGGCCCTGGGTAGCCTGACGCTGGGCGGGGCTGCCGTGGATCCCTACAGCGCGCTGGTCAACGTGTCGGGCGCCAACGACTTCAACGGCGACGGAGACATCTTCGCGTGGCGTGATGCCACGGCGCATCACCTGATCGTGCTGACCGACACGGGCCAGGAGGTCTCCCAGATCCCCGGGGATCCGTCCCAGGCCGAGGTCGCCGCCCAGCTGTCCGCCGCGGGCATGACCGTGCATGCCATCGCCGCCGGTGCGCAGGCCACGTTCACGGATATCGCGGCCATCACGGGCGGCTCGACCCACTCCATCGGCGCCAACGGCTCGGGGATCCCCGCCGCCCTGGACGCCATCGCCTCGGACCTGGTCGGCGGGGGTGACGTGGACGTGGCGGACATGCTCACGGTGCAGGTCGGGATCCACGACACGGACGACGACCGCATCAACCTGCTGGTGCCCACCGACGCCACGGCGGTGGGGCTGGGCATCGGCGGCATCTCCGTGGCCACGAGGGACGCGGCCCTGGAGGCCATCGACGACCTCGACGGCGCCATCACCGAGGCGTCCACGGTGCGCGCCACCGTCGGCGCGGTCCAGCGCCGCCTCGAGCACACCATGAGCTACCAGGACATCTCCATCATCAACGAGACCGCGGCCCTGTCGCGGATCCAGGACCTGGACTACGCCAGCGCCATGGGGGACTACCTGCTCAACGAGACCCTGGCCAACGCGGCCACCCAGCTGCTGGGCCATCACCAGCAGGCACAGCGTGATCACGTGCTCGGCATCTACGGCAGCCTGGCCGGGGCAGGGGGGGGAGGAGGGGGGCGTCTGAACGGAACCTTGTGACCGATGACCCTGTGCTACGCTGCCGCCCGTGAATCGAAGACGGGAGGCCTCGATGGCGTACGACGAGGGACTGGCCCAGCGCATGCGTGACGCGCTGCAGGATCAGCACGGGCTGGACGAGAAGAAGATGTTCGGCGGCGTGGGCTTCATGCTGCGCGGCAACATGGCGTGCGGCGTGCACGGCGACGACATGATCGTGCGCGTGGGCCCGGCAGCCTACGACGCCGCGCTCGCCGAGGAGCACGCGCGGCCGTTCGACATGACCGGCCGGCCGATGAAGGGCTGGGTGTGGGTGGCCCAGGAGGGATTCGCCGAGGACACGGACCTCGAAGCGTGGGTGCAGCGGGGCGTGGGCTTCGCGCTTTCGTTGCCGGCCAAGTAGCGGCCAGGGGAGGGGAACATGCGCACGATCGTGGTGCTGATCGGGCTGTTGTGGGCCGTGCCCGCGGCCGCGGAGACGACGTTCGCCATCGGCCTGGACGTGGGCAGCGACGCGGTGGCTGCGGTCACCACGGACAGCCCGCTGGCGGCCACCCTGCACGTGGGCCCGCACCTGGGCGGCCGGCGCGGGGCGCGGCCGTTCCTGGGGCTGCGCTTCGGCTACGACTGGGACGACCTGGCCACGTCCGAGGGGGACGTGGACGGCGGGGGCGGGCGGGGCGTGTTCGCGGCCTCGCTGGGCGTGGACATCGACCTGGTCGAGCAGCCGAAGAAGAGCGGGCTGGCGTTGATGCTGACGCCCGCGGTGAACCTGGGCGTGCCCATCGCGGTGGGTGCAGACGCCGAGCTGTTCGAGGACGTGCAGCTGAACCTGGCGTTCGGCGGTTCGTTGCGCCTGTGCCCGGTCTACCACCTGGCCGCGCGCTTCGGAGTCGGCGGCTACCTGGGCCTGGGCGTGGCCATGCACCAGCTGCGGTACGCCGAGGGCGAGGTGGTGCTGACCACCGGGCACCTGGGGGCGGAGATCGGGATCACGCTGCGGTTCGGGCTCTGAACTAGCGCGAGCCTCGCTGGCCGACCGCCGGAACCTCGACCACGAAGCAGGCGCCGGCCTCGCCACGGACCAGCTCCATGGCGCCGCCCTGGCGTTCGATGATGTCGCGGGACAGCGCCAGGCCGAGCCCGGTTCCGGAGCCCTCCGCCTTGGTCGTGAAGAAGGGACGGAAGACCCGCGCGGCCAGGTTCTCGGGAATCCCGGGACCGCTGTCGTGGAACCGATAGGTCACGCTGTCGCCCTCGGCCGCGACGGTGATCCGGATCGTGCGCGGTTCCCGCTCCTGCAATCCGACCAGGGCGTCGCGGGCATTCGACAGCAGGTTGATGAACACCTGCTGCGCCATCGCCGGCGGGATGGTGACGTCGGGGAGGCGATCGGCCGCCTGCACGACGCAGTCGATACCGTGCCCGTCGAAGTCGTGCTCGAACAGGGCCAGGGCCGCGTCGAGCGCCTCCCTGGCCGGGGTGGGCGCTCCGGCGAAGCTCTCGTGACCGGAGAACCGATCCAGGTTCTCCACGATCGCCCGCATCCGGTCGACCCCCTGCCGGATCTCCTGCACGGACGTCCACTGGTCGGCGTTGAGGCCCCAGGCGTCCTCTTCCAGGACCGAGGTGAACGTCTCGACCACGCTCAAGGGGTGGCCGAGCTGCCGGGTGAGCAGGGCGCTCAGTTCACCCAGGGCGGCCAGCTTGCCCAGGTGGCCCAGCCGCTGCTGGGCCTCGACCAGCGCCTTGTTGCTCTGCTCCAGCTGCTCGCCCCTGGCCTGCAGTTCGACCACCTGGCGGGCGGACTCCTCGAACCGCGCGGCCAGCTCGTCCATGGTCAGGTTGACGGCAAAGGCCAGCTTGTCGACCGGGGAGCCGTCGTCGGCCCGCTCGGCGCGCGCGTCCAGGTCTCCGCCACCGAACCGTACCAGGATCTCGGCGATGACCTCGATCGGATCCTGGGTCGGGGCGTCCTCGTCGTGCACTTCACTCCACCTCTGCCGGCGCCAGACAGTCTACTGGCCGGCTGTCGGGCGAACAACGTGCGGACTCGCCTGGATTGCATCGACCATGGAAGAAGGGGCATTCTTGTCTGGCTGCCCGAGTGGAGGTTCGACTTGGATATCGACATCGAGGCCTGGGAGGTCGCCCACCCGCTGCCGCACGGCATGCTGTACTGGATCCGGCCGGGGATCGTGGCGGCCGTGCCCGACGAGGGCGTGGTGGAGACCCCCGAGCTGTCCGCCACGGTCTACGAGGGCTACACCCGCTGCGCCGAGGAGCTGGGCCACCCCATCGCCATCGTGGTGCTGGTGGATCGACTGGGCAACCAGACCCCGGAGGTCCGCGAGTACTGGCAGCAGGTGATGCAGCCCGACGTGCTGGCCTGCGCCGCGCTGGTCTCCAGCTCCTTCTTCGCCCGCGCCATCAGCTCGTTCTTCATCGGCATCCGCAAGCCGGTGGTGCCGACCCGCATCTTCGGTTCGCTGGAGCAGGCCGTCGCGTGGTCCGAGGGCTTCCTGCCAGGATCCCGCGCGTGACCATGCGACGAACCCGGGCCGATGTGGTCGCGGGCTTGGAGACCCAGGAGTCGGGCATCCAGGGGATGGCCGACGACGTGCTCCAGGATCCCCTGACCGTGCAGATGCTGCGTGATCCGCTGCTGGCACAACCTGGGGCGGCGGTCCAGCTGGAGGAGGGGGAGGGCGGTCCGCCCTCCTCGGGTGGCGGGGCGCCGATCAGTCGCGAGGAATTCGCCCAGCTGGGACGCCTGTCCCCGCGGCTCGGCGCGCTGGAGAAGCGGTTCGTGGAGATCGGCGGTCAGCGCGATGCCCTGGCGGACGACGCCTCCGACGAACCGCTCCGCCTGCAGCAGAACGGCGTGGCCGACGAGGTCGACTCCATCCTCAACGAGGTCACGGCGATGCCGTTCTTCGCCCGTGCCCTGAGCACGGCCAAGACCGAGGCCGTGGCGCGGATCAACGACTCCACGGCCACGGCCGCGATCCAGGAAGCCGTGACCCACTTTGCGGGCAATCGGGAAGGGATCGAACCCGCAGCGGCCACGCCCCAGTCGATCCAGACCGCCATCCAGGGTGCCTGCACGATGATCCAGGAGGCTGCGGTGGACAACAACGCCCTGATGGATCTCGGCGGCCGCACCTGGGGTACCTACGAGGAGCAGTCGATCGCGCTGAGCTCACCGGCGATGTTCATCAAGTCCGTCGACTTCTCCGCGACCTCGGCGGAGAAAGTGGTCGACATGTTCGTGCAGGAGATGGCCGACGTGCTGATCCACGAGGCCGTCGCCCACGCCATCTCGGACCTCGCCATCGGCGACTCGTCCGGACGGCACGAGGTCATGAAGCTGGTGATCATGAAGCTGCAGGGCAAGGCCCTGTCGATGAAGGACCTGCCCAAGGACGTCAACCGCCTCAACGGCACCATCTCGCGGCTGTGCCTCTCCGGCGGCCAGTGCAGTTATTGACGCTCCCGACCTCGGCACCCTCCCGAGAACAACGAATCCAGGCGCCTGCTCGCTGACCACGTCCAGGAACATCTGGGAGAGCTGGAGCGTCTGTCGGTAGATCGCATCGTTCGAACCGGAGCGGGGGAGGATGACCCGGTAGAGCCGTCGGACCCCTCGTCGATGCCGAGCGTCACGAGATCCACGACAACGCCGTCCTGACCAGCCTGGAAGGACTCGACTCGCTCCAGTCGGTGGCGGAGGACCTCGAGATCCACGACAACGTCTCCCTTCCGGACCTCGACGGTTTTCCTTCCCTGCAATCCGTAGGGGGGACGTTGTCGGTGACGGACAACGACTCTCTGACCCGTTTCACCGGCATGCCCGGGTTGCAGAGCGTTCAGGGAGACCTGTGCATCGAGGCCAACGAGGAGCTGGTACAGATCGACCACCTGGACGACCTGCAGACGGTTGGTGGGGAGCTGGCCATCCGGGACAATCCGTCTCTGAGCAGCATCGACGGTCTGTTCGGGTTGACGTCCGTGTCGCGCTTGACCGTCGACAGCAACGAGAACCTGCAGGCCATCGATGGCGTGGGCGGCCCGATGGCGGTGTCCGACCTGTACATCATGGACAACGCCGCGTTGGAGCGGATCGGAGGATTGAACGGATTGCAGCACGTCGGGCAGGCGCTCGAGATCTCGGGGAACGGCGGTCCACTGGTGATCACCGGCCTCAACGGGCTGCTGACGGCGACCGGCATCTGGCTGTGGCAGAACGAATCTCTCTCCGAGGTCGGAGGTTTCGCCGCACTGGAGGAGGTGGACGAGGATCTGGTCTGCGAGGGGAATCCGTGGCTGGAGCGGATCAGCGGTTTCGGTTCCCTGAGTACCATCGGGCACCTGCTGAGCATCGTGGCCAACCCGTCCTTGACGAGCATCGACGGATTCGTCGGCCTGAAGACCGTGGGAGCCCTCGAGATCCAGGACAACGCGTCGCTGATCAGCCTGGAGGGGCTGGCAGCCCTCTCCGAGGTGGCCGGGGACGTGACGGTGTCCGGGAACGCGAGCCTCTGTCAGGATGATGCCGAGGTGTTCGTATCGGGCATTGTCGTCGGGGGGAGCGTCACCGTGGAGGACAACGGAGGAGCGTGCCGGTGAGAGACGAGAAGGAGCCGATTACCAACATCTGAGTTGATGAAGACCACCGGCCTCATCGAGCCCAGCACCACAGCCGATCTACCAGTCGACCGCCGCGTGCAAAGGCTCTGCCCCCCTCGTCACGAACAGGTAGTGGTTCTCCCCGTCCTGCCAGGTCACCGAGCCGTCGGCTCGCCGGATGGCGGCCTTGAACTCCAGCACTTCGCCCACCCGCCACGACAGGGACAGCTCGTGCCCCCCGTCCACGGGTAGCAGCGGCCCCAGCCCATCGGCGGGCGTCCAGTTGGCCAGGGCCGGGCCGTTGCCGACGAGCACGAGTTCGTCACCGCTGTGCAGCGGAGCGCCGCGAACCGTGATGGCGATCGGCCGCTCCTGCGGCCCGGATTGCGCCAATTCCCGGATCCGCCACCGCAGCACCCGTGTGGTCCGTGGCGGCACCAGCACGGTCGGGCTGGTCTGCTGCAGTCCCGTCTCGAGGTTGGTCACCAGCGACGTGGGCGCCACGTCGTCCGGTACGGTCCACGACACGGCCAGGTCGCCGCGGTTGATCACCACGGCCACCACCTCGGGTGCGGACACCCGGGCCACGGCCAGCACCTCGTCGTCCAGCGTCAGCAGTCGGGTGGCGCCCGACTGCAGCGCCGGGTTTGCCCGCCGCAGCGCGGTCAGCCGGTGAATGTGTTCCCCCAGCGCGTGCTCGGCGAATCGCATGTCCGCCCGGTTGTCCGGCTCCTCTGCCCCTTCCAGCCCCACCTCGGTGCCGTACGTCAGGCTGGGGATCCCCCGCGCGGTGAGCAGGAAGGTCAACGCCTGCTCCACCCGGTCAGCGTCTCCACCGCACTCCGTCACCAGCCGCGGCCGGTCGTGGTTGTCCAGGAACGGCACCAGCCGGTTGGGGTCGTCGTACTCCCGGTCCGCCGACAGGGTCGCCGCGATGCGGCCCACGGGCCGGTCGTGGCAGTACACGTCCAGCAGGGCGTAGTGCAGGGGGAAGTCGAACATGGCGCCGAAGCCGCCGTCTCGGAACGAGCGCGACAGGCTCAGCGCGTCGCCCTGGAAGTCCTCGCCCAGCAGCAGGAAGCCCGGTCCGACCGCCTCGTGGACGTCGCGGCTGAACCGGGCCAGGAAGTCGGTGCGCATGTGGCGCACCGCGTCGATGCGGAACCCGTCGGGCCGGACCCGCTCGATCCAGGCCAGCGACGTGTCCAGCAGGAAGCGGTAGACTTCCTCGTCCTCCTGGTCCAGATCGGGCAGGCCGTGCACCCGGCAGTCGGTGAGCTGGACCGGGTCGTGCCAGTCCTCGATGTCGCAGGTGGGGTGGAACCAGCCGGGCCGCTGCTCGACCAGGGCCCCGTCCATGGCCACGTGGTTGAACACCACGTCCAGCACCAAGCGCATGTCGCGCGCGTGCAGCGCGTCGGACAGCTCGCGCAGCTGGTCGGCCGTGCCGAAGCGCGGCTCGGTCGCGGTTAAGTCCTCCACCCAGTAGCCGTGGAACGCGCCCCACTCGAAGAACTTGTCGGTGCGGCAGTCGAAGACCGGCGACAGCCACACCGTGCGAACGCCCAGGGCCTCGATCTCGTCGAGGTGCTGGAGCACGCCGGCGATGTCCCCGCCGTGGAACGCCTGGGGGTCGTCCAGGTCGATGTCGCCGTCGTTGGAGGGATCGCCGTTGGCGAAGCGGTCCACCAGCACGAAGTAGATCACGTCGTCCGGTGGGGGAGCCGATGGCTGCCATGGCTCGGCCGCGGACGCGGCCGCGACCGAGAACGACAGGATGGCCAGGGACGTCCCGCACGTGCGCGCGATCTTCATGATCGACCGTCCCCTCAGTCCGGCAGCAGGCCTGCGAACCGGGCCAGGTCGGCGGCCGCGCGCCGACGCGCCGCCGGATCCTCGCCGCCCATCACCGGGCCCATGTCCACGGCGTGGCGGTCCAGCAGCTCGGCCAGGGCCAGCAGCGCGTCCACGTCCGCATCCGCGGTCCAGCTCATCAGCGCGTCCACCAGCTCGGTGACGAAGCCGTCGAACCCGGGCGCGGCACCGTCGGGCACGTCCTCGTCGGTCTCGATGGGGCGGTCGAGGCCCAGGCGGTGGGCGAGGTGCTCCCGCAGCGCCGCGATGCACGTGGTGTCGCCGTCCGTGCCGTCCAGCTGCGGCCTCAGCCAGCCCAGGTCGGCGCCGAGCCCGTCGAGCACCCGCGCGGCGTTGCCCGCGAGCTGTCGCCGCCGCTCGGCCGGCAGCCTGCCCCAGTCGCTGGAGCGGTCCAGCCAGCGCAGCAGCTCCATGCGGACGGTCTCCGGGCCGTATCGATCGCTCATCGTGCACCTCCAGGCCCCCCGCTCATACCGCAGTTCCGCCCGGCAAAAAAGTGCTGGTGCGCCCCCCAACAAGGTCAGATCTTGCCCTCCGCGGCAAGATCTGACCTCCGACACCCGTACGGAGCCGCAGGTTGCCATCGTGTTCAACAGCTTGGAATCACGTTGCTTTTTCGGATCTGGTCAGGGGATTCCCAGATCTGGCACGCAGGTTGCTCTACCGGTAGGGAAAACGACGAGGAGAGAACCATGAACGCGTTGCAGCGACTCCACCGTGACGAGGCCGGGCAGGGCATGACCGAGTACATCCTGATCGTGGTCTTCGTGGCCATCGCGGTGCTGATCGTGCTGGGCATCTTCAAGGACAACATCAAGCAGCTGTTCCGCGGCACCAACGCCGAGCTGCAGAACGTCCAGGTGTCCCCCACGCCATAGCGGGCGCCGTCTCCGCGCACGCGAGCCCGGTAGCGTACGTGGTACGCTGCCGGGCATGCGTATTCCCATTCCCCGTGTCGCCAGCTGTGCCCTGCTGCTGATCGCTGCGCTGTGGCTCGCGCCCCGCGCCGCGCTCGCCGACGTCGTGCCGCCGCCGCCCGACGACTGCCCGGAGGGGACCACCCCGCGGACGGGCCACAGCGGCCCCTACTGCCAGCCGCCGGCGCCCACGGACTGCAAGCCCGGCTACGAGCCGCGGGTCTACCTGGCCGAGGCCTACTGCGAGCCGCCGCCGCCCCAGCCGTGTCCGGAGGGGTCGTACTGGACGTCGCATTCGGCCACCAGCACCTGGTGCCAGGGCGGCCGTAGCTGCGAGGGCGACTACCCGTGTGGCGAGGGCACCACCTGCAAGGAGACGTCCCTGTGCGTGCGCGAGCAGCGGCAGCGCCGCTTCGTCTACGAGGTGGTCTCCGGCACCTGCGTCAAGGACGAGGACTGCGTCGAGGGGCAGACCTGCGTGACCGCGAAGCGCTGCGATCCGGACGTCAAGCGTGCGCCGGTCGAGGGCCACGAACCGCCGCCGCAGGATGCGGACGAGGAGCCCACAGCCGCGCCCGAGGGCAAGCAGCCGGTGGTGGGTGACGGCGTGGACGTGGGCGGCGAGGCTGCGGCCGGCGACGAGGCGGACACCGACGAGGTGGAGCCCAAGGGCTGTTCGGTGGCCGAGGGCACGGCGTCGACGGTGATGGCGCTGCTGATCGGCCTGGGCCTGCTCGTGATCACGCGCCGTCGCGGCTGATCAGAACCCCCCCAGGTACTCGTCCAGCAGGTGGCCGAGGTGCCGGTCCAGCACCGGCCCGGACGCGGCGAGCACCTTGTCCTCCCGCTCGTGGTGGAAGTCCATGAACATCGGGAAGCTCGCCTCGGCGGACAGCGCCTCGTCCGTGGCGCCGGGCCGCGCCAGCGTCATGGTGGCGTGCACGGTCCAGCGGTAGCGGCCCGACAGCAGCGAGAAGTACCGCGGCTCCACCTCCACCAGCAGCACCAGGTCAGCGCTGGAGCGCTCCTCGGCCAGCCACGACAGCCGGTGCTGGCTGTGCCGCTTCGCCGTGAACACCTCGGTGAAATCGGCCGCGGGCACCAGCTCGCCTTGCAGGTTCCTGGCGTCCAGGGTCTCGGTCAGGGCGTCGGCCAGCGCCGTGGGGATCCCGTCCACCTCGGGGCGGTCCGGGTACGAGGCCACGGCCACCACGGCCACGTCCAGGGGGGAGGGGGCCTGCACCCCGGTCGCCTTGGGCAGACACGAGCACACGGTCAGGCCCAGCAGCACACACAGCAGCAGCGAAGCGCGCATCAGAACCACACCTCCGTCTCCAGGGCGAGCACGTGGTGCCAGTGCCGCTCCACGTTGCCGAACTCGTTGAACTGGTCGATCGACTCCACGAAGTTGTTGCCGAACGCGTTGTTCTGGTTGCTGTACTGGAACCCGTACAGGATGCGCAGCGACGGCCGCACGAAGATGCCGGGCCCCAGCGGGTTGAGCACGAAGCCGAACTTGCCCTGGTAGGTGTGGCGGGTGTCGGTGTCGCCGTACTCCAGGCCCTCGCTGTCGGGCATGCCGTCGGTGTTGGCGAAGATCGAGTCCCAGTGCTCGCGGTAGGCGTTGCCCTGCTTGGAGTGCTCCCGCGCGGCGCTGCCCTCGGCCAGGAAGTGCAGGGTGCGGGTCATGTACACCTGTATACGCAGCACGGTCGAGATGAACATCCGGTCGTGCTCACCCGGCGCGATGTCGTTGTCCACGTCCCAGTAGTTGCCCCACACCAGCCCCCAGGCCATGTCGAGCCGCCGCGGCACGATGGTCATCTGCAGCTCGTTGCCGAGGTTGACCTGGTAGCGCTCGTCGGTGAGGTCGTTGACGTAGATCGTGTACTCGTCGCTGCCCAGCCACTCGGTGTAGGAGGTCTCGGGGTGCACGCGCTGGACGTTGGCGTACAGGCTGTTCCACTTCAGCGGGCCGAAGTCGCCGAAGCCGAGGTAGCCGATCACCTTGTACGAGGCAGCCGAGCGGGCCTCGGGGTCGGGGAAGTAGTCTTCCCGGTCGGGGTTGTCCTCGACCCAGGACTCGACCACCTCGCCGCGCACGAAGTCCTCGTAGTCCACGCCCGGGGTCTGGTACGGGGCGTTGACGTTGCCCGCGGCCCGCGGCTCGTAGCGGTACTGGCCGCCGAGGCCGAATTCGAGGTGGCCGGCGATGGACACGCGGAAGGTGCCGCCCGCGGTGAGGATGGTGTTGTACTCGCCCCGCTTGAGGTTGAACCCCGAGTCGCCCAGGCCGAGCAGCAGCTCCACGTCGTTGTACCGCCAGCGGCCCGACAGCCCGACCGTCTCGAAGAAGATGCGGGCGGGCCACATGTCGTACAGGCCCAGGGTGCCGAAGTAGGTGTCCAGCGTGCCCACCTGCCACGTGACGTTGGGCAGCACGATGTTGCCAGCCTGCACGTACAGCTCGGACATGCGGATGTCGGCCAGGGAGCCGTCGGAGGGGGTGGCGTTGCCCACGGAGCCGCCCTCGAACTTGGTGTGCACCGAGGTCCACACGTCGGTCGACGTGCCGGTCGGTTCCAGCAGGTCGAGACGCAGCTCGAGCGCGCCGTAGGGCCCCTCGTTGAGCAGCCGGCCGTACAGGTTCCAGTAGCCCAGGGTGCCGTCGCCGCCCTGGAAGTCCGGGCGTGTGGAGACCCGGAAGTAGCCGGCCACGTCCGCGCCGATGGCGTGGGCGGCGCCGGGCAGCGCGAGCGCTGCGAGCAGGGGCAGCAGGATCGGTCGTCGCATGGTGCCGCCCTCCTCAGTTCTCGACGATCACGACGATGGAGCGGGCCTTGACGCCGTACGTACCGCTCACCTCGCTGTCGGGGTTGGTGTCGATGTTGCGCGACGCGTAGGGATCGGCGTCGGGGTGGTCGGCGAACCAGCCCTCGGTCTCCGACGAGTTGCCCGGCGCGTCGTACCACCACTGGGTGTCGATGGCGAGGGACCAGTCCCCCGGCGGCACGCCGAAGTCGAGGTCGAAGTCCTCCATGTTGACCAGCGCGGCCACCTTCTTGCCCCCGTCCTGCGGCTCGTACAGCACGATCACCGAGCGGGACTCCCAGTCGGCCGAGCCCGACGCGTTGGCGTCGTACGGGCTGCGCCAGTCCACGTTCACCGCGTCGAAGTCGTCGGGCGCCAGCGCGGCGGCGTGGTCCTTGCGGAACTGGATCACCTTGGTCACGAAGTCGTGCATGCGGTGCCGCATGTACGTGGAGTCGTTGGTCCACTCGCCCCAGCGGAACCAGTTGGCGTCGTTGTCCGACTGCTGGGAGTAGGCGTTGGTGTTGCCGAACTGGGTGCGCATCCACTCGTCGCCGCCCAGGATCAGCGGCGTGCCGTGGGAGATCATCATGCCCACGTAGGCGTTGCGCATCAGCTGGCGCTTGAGCGGCTCGTTGTCCCCGCCCCAGTCCTTCTCGCCGTAGCCGTGGGGCGCGTGGTACTGCCACTCGCACCACACGCTGAACGGCGACTCGCAGCAGATCGGGTTGACCGGCGAGCAGGCGTTGCGCGGCTCGTCGTAGCTGAACAGGTCGTACAGCGTGTAGCCGTCGTGCACGGTGATGAAGTTGATGCTGTGCTGTGGCCCGCGGCCGTCGTCGCCGAATAGCGCGGCCGAGCCGGTGATCGCCTCGCCGCCGTTGACCGTCTCCCAGTACTCCCGCTCGTCGAGATCGTAGTACTCGTCCCAGGGGTCGTTGATGAACCGCCGCCACCAGTCACGGAAGCCGCCGTTCCACTCGGCGAAGGCGATGTCCGGGTCGTTGCTCGACGAGGGGTAGTCGCCCAGGTAGTTGCCGTTGCTGCCCGTGTAGTCGGAGTGGCTGCCCCAGGGCCAGGGCTCGGCGATCAGGCGGGTGTTGTACTGCTGCAGCAGCTCGTCGTCGACGATCTCCTGCAGCACGGCGTTGGAGGGATCCCACTTGTCGGGGTTGTTGGGGTCCTGGCCCAGCACCGCGGCGAGGTCGAAGCGGAACCCGTCCACGTGCAGCTCCTCCACGTACCACCGCAGCGAGTCGAGGATCAGGGCCTTGCCCGGCCGATAGCTGGCGCGGAAGTCGCCGCCCACACCGGTGTGGTCGATGAACTGGTGGCCGTCCTCGTGCACGAAGTAGTAGGCGCTGTTGTCCAGCCCGCGATAGCTGAACATGGAGGTGACCTCCTCCCAGCGCACGTCGTAGCAGTCGGTCTCCGGGTCGGTGCCGTAGCAGAAGCGGTCCTGCCACAGCCCGCCCTCGCCGGTGTGGTTGTAGACCACGTCGAGGATCACCTCGATGTCGTGCTTGTGCAGCTCCTCGACCATGTACTTGAACTCGTCGATCACCTCGAAGGGCTCGCCCGTGCGCAGGTACTCGTCGGAGTAGCTCATCTCCGGGGCGAAGTACGACAGGTTGGAGTAGCCCCAGTAGCCGCCCAGGGAGTGCTCCTTCATGTGGATCGGCAGCAGCTCCACCGCGGTGATGCCCAGGTCGGCCAGGTACTCGGCCTTCTCGCCGAAGCCGCGGTAGGTGCCGGGGTGCTCCACGCCCGATGCGCTGTTGTTGGTGAATCCCTTGACGTGCACCTCGTACATGATCAGGTCGTTCCAGCCGTGTACGCCGTCGTCGGCCCGCCGCTGCCGGTAGTCCTCCTCCTCGGCGCCCCACTCGTAGTCCGAGGCCACGATCACGCTCTTGGACCCCGCCGCGTACGTGGACTCGTCGCGCCACGGCCCGGACGCTGCGCTGCCAGCCAGCCAGTCGTGGGCCCGGTGGTAGCCCTTGGCGTACGGGTCCAGCATCAGCTTGTTGGGGTTGAAGCGGTTGCCGTCGGAGTCCGCGTCCGCCGAGAACCCCAGCACCGAGTAGGGATAGAAGTCCTCCCGGTACTCCCAGTTGGGTCCCCAGGCCACGTACCCGTAGTGCTGCCCCACGCCGAGCCCCTCGACGTACAGGTTCCACACGTCGCCGTACTGCTCCATGAGGAACTGCTGGGTCGGCTGGGACGAATCGGGCTCGTCGAACAGCGCCAGCTCGATCCGGGTCGCGTTCTCGGAGAACACGCAGAAGTTGACCCCCTGGTCGATGATCGTCGGCCCCATGTGGTCCAGGTCCTCGATCGCGTCCCAGTCCAGGGACGGCGCCTTGGGAGCCGTGGAGTACAGGGCCATGTAGTCGTCGCTGGCACACCCGGGCGCCCCGACGATCACCGCGATCGCCACCAGGGCCATCGCGCGCACGCATGACGCGTTCGTGATCTGTTGCATCGCTCGTTCCATTGAAGGTGTCCTCGTCCGCCAGCGGGGGATACCCGAGGGGGCCCCCCGGATCAAGGGGGAAGAAAAAGGGACGCTCATAAGTTCATAAGTTCTGGGTGCGGAACTTATGAACTTATGAGCGTCCCTTTTTCCCTCGTAGCGACCCTGGTCGCACTGACCTCGATCCCGGTGGCCTCGCCGACCGTGGAGCGGATCGTGGCGCGGGCGGAGAGCTATCTGGGGGAGCCGTATCGCTGGGGTGGGCGGAACACGGGGGGGAATCCGGGGATCGACTGCCTGGGGATCCTGTTCCTGGCGTACGGGCCGGAGACCGGGAGGGCGTGGCGGGAGTTCCCGGTGGACCCGTCGAAGATCGTGGCGAGCGGGATGCTGGGGACCCCGGTGGAGGGGCTCGACGGGGTGCTCGTCGAGGACCTGGACGTGGCGACGCTGCAGCGGGGGGACGTGCTGTACCTCCTGTCCGCGGGGTACGAGATCCCGGACGAGCCGTTGATGGTTCGCGATGGCGTCCGGTACTGGCCGTGGCATACCGGGATGTACGTGGACGAGGGGAAGCAACTGGTGCTGCACGCAGCGCCCGGGGGGGTGGTGTGTAAGCAGCCGCTGGGGGGGATCGGGTTCGATGCGCTGTTCGTGACCCGGCTGCGCGACGCACCCTGAACTGTGGGATCGATCGACGAATAGGGGTATAGAAGGGGCCACGTCTCGGGAGGCCCCCATGCACCGGATCATCGTCCCCCTCGCCCTGCTGGCCCTGGCCGGCTGCTGCGGCGATCCGCCGACGTGGCTGCAGTTCGATCCCTTCGAGCTCGAGGAGGGGGAGGGCAGCTACGAGCTGCTGGACTGGATCAGCGACGATCGCGGCGACCTGGCGTTCGAGGCGGACTCGGACGAGTCCGGGCTGATCGCCTGGGTCGAGGACTCGACCCTGCTGTTGCAGGCGCAGCCCGAGTGGGAGGGGGAGGCCTGGGTGACCCTGGCCGTACGCGATCAGTGCGACCAGGAGGACGAGACCGACGTACAGGTGATCGTGGGGGAGCCGGGCGACGACGACGATGACGACGACGACACCGTCGACCCGTTCGTCGATCCCTGTGGCGTGACCCTGGTGTACGAGGCCCAGACCGACCCCGAGGTGGTGGCCGTGGCCGGGCCGTTCAACGACTGGAGCACCGAGTCCCATGTGATGGAGGAGAAGCACTCCGGCGAGTGGGAGATCTACATCCCGGGCGACGAATTCGAGCCGGGCGCCTACCCGTACAAGTTCGTCGAGCTCGACGGCGCCTACGAGGCGTGGAACTGCGATCCTCGCTCCGGGCTGATCCACTGCGACGAGGGCTACAAGGCGCCGGACGACACCAGCTGGACCCAGGACTGCACCGCGGGGGAGGACAGCTGCAACTCGATGTTCGTGGTGCGGGACTTCGACCAGCCGCGCCTGGTCGTGGACGAGCTGGACATCGACCACGGGGCAGGCGACGTGATCCTGGCCGTGGAGTACAGGTCAGGCTGCGCCGACGACGAGGCCGCGTCCTGGACCGCCACCCTGGATGGCGAGGACATCGCCGACGCCTGGACCGGCGACGGCTTCGAGGTGGCCCTGACCGGCCTGTCCCAGGGGCGCTACACCATCCGTCTCGACGCCGAGGACGACGCGGGACGTGCCGCAGAGCAGGTGTTCGTACCCCTGTGGGTGGAGGAGGCCTCGGGCTGGGACCGGGGGGTGATGTACTACGCGTTCATGGACCGCTTAGCCAACGGCGACACCTCCATCGACACCTCCGAGGGCGCCACGTAC